>NZ_CP098755.1:1335833-1680000 GCF_023746555.1 Brevibacillus ruminantium
CTGACATCATCCGCCAGATTAAAGAAACGATCGGATCGACTCCCTGTTTTCTCAGTTTTGATATTGATTTTGTCGACCCGGCCTATGCCCTGGGAACCGGGACACCAGAGGTCGGCGGATTTACCAGTTTTGAGACGTTGGAGCTGGTTCGCGGGCTGACTGGTTTGAACTACATCGGCTTTGACGTGGTCGAAGTGCTGCCCCCCTATGATCCCGCGCAGACGACCTCGCTATTGGCCGCCACACTGGTGCATGATTTCGCGGCACTGGTCGCGGAGCGCCAAAAAAGCGGGGGCAGTGCGGCCGAACAAACAGCGCCAGGCTTTCTATGAGAATAAAATACGAAATATTCATAAAAATGAGAGGTGGGCAAAACAGATGATCAATTTGAAGATGTATATCGCAGGTGAGTGGGTAGAAGCGGAAAACGGAGAGAAAAGAGAGATTGTCAATCCGGCGACCGGCGAGGTGATCGCACTTGCTGCCGAAGGAACAGTGGGGGATGCGAAAAGAGCCATACAGGTTGCGCGGGAAGCTTTTGACAGCGGCATCTGGTCGGACGTACCGGCAGTGGAGCGGGCCCGGCTCTTGTTCCGAGTGGCAGACATGATAGAAGAGCGGGCAGAGGAATTGATCGCTCTGGAAACACAGGACAACGGCAAACCGCTCCGGGAGTCCGGTTTTGATATTGCGGATGCTGCGGCTTGCTTCCGTTACTACGCTGGGCTGGTAACCAAGCCGGATGGTCAGACGTATCCGGTGGCAGACGCGGTTCAGGCGATGGTTGTACGTGAACCGGTCGGTGTCTGTGGTTTGATCGTTCCCTGGAATTATCCGATGCTGATGGGTGTATGGAAAATCGCGCCTGCCCTCGCTGCTGGCAATACGATTGTCTTCAAGCCGTCGGAAGTGACCCCGGTAACCGCGATCAAGCTGTTTGAGATCCTGGAAGAAGCCGGTTTGCCCAAAGGGGTGGCCAATATGGTGATGGGCACCGGACCTGTGGTGGGTCATGAGCTGGCCGCAAGTGATTTGGTCGACAAGGTCTCCTTTACCGGCGGAACCGTGACTGGCCGCAGTATCATGACAGCCGCCGCTGGCAATCTGAAAAAAATCTCGCTGGAATTAGGAGGCAAATCGCCCAATATCGTCTTTGCGGATGCCGACTTCGAGACAGCCGTCGACTACGCCTTGTTCGGGATTTTTGCCAACCAGGGGCAGGTTTGCTCCGCGGGCTCCCGTCTGCTTCTCGAAGACAGCATTCACGACCGTTTTGTCGAGAAGCTGGTGGAGCGGGCGCAAAAAATTCGGGTGGGAGCGGGAGACGATCCGCGCACAGAAATGGGGCCGCTCGTCAGTCAGGCACATATGGAAAAGGTGCTGCGCTACATTGAATATGGAAAAGAAGAAGGGGCCAAGCTGGTTTGCGGCGGCCGTCGCATCACGGAAAACGGCCTGGAGAAAGGCTACTTCGTCGAACCCACGATCTTTATTGATACCACCCCTGAGATGCGTATCGTGCAGGAGGAGATTTTTGGACCAGTCCTCGCCGTCCAACGCTTCCAGGATGAGGCCGATGCGATCCGTTTGGCCAACGATACGGTCTATGGCCTAGCGGGAGGTGTCTTTACCCAGGACGGTGCCAAAGCTATGCGCGTGATCAGAAAGCTTCGGGCAGGCATCACCTGGATCAACTGCTACCATCCTACCTACAACGAAGCGCCGTGGGGAGGCTATAAGCAGAGCGGGATCGGAAGGGGCCTCGGGACCTTTGGCTTTGACGAATTCACAGAGGTAAAACAGATCAATATCAACATGCAGGTGCAACCTTCCGGCTGGTTTGAAAACTGATCGGCTGGAGTAACACTGGGCCCCATGTGTTTGAACCATCATCATACGGAGCCACTGCGGCGGGTGAGATGCACACTCAGAAAACGAAGGAACAGCGTATATAAACAAAGCATGTAAAAGGAAAAACCGGTGCATGGACGTATCCCTGCCTGTTTAAAGGGAATACGCTCATGCTCCGGTTTTTTTTCTTTTCTGTGCAGGGAGTGTCACCCACAAAGCGCGGAAACGAGCGGGAAGGGTTTCGCTTCAAGACTGACGGTTTCTTTTTTGGGCAAAACATGGTAATGTATGAACGGTTTTTCATCTTAGTGGTAAAGGCAGGAGAGAGAAACGTGTCATCAAAACGTCGATCCGGTGTCAGTCTGAACAGCCCGCAGAGAAAAATAACAGAGTACGGCATGTTGATCATAGGATCACTGATACTGGCCACCAGCTTCAACCTGTTTCTCAACCCCAATCAACTGGCGTCAGGCGGTGTTTCCGGTCTGTCTGTCATCTTCCATCATCTTTTCCAGTGGCCGCCGTCCGTTGTGCAGTGGGCATTCAACATTCCGCTTTTTTTGCTGGGCTTTTGGCTGCTGGACAGGCAGTACAGTATGAAAGCCGCCATCGGCTCGATTATTCTGCCGCTCTTTGTCCAGTTGACCAGCCATCTGCAGCCATTGACGGATAATACCCTGCTCGCCAGTATCTACGGAGGAATGGGCGTGGGTCTGGGGATCGGGATTGTGTTTCGCGGCAGAGGCTCGACTGGCGGTTTTTCGATTGCTTCGCAAATCCTGCATAAATACAGCGGAATCAGTTTGGGAGCTTCGGTGGCTGTCTTTGACGGGATGGTGATTTTCCTGGCAGGCTTTGTGTTTTCCCCCGAGAAAGCCTTGTATGCCTTGATCGCTCTATTCGTGACGAGCAAAACCATCGATATCGTCCAAATGGGCTGGAATACCTCAAAAGTAGCCTATATTATTTCAGATGAAACGGACAAGTTGCGCGAGGCGATTCTCTTTGATCTCGACCGGGGGGTTACGCTCCTGGACGGCTCTGGAGGCTATACGGGAGACGCCCGCAAAGTGTTGATGGCAGTTGTCAGCCAAAGCGAGGTCAGCAAGCTGAAAATGCTGGTCCGCTCTGTTGATGCCGAAGCGTTCATCATTCTGTGTCCGGCCCAGGAAGTGCTGGGAGAAGGATTCCGGGCCGTATAGCGAGCAGAGCAGGAACTTTGCCGCGCTGTACAGAAAAAAGAGGCATAGAGGTAACATGGTGCACGTACAAGAAGAAAAGGGTCTTGACGGTTTTCCCTGCTCATCGGGGGACAAAAGTGTTGAATGCAATCGGTCACATGTAATTTTATGGAAGAAGTAAGCTGTTTTTTGCAGAAAATTAACAAGTGACAGGGAGGAATACGGATGAACGATCAAAAATGGATGCAGCAAGCGATTCAGATGGCGTGCGACAATGTACGCTCAGGGCATGGCAGTCCGTATGGCGCTTTGGTGGTCAAGAACGGAGAAATCATCGGCCGCGGTGTAAACGAGGTGACTGCCACGCAAGATCCGACGGCCCATGCGGAAATCCTGGCGATCCGCGAAGCCTGCAAGCATGAAAACAGTCCTAGCCTGGAAGACTGCGTCATCTATGCAAGCGGCGAGCCGTGCCCCATGTGTCTGACGGCGATCTACTATACCGGGATTCAGACCGTCTTCTACGGCTATTCCAAAGAAGAGGCGAAGCCCTACGGCTTTAATTCGGGAGCGATCTACGAGCAAATCGCCTTGCCGATGGAGCAGCGATCCATACAGATGAAAAAACTGGAAAATGATCAGACTGTGGAAAACCCGCTTATCCTCTGGCAGCAGGCCAAAGAAAAGCAGGATTGATTGAAATGATTGGATGTTGACGCTACCGAGGACGGGAATCAGCGCTTGACGCATGAACCTAGGGAGTTGTTGATCCTGTAAGCCAAGAGCGTGTGTAGAGCGTGCAGGAGAAGGTATTGTCACAAAACTGCCAAGCATCGGGGAATCTGTATTTCTCTATTCATTCTGATATAATGAGGCAAGTATGGAAATAGGAAACTGCAAGGAGTGAATCTTCGTGTATAAAGCACTGGTAGAGTCCCACGTGGGAGCTTGGGAAGTAGCTTTTCTTCTGTTGATCGTCAGCTACATCCTGTATCGTGTGGGCAAAGAGCGAATCGCAAAAATTCTGCACATGATTTTGCGTCTGATGATCGTCATTATCGTGGTATCTGGTATTTGGATGCTGTTTGCTTTCCGCTCCGGAGATGTCTTGTACTATATCAAAGGAGTTTTGGGACTGCTTACTTTCGGATTAATGGAAATGGCACTGGGACGAGCACGTCGCAATGAAGCAAGCACCGGCTTTTTTATCGGGGCTCTCGTCTTGCTGGTTGTCGTGATTCTGACCGGATATCGCGTTATTCTGTAAACAAATTTGAGATCGAAAAAAGGCCAACCCCCTGGGGTGAAAATACCAAGGGAGTTGCCTTTTTTTTTCAGAAAAAGGGAAAGGCGGACAGCTCCAGCCGAATACGATGGCCTCAGGTGGTGGTCGCGTGTCACCATGGGGTATGTCCCGATCATTTGCCATTCATAGTTTGTTTTGGATAAAGACTACTAATTGTGGTAAGATATTGCGGAAGAATTGGCTCTTTTCCAAACCGTTTGTTTGCTTAAAGGGAAAAAAGAGTGAGAGAGACCGGTGAGGTGACCAGCGATGAAATGGTTGATAGTCGAAGATTATGAGAAACTCAGCAGGGAGGCGGCGAGGCTCGTAGCTGTGCAGGTCGCAGCGAAGCCCGCGTCTGTGCTGGGATTGGCAACGGGGAGCACGCCCCTTGGCATGTACAAGGAATTGACGCGCCTAAATCGTGAAGAAGGCTTGGACTTTTCCCAGATCACCACCTTTAATCTGGATGAGTACGTGGGGCTTGCCGCTGATCATTCCCAAAGCTACCGGACTTACATGCGGGATCACTTTTTTCAACATGTAAACCTGAGTGCGGAGAAAACACATATTCCCTCCGGAGATGCTTCCGATCTTGACGAGGAGTGCAGTCGTTATGAGGAAGCAATAGCGGCCGCAGGAGGAATTGATATCCAAATTTTGGGAATTGGCGGCAATGGTCATATCGGCTTTAATGAGCCGGGCTCGCCCGTTGATTCACGAACAAGAGTTGTTCAGCTTGCAGCGAGAACTATTGAGGACAATGCCCGTTTCTTTGCATCTGTCGAGGAAGTTCCGACAAAAGCTGTGTCGATGGGGATTCAGACCATTTTGAATGCCAGACGCATCGTACTTTTGGCCAGCGGGGCGTCGAAGGCAGAAGCGATCCAGCTGATGCTGGAAGGAGAGAAGACGCCAGAGGTGCCGGCCTCCTTGCTGCAGCAGCATCCCGATGTGACTGTCATCATGGATCGTCAGGCTGCCAGCCGTCTTTCTTCACGTTTTTACGATCAGGAACACGTCCTGTAGGGCGTGTTTTTTTCATGGATGAGAGGTGCCGACAGACGTACAAGTGTCCGGTTGTTGTTCACCAATTCGTATCGGTTAACCCTTTGGAAATTATGCTATACTGGGACTGTCGAGGAAAAACAAGGCAGACAACGAAAAAGGAGCTGATTGCTGTTGAGTACGAATGAAGCGCTTCTTACCTTGGAAGGTTGGTATACGTATCACGATTTTCGCAAGATCAACTGGGAGAAATGGAAGAAAGCCACGCCAGAAGAACGCAACGCTGCAGTGGACGAGCTGCAGGGACTGCTGCGCAGCTGGGATGCGAACGAACAAGAGCAAGCAGGCAGCACAGCCGTCTACTCGATTTTAGGCCACAAGGCTGACCTGGTTTTCATGTTCCTGCGCCCCACCATGCAAGAGCTGGATGCGATCAAAACCGCTTTTAACAAAACGAAATTCGCTGACTTCACAGAAGTGGATTACTCTTACATTTCTGTCGTGGAGCTGAGCAACTACGTACATAATCCGGGAGAAGACCCGAAATCCAATCCCCATGTCCGGGAGCGTCTCTATCCGATCCTGCCGAAATGGGAGCATATCTGCTTCTATCCGATGAACAAAAAGCGGGATGGACAGGACAACTGGTACATGCTCACCATGCAGGAGCGTGCTGAAATGATGCGTTCCCACGGCATGATCGGCCGTAAATACGCAGGCAAAATCAAGCAGATCATCGGCGGCTCCGTTGGTTTCGACGATTGGGAATGGGGTGTAACGCTGCTCTCCAATGATCCGCTCGAATTCAAGCACATCGTATACGAAATGCGATTCGATGAAGTGAGCGCCCGCTACGGAGAGTTTGGCAACTTCCTGGTAGGGAATCGCGTAACCTCTGAATCTCTGCAATCTATGCTGCAAATCTAAAAGAAAGAAAAAGAATCTACCAGCCGTTAAGGTGAGGTAGATTTTTTTTTGAAAATTTATGGTAAAATAAGGTGGTTATGCAGAGAATCTGGAAGGGGTTGGGCGAAGTGAAAAGCAATAGACTGTCACGGGGGCTGATAGCCGGGCTGTCTGCGGCAGTTTGGTTGACGACGTTTGTTGTGCCATCGGGAGGTATTCTGGGAGGAGAAGCCGTTGTATCGGCCGCAGCAGCGGAAGCGAAAAAAGTGGTCCTCACAAGGGAAGAAGCGATTCAGAAAATCCAGGATTTTGGGGGGATTCCGCAAGAGCTCAAATTCGAAGAGGCCAGTTTGAGTGAAAATTCGACGCCGCCCACCTGGACCCTCAGCTGGAAGAGCCCAAATTCGGATGTTTCGCGGACTACCGAGAAGAGGAGCAGCCTGGTCATCCATATGGATGCGAGAACGGGGTACCTGCTGAGTTATCAATACCTGGTAAGACCAGCCAAAAATGCGCCAGAGGCACCGCGGGTGGCCGAAGCTGCTGCTCGCTCAAAAGCGGAGGATTTTCTGAGCAAGGTCATTCCCAAGGAAGAATGGCAGAAGCTGTCCAAACCCAATGAATTTGGACAGCATTTTGAAAATATGTACGATTCCAAGAAGGACTTTGCCTACACCTTTACACGAGTCGAAAACGGCATCCCCTTTATCGAAAACAGCTATCAAGTCATCGTGTCAGGAGAAGGGGAAATCCTTCAATTATTGCGATTTTGGAATGACGTTCCGTTACCCGAGGCAAAGAATGTATTGAAATTAGAAGAGGCCAAAAAGCTCTTGGCTGAAAAAGCAACGCCTTCTCTGATGGTTCAGGATGTACTCTCTCTGAACACAGGGCTAAGCTTCGAGGATCACGAAGCCCTCCACGATAGCACGAGGTATAAACTGGTCTATCTTTATGAGGATCGTGATCCGCAGTATGTGGATGCGCATTCAGGAAAGGCCCTTCATCGCGGAGGAGAGGAAGCGCGGGAATTTTCATACAAACCGCTTGGAAGCACGGTCCGCAAAAAAGAGGATATCCAACGCATCGACAAAGAGGAAGCGAAAAAACTCGCCCTTGAATGGCTGAAAGAAGTACCAGGCTCCTACCAACTTGTCAAAGAAGAGAGCCGGGCAGAGGGGCAAGACGAAAATAAAGTCTCGTTTTGGCAGTTTGAATACAAACCCCAACAGCCAGCTAACCAAATCGAAACCGTCTCCATCAGAGTGACTGACCAGGGAGAATTGCTCAACTATGTAGTAAAAAAAGCAACAGATCAGAAAGATACCGATCAAAAGGCAGAAGAAAAGGTGTCTTACGAAACAGCAAAAGAGCGTGCGATTTCATTTATGAAAAAAACTTTTCCTGACCGCCTGGGTGAGATCTACCTGGACGAGCGGTATTCGCCGTTTGTGTTTGGCTGGCTGCATAATGGCATCCCTAGCGCGCAAGGCAAGCTGCGTGTACATGTTAATTTCCAGACAGGCTATGTAGGAACTCTAGAACAAGTAGTGTTGGAACCGAATCTGACGGAACTGACCAATACAGCGAAAGTAGATCTGGATGCAGCAAAAAAATTGGAGCAAGAAAATATGCGTCCGATGCTAACCTACTACCTCCCGATGAAGCTTTCTTTCGGCGAGGAACAAAAACCGCCGATCCTCGTGTACCGCTACGTTGGCGACAGAGGCTTGGTCGATGCCGTGACCGGAGAATGGATCATCCTGGACAAGCAAAGTGAACGACTCAAGAAAAACCAGGCTTCCGCTCAACAAAAATAGAAGCGGCATCACGCCTGAACGAAGCAGAAAGTAACGCTCGAACGGATGTGGAAATTTCGTTCGGGCGTCTTTTTTCGCCAAATGACATCACAACGATTTCATTTGATCCTAAAGGATAACTCAATTTTTCATATTGCCAGATAAATGGTAATATAGGGAAGTGTGGAAAAATCCAGAAAGGGGTTGGATGAAAGTGACGAGGAGGAAACAGTCCTGGGGCATGATCGCGGGGCTGTCTACGGCCGTGTTGTTGACGTCATTTGCAGCACCATCAGGATATCTGGCAGGAGGAACTGCTGTATTCGCAGCAGAGGCAGGAGCCAAAAGTCTGTCGCGGGAAGAAGCGGTAAAAAAGGCAGAGGGGTATGTCGCCATTCCGGCTGGCTACAAGCTGGAGAGGGCTTCCTATCTTGATCCGGCTACAGAAGGGCCTTTTAACGAGCCGCCATCCTGGCAGGTGAGCTGGGAAAAAGGCAGCGACAGCAGAATCTTCATGTCCATCGATGCACAGACAGGACAATTGCTCCGCTTTTACCAGTACACAGAGGAATTGCAGAGCGGATCAGGAAAAACAGATGTCGGGGAAGAGAAAGCCCTTTCCAAAGCAGAGGAATTTCTGAAAAAGGTAACGGCCAAGGAAGAGATTGCAAAGCTTTCCAAACCAAATGAGTTTGCCGGCCCATCCCCGTTCTTCTCTGCTTGGGGAGAGTATGGATTCTCCTTTACGCGTATAGAAAATGACATTCCATTTTTGGAAAACGGGATCACCGTCGTCGTATCGAATAACGGCGAGGTTGTTCGATATGACCGGATGTGGAACACCGGGACGCTGCCCTCGCCCAAAGATGTGCTCGATCAGGAGGAAGCAGAAAAGCGGATGGCTGAGCTGATTGGCCCGTCACTGGTATATGTGGACAAGGCCTTTTTAACGGGACGATATGAACAGGACCGTGGCAAATATCAGTTGGTTTATCGCTATCAGGAACATGATCCCCAATTCCTCGACGCGCACAGCGGCAAGCCGTTGAACCAGCTCGGGCTGGAAGCGACGGAGAGCAGCCTGAAGCCATTGGGAACCACGGTGCGGAAGAGCGCAAACGATGATCAAGTGATTACCAAGGAAGAGGCACAAAAAATAGCCGACCAGGTTATCAAGCTTCTGCCGGGCTCCTATCGCTCGGAGGGCAACCGGGGAAGCGGCTCCAGCTCAGGACCAGACGGCATCGAGAGGCGCAACTGGAGCTTTGAGTACACACCGCTCCACATCCAGGGGAAAAATGTGGACAAGGTGGAGCTGCGGATCAGTGACCGCGGGCAACTGATCGAGTATTCCAGCAAGGATCGCTTTTACAATCGAGAGACAAACAGGAAGATCGAAAAAGCAGTTCCCTATGAAAAGTCGGTAGAGAGTGCGACGCAGTTGGTCAAGGCGCTTCTCTCCGATCAGCTCGGGGAGATTTATCTGATCAACCGGCCTCCTTTGGAAAAACTGCGGGCGGATCAATTGGAGCGCGGGAAATACGATACGATTCTGTTTGGCAAGATGAAGGATGGTATCCCGATTGAGGATGCCGATTTTGAAGTTATCGTCAATCCGGAGACGGGAGAAGCAGAATCCCTGAATTTTTGGCGCAGAGAGCATGTCAATCTGGAAGAACAGGCTAAAGCCAAGATAGACCGGGAAGCTGCAAAGAAAGCTGAGCAAGAAAACAAACAAGTGAAGCTGACATACTATCTTCCGCAGGGGCGTTACTTTGGGGGAGTGTTGGACAATTCTAATCCCCTCCTAGTCTACCGGTATGTCGGGGATAGCGGCTATGTCGATGCCCACTCGGGAGAATGGGTCAATCTGAAAAAACAACAGCCCGAAGGAAGCGCCTCTGACATCGCGGACCACCCCAATCAGGAAGATTTGCAGTTTGCCATTCGCCAGGGATTGCTTACCGTTACGGATGGAAAGGTGGAGCCTGACAAGGAAGTTACGCGCGGAGAAGCGGCAGCCATCTGGGTAAGACTGATGGATCGCATCGAGTTTCACTATCAGTTCCGCAGCTTCCGCTCAGACGATGATGAGGCGCGGCAGCCGTACCGGTTTGAGGATGTGGACGCCAAGCATCCCCTTTACAATGTGATTCAAAAAGGGGTTCAGGCAGGGGTGATTGCCAAGGAAGGGAAGCGTTTTGAGCCGGATCGTGCGATTACGCGCGCAGAGGCAGCGGATCTGGTGGCGCGACTGCTGGGGTATGGGGATCTTTTGGACAAAACGGAGATTTTCAACGCCCCCTATAAAGACGTGCCGAAGCAATCCGTTCCGGCGGCAGCACTCGTCCATGCGCATGGCTTGTTAAGCGAGTCAGGCAAGGGCAGCTTTGACCCGAATGGAACCTTGACTCGGGCTGAGATGGCCAAGCTGATCAAGCAACTGCTGGAGCTGAAAAAGGAAAACAAGTAAGGAAGTAGCGTAAGCGTAGCTGAGCATCATCGAACTCGGGAGATTTATCATGTATAAGGGAGAACTGTCTGTTTCTACTGAAATGGGCAGTTCTTTTTTTTATACTTTGGGAAGTTTAATTTCGCTAAGGCTAAGGCTTTCACTATTTGACTTGGCGATAAGCCAAGTTTTTCTAATGGTTAAAAATTTGAAAACAACATTTCAAAACTGAATCAAAAATGAAGTAAATATTGTAATAATCAGAATATTACTATATCATTTGGTGAGGAAGGAATTTGAAATGGAGGGGTTTTTGTGAAGAGATTTCACTCGTTTTTTCTCGTTTCCATCCTGACCGTGATGATGCTGGTCACCGCTTGCAGTCAGCCAGCGCAGACAGGTCAAACAGGTCAATCAGGTCAAACAGGAAAGTCAACGGAATATCTGCTGGCTACCGGCGGCACTGGCGGTACCTATTACCCCTTGGGCGGGGCGATTGCAAATGTATGGAACGAGTCTGTTGACGGTCTGAATGTGACAGTGCAGTCCACCGGTGCTTCCGTCGAAAACATGCGCCTTTTAGGCAGCAAGGAGACCGAGCTGGCCATTTCGATCAACAGCATTGCCGAGGACGCTTTTCAGGGGAGGGACAAATTCACCGAACCGATCCAAAATATCAGAGCGATTGGCGTTGTCTACCCGGAGGTCGTCCAGATCGTTACACCCAAAAACAGTTCGATCCAAAGCATCCGCGATTTGAAGGGAAAACGGGTGTCCATCGGTCCGGCGGGAAGCGGGACAGCGGTAGCGGCGGAACAAATTTTAATCGCTTTCGGGATGAGCCAGGGAGATTTTCAATCCTTTCAGGATACGTTTACGGATGCGGCTGACAAACTGAAGGACGGAAATCTGGACGCGGCCTTTGCCATTCTCAGTGTGCCTGCAGCCAATATCGAGGATATCGCGACCTCCAAAGAAGTGCGGATTCTCCCTGTCGAAGGTCCGGAGCTGGCCGAGCTGATGAGCAAGCACCCCTTTTACACTCCCTATCAGATTCCGGATAAAACCTACAAGGGACAGGATCAGGCGGTGTCGACGGTTACGATGCAGGCCGTCATGTACGCCAGAGAGGACCTGCCCGAGGAGATTGTCTATCAGTTGACCAAAACACTGTACGAAAAACAGCCGGAGATTGCCAAAGGCTATGCGATCGGCAGCCAGATTGATCTGCAAAAGGCCCTGGATGGTGTGACGGTTCCGCTTCACCCGGGAGCTGAAAAGTTCTACAAGGAAAAAGGGATGAAATAGATGACGCAGGAACTGCTGGAACAATTTGAACAGGAGCATCGGTTTCGAAAGAACATCGGCAAATGGACGCTTGTGATTGCGTTTCTGGGGATTGCCTTGACGCTGTTTCACCTTTACACCGCTCTTTTTGGCACGCTGCCCTCTCAGCAGCAGAGAGGTTTTCATATTGGCCTGGGGCTCGGGATTCTGTTTCTGCTGTTTCCAGGGAAGACCTCTCCCAAGCAGAAAAGCACGTCTGTTCATCTCTTCTACGGCTTGCTTGGGGGGATTGACGTCTGGTTGTTTCTGCGCGGTGAGATCAGTTGGCTGGTGGCGCTCGTATTTGCGGGCTGTCTGCTGCTCTTTTGGTGGGGACGCAGGCGCGATACGATGCACACAAGCATTCCCTGGAGTGATGTGACCCTCGCTTTGCTCGCCCTGGTGGCCGGGTTTTACCACGTGATGAATTATCAGGAGCTGGCTGCGCGGACAGGAGCTTACATTCAGCAGGATATTGCGGTTGCTTGTCTGGGAGTTTTGCTGGTTTTGGAGGCGGCCAGGCGAATCGTCGGGACACCGATTGTGATCGTCGCTTCCCTGGCGTTGGTCTACGCTTATGCCGGTCCGTACATGCCGGGCCTCTTTTCTCACAGAGGCTTTGCTGTGGAGCGGATTTTAACCCATTCCTTTCTCAGCACAGAGGGGATTCTGGGTATTCCGATCGGCATCTCCGCCACCTTTATCTACCTCTTTCTGTTTTTCGGGGTAGTGCTGAACCGGACGGGAATCGGGCAGTTTTTCAATGATCTGGCCTTCTCCCTGACAGGAGGTCTGGTCGGCGGTCCGGCCAAAGCGGCGGTCATCTCCAGCGCCCTGCAAGGGACGGTCTCGGGCAGCTCCGTAGCCAATACAGTAGGGTCGGGCGTGTTTACGATTCCCTTGATGCGCAAAACAGGTTATAAGCCTGAGTTTGCTGCGGCCGTAGAAGCCTCCGCCTCCACAGGGGGCCAGTTAATGCCGCCGATCATGGGGGCGGCCGCGTTCCTGATGATCGAATTCACCGGGATGCCTTACAGTCAAATTGCGCTGGCGGCGCTGATTCCCGCGATTCTTTACTTTACGGGTATTTACGTGGCGATTCATCTGGAGTCGAAACGGATGGGCATCATGGGACTGCCCCGTGAGCAGCTTCCCCGGATGCGGGAGCTGCTCCGAAAAAAGGGCTATCTCTTTTTGCCGCTGCTGGTCATCATCATCATTCTGGGAACGGGACAAACGCCGATGAAGGCAGCCATGATGGGAATCGGCACCGCATTTCTGGTCAGCTTTTTTCATCGCGATACCAGGCTTGGCATCCGCGATGTACTGAACATTCTGGAGGAGGGTGCGCGGACGGCGTTGGCCGTAATTGCTGCCTGTGCCGCAGCCGGAATCATCGTCGGCGTGGTCACATTGACCGGACTGGGGCTGAAGGCGGCGGCGGGAATCATTGCGCTGGCTGGCGGGGTCCTGATCCTGACGATGCTGCTGACCATGGTCACCAGTCTGATTCTGGGCATGGGCTTGCCGACGACGGCCAATTACGTGATCACTGCCACGATGGCTGCTCCGGCACTGCAGGAGCTGGGCGTGCCTGTAATCGCGGCGCATATGTTTGTCTTTTACTTCGGGATCGTTGCGGATATTACCCCGCCGGTCGCTTTGGCAGCTTACGCGGGCGCCGGTTTGGCCAATGCCAATCCGTTTCGCACCGGCGTCCTGGCAACCAAGATCGGGGTGGCTGCGTTTCTCGTACCGTATATCTTCGTGCTGTCGCCGGAGCTGGTGCTGGTCGATTCCACGGTGATCTCCGCAGCCTTGGCGATCTGTACGGCGATTATCGGGATGATTGGCGTTAGTGCGGGTCTTTTCGGTTATTTGGCAGCGCCTTCGACGGTGCCGGAGAGGATCATCTGCTTCCTCGGCGGTGTCTGTCTGGTTTATCCCGGTTGGATTAGCGATGTGCTGGGCATGGGCGTTCTCCTGACGATTTGGCTGCTTCAGAAAAGAAGGGCGGGAGCTGAGAAGCAACAGATAGCCGGCGTATCGGAAGGATAAAAGGGAATGTGGTTCTTTTTTCTCCTTGTGAAATAAAAATTTCAAACATATAATAAAAATGAAAAAAAACTTCAAAAGGGGAGAACACCCATGCTCTTGTCTGAACAAATGAGCAAGTCTCAAACCTATTTTGAAAAAGCGTGTAAAGTCATCCCGGGTGGCGTTACAGCCGGTATTAAATTTTTCCCGCCCCATCCCATCCTGATGGAGCGCGGACAGGGCAGCAAGCTGTACGACGTGGACGGAAATGAGTACATCGATTACCTGCTCTGCTACGGGGCTTTGATTGCCGGTCACGGCCATCAGCAGGTGTTTGAAGCAGTGGTGCGCCAGATGCAGGAGGCGGGCACGACGATTTTTGGCACCCCGCACCGCATGGAGACCGTAATGGCTGAGAAGCTGATCGACCTGTATCCGGGGATTGAGATGGTCCGCTATACCAACTCCGGTTTGGAAGCGACACTCTTGTCGATTCGAATGGCGATGGCCTATACCGGGAAAGGGAAGCTGGCCAAATTTGAAGGACACTATCACGGAGGTTACGATCAGGTGCTGCTCAGTGTCAATCCCGATACTGACGAGGCAGGTCCGTCAGACCGCCCCCATGTGGTGCCGGAATCAAAAGGAATTCCCGATTACTACGTCGAAAATACCATCATTCTTCCTTTTAATGATCTGGAGGCGACAGAAGCAATCCTGCGTACTCATCAAAGTGAGGTGGCGGCGGTTATCCTGGAGCCAATCCAGGGCGGATTTATCCCGGCTGAATCTGCTTTCCTCAAAGGTCTGCGGGCAATTACGGAAGAGCTGGGCATTCTGCTGATCTTTGACGAGGTCAAAACAGGCTTCCGCATTTCGCTGGGAGGGGCCCAGCAGGCGTATGGCGTCACTCCTGATTTGACAGCGCTGGGCAAAGTGCTGGGCGGAGGCTTTCCAGTCGGTGCCGTAGGCGGCAAAGAGGAGATCATGATGGTCAGCGCTCCCCGCGATGGCAAAGACATTTTGACGGCGGGCGCAGCCAAGAGCGGCAAGGCAGAGGTGCTCTTTCACAGCGGTACCTACAACGGCCATCCGACGATTTTGGCGGCAGGTCTCGCCACCATCGGCATTCTGGAGGAAGAAGGAGCGATGGAACAGCTATTTGCCCGTACTCAATCGCTTCGTCAGGGCCTGGAGGATGTCTATCGTCAGCACGGAATCACCATGCAGACCGTCGGCATGGGCAGCATTTTCAACATCATTCTGACGGATCAGCCGATTCGCAACTATCGGGATATGAATCAGGCGGACAATGCCCTCCGCAAAAAAATCGATTATGAGCTGCTCAAGCTGGGCATCTACACCAAGCCGTTGAACCGCTACTCGATGGCGGTTGTGCATACGGAAGCCGATATTGCCAAGACATTGGAGGCGCATCATGAAGCGATTCGTCGCGTAAGGAGGTAAGCTCACCGTACACATGTCAAACGTCTACCAGCATATTGCGGAACACATGCAAGAAATGAGTAAATCGCAACTGAAAATCGCCAATTACATCCTGCAAAATCAAAATACGGTGCCGTTTCTCACGGTCGGCAAGCTGGCCAAGCTATCGGGGGTGAGTGAGGCGACTGTGGTCCGCTTTGCTACCTTTCTCGGCTATTCCGGCTATCCCGAGCTTCAGCAGTACATGCAGGATTCGGTGCAGCAGCAGTTGACGACAGCAGAGCGGTTGAAAATGTCGCAGGAGATCTACGACGAAGAAGAGCTGGGCGTCTACGAGGTGTTTCAGGACGACATCGCCAACATCAAGGCGACGATGGAAAAGCTGGATGTGGCGGCTTTTCGCGAAGCGGTGCGGCTGTTGCTGCAGGCCGAGCGTGTCTACGTCGTCGCCAGCCGCAGCGCCCTCTCGCTGGGAGTTTTCCTGCAGTACTACCTGAACATGATGCTGGGCAACACCGAGCTCGTATCATCAGGCGACAATTTTCCTGAAAAGCTGTACGCTGTCAACGAAAAAGACGTGGTGATCGGCATCAGCTTTTCCCGCTACACGAACAGCACGATAGAAATTCTCTCGTTTGCCAAGGACAAAGGTGCAACCACGTTGGCGATTACCGACAATCTCTTGTCGCCGCTGATTCCGCACGCGCACGTCTCGCTCACCGCGTCGAGCCAAATGCCCACCTTCATCGATTCCTTCGTGGCTCCGCTCAGCCTGATCAACTCCTTGATCACCTATGTCGGGAAGCAAAAAACACAGGAGTTCACCGACCGGCTGGAGATGCTGGAAGAAGTTTGGAACCGCTTTGATATTTTTGCGAAAAAGAGATGAGGCCATCTTGTGCTTGAGCGAAAATGATGGGATCATGCGCTTCATGAACCAACATGCTATCAAGTTCATAACAGCACAGGTGAAAGCGGGAGATACCTCCCGCTTTTTTTTTGCGTATCAGGATATTGCGGTTTGGGGATTTTGCGGTTCGGAGATTGGAGAATCTGGGGAGTTGGAGAGTTTGGAAGTTTGAAAAGTTTGGGGGGAGAGTTTTTAGCGTTTGTAACGTTAGTACAATAAATCATTAGTTCTTCGTGGCTC
Source organism: Brevibacillus ruminantium (assembly GCF_023746555.1). Classification (NCBI taxonomy): domain Bacteria; kingdom Bacillati; phylum Bacillota; class Bacilli; order Caryophanales; family Paenibacillaceae; genus Brevibacillus; species Brevibacillus ruminantium. The sequence goes on from NZ_CP098755.1 coordinate 1,352,275, forward strand.
TTCCCTACACATTTTTGAATAGCAACGGTTGCGAGAAGAAGCATGTTTCCCTGCGTTGCGACTGTGGAGCCCTTGCCCAGCGGAGGGGTGATTCGCGGGAAAAAGGAGCGCAACGTGGGATGACCTCGGAGCGGTACTCCTTTTGCGCCTCCCCCGCGAATCACCCCGGAGCGGACAGTCATACTCCCTTGCGGGCGGAATACGGAGCTAAGCAGGGAAACATGCTTCTTCTCACTACGGCTCCGATTCTAAAATTATTTAGTTAGAAAAGCCGCTATAAGAGAATACTCGCTCAGCCAATAATTTGCGCCCAATGCTCTTTCGTGTAAGATGAGTGTGGGAGGAGTGACCATGTCTATTCGCATTCGATTACTGCTTTCCTATACAGCCATGCTTGTTACGACGATCCTGTTATTTATCGCGGCGATCTTTCTGATCGCCATCGCGCTGACCGGAGATATTCAGCATGTACGCGAATTGTACACCAGTCGGTACGCAGTCATGCCGCTGACCGAGCCGGAGGAGACCGTATCGGTGGAAACCAAATTTCTCTCCAAAAGCAGCCCCGAGCAATTGCTGGATCAGCAATTCCTGCAGGAGCTGGAGCAAAGACTGGAACCTGTGAAAGCAGGCATCCTCGTTCGCAAGGGGACGGAGATCTATTATGCGTCGCCTGTGCTGCAGGTTGCGGGGATGAACGCGGCACTCCCGCCGTATGAAATGGCCAACCTCCATGTGCGTGACATCCTCGAGACAGACGGCCATTTTTTCACCTATGTCAAATTTGACTTTGCATACACAGACAAGACGGAGGGCGGCGTTTACGTTATGAAAGAGGTAAGCCCCTACGCCGAGCTGGCCCGAAGTCTTTTGCCGGTACTGATTCTGTTTTTGCTGTTGATGCTGGCACTGATGAATGGATTGCTTAATTTTCTTGTCTCACGCAGCATCGTGCTGCCGATAGACCGCTTGAAGACAGCGGCGGAGAGAATCAGGGACGGCGAGCTGGATTTTCGCATTGAATCATCGGGGCAAGATGAGATTGGTCAGCTGTCACAAACGTTTGAAGACATGCGGAGAAAGCTGAAAGAGTCCGTGGAGCTTCAACTGCAATACGAAGAAAATCGCAAAGAGCTGATTTCCAACATTTCACATGATTTGCGAACCCCCATTACTTCAATTCTCGGCTATGTCGAGGGCATTCGGGACGGAGTGGCCGACACGCCGGAAAAGCGGGAAAAGTATCTGGATACCATCGCCCGCAAGGCAAAAGGCATGGACAGACTGATCGACGAGCTGTTTCTGTTCTCCAGACTGGACCTCGGAAAACTGCCGTTTACCTTTGAACGGATCGATCTGACAGCCTTTCTGGATGATTATCTGAGTGAGCGAAAATTTGACCTGGAAGAGCAAGGGGTGACCGTGCTTTACGAAAAAGCGGAAGCGTCACCGGCTTTCGTACTGGCCGACCGGGAAAAGCTGAGAAGGGTCTTGGCAAATATTCTGGACAACAGCTTGAAATACATGGACAAGCAGGAAAGGCGAATTCTGTTCAGGCTCCGTCCGGAGGAGAAGCAGGTAACCATCGAAATCTCCGACAATGGTCCGGGAATCGACCCTGATGTCGCCCCGCATATTTTTGACCGTTTTTACCGGGCAGAAAAATCGAGAAACACGGAAACAGGCGGAAGCGGGCTAGGGCTGGCGATCGCCAAACAGATCGTCGACGAGCACCGCGGATCGATTGCGGCAAGCTCAGTTCCGGGTGAAGGCTTGACCATTGTGATTACGCTGCCGAGAGAAAAGGAGGAGGGCGTGTGACGAAGAGAATTCTCGTCGTGGAAGACGATACGAGTATAGCCGAGCTTCAGCGGGATTACCTGGAAATAAATGGGTTTTCTGTTGGCGTAGAACAATCCGGGGAGAAGGGGCTTGTCAAGGCGATCGAAGGTGCGTATGATCTCGTTATTCTCGATGTCATGCTGCCTGGAGTCGATGGCTTCGAGCTGTGCAAACAGATTCGTGCGGTGAAAGACATCCCGATCCTGATGGTGACGGCCAGGAAGGAAGAGATCGATAAAATCAGAGGGTTGGGGCTGGGAGCGGACGACTACGTCATCAAGCCGTTCAGTCCGGGAGAGCTGGTGGCACGCGTCAAGGCCCATTTGGCCAGGTACGACCGATTGCTGGGAGGCCGGGAGATGCAGAGCGATGAAATCCTGATACGCGGCCTCAGGATTGACAAGGCTTCGCGGCGCGTTTTTGTAAATGAAGGAGAGGTTTCCTTTACCACAAAGGAATTTGATCTCCTGGCGTTTTTCGCCGCGCATCCCAATCGCGTCTTCAGTAAGGAGCATTTGTTTGAACGCATCTGGGGGTTGGACTCGGCGGGGGATATCTCCACCGTTACTGTTCACATCCGCAAGCTTCGGGAAAAGATAGAGGCTGATCCTTCCCACCCACAGTATATTGAGACAGTCTGGGGAGCAGGTTATCGGTTTACCGTATAGGAAAAAAGAATGCTGTTTAGCAAATTTTTTGCTTCTGTTAAGACTTTTTTAAGGACTGATTTAACCGCGGTTTAGATTTGCCTTCTATCCTAGGAAGAGTAAAAATCCTCTTGGATGGAAGGAGCGAATTCAAATGAAACGCAAGAGTACAAAAGCATTCACCGGCTTGCTGGCTGCGGCTGCCATCGGCACAGCGGTTCTGGCCCCTTATCAGACAGCGGGTGCGGCGGAAATCTTTTCTGATATGAACAAAGCAGGCGCTTACCGGGCCGCTGTACAAGCCCTGGTTGAACAAAAGGTATTTGCCGGATACGGCGCAGAAGAGCTCAGACCGCAGCAAGTGATTACCCGCGCCGAGCTGGCCAAGGTTGCAGTAACGGCATACGGTTTGCCCATTGTTCAAACAAGCGCTGGCTTTTCCGATGTGAAACAAGGCGATTGGTTTTATCCGTATGTGAACGCGGCCGTCTCCGCTGGAATCATGACTGCTGATGGCCAGCAATTTTTACCGAATCAGCCAGTATCAATGAAGGAACTGATTGATACCATCGCAAAAGCACAAAAAACGGATAGGGACACTCTCGAAAAAATCTTGGGCAGTGCACAGACAAATGCGGTGGCGTCCAGGGCTTACGCGGCATATCTGATCGTGGAAGCGAAGCGTCCTGTCCAGCAGGAGAACGAAGCCCATGTGACGAGCATCGAAGCCCAGAACGCCATTACGCTGGTCGTCAAATTTTCCGCTCCTTTGACACCAGAAGAAGTGGAGCTGGAAAATGCGAAGAAAAACTTCGTCTTTGACAATGGCCTTGAAATTCGTAACCTGCCGCAGTTGATGACTGGAACAGAGGCTACCTATATTGTGCCGACTACGGTGCAAAAAGCAGGGACAACGTACTCCCTGAGTTACAAAGGGAAAAAAGCAGGGACATTTGCAGGCAATCCCGAAAAGCTGAAGCTCCGTTCCACACAACAGGTGGCGAACGACACCTTTGAAGTGGAGTCCAGACTGGAGGACGGCGTAACGGATTATGGCAACGTCATCATGGCCTATCGCAATTCAAGGCCAAATGCTTTCGCTCTTGATGAGAACAACCAAAGCAACGGAAAAACCTATGAAATCCTCTCCTCGATGAGAGATATGACCGTCACGATCACGCCGGAGGGCGGAGAGCCGATGACAGCCTCCTACGTTCTCTTCACGCAAGCGACAGATGGCCGCCAAGCACCGAAGTTCCGTCTGCCTGACGGACAAAAGCTGAAGCCGGGCACCAAGTATACCGTATCTGCGGACTGGGCAACGCTGGAGAAAAACACGTTTGTCGCAGCCGAAAAAGCACCGCTTTCCATTCAAAATGTGGTGGCGACAGACGAAAAAACATTGACGCTCACCCTGGCAGATGACCCGAAAGACGAACTTTTCGCAGTGCGCAGCATTCTTTTGAAGGCTCCAGATGGCACGGAGCTGACAGCGACCTACAAGCTGACAAGCCGCAAGGGAGCGACCGGCATTTTTGAGCTGAAGGATGGCGCTTTGGAAGCGGGCACTACGTACAAGGTTGCGCCTGCAGGCGACTGGGCAGTGGCCGATGGGGTTGAAGTGACGCTGAAATAGCAGCATCAACCAAGCAGCATGGCTGTTTCACAACTCAGCGTGGCTACTGCAAATAAAAGTGCTCTCTTATTATGAGAGGATCAGGCTGTCGAGAAAGTCGGCAGCTTTTTTTCTTTGGTGCGAAAACGACTCCGCTTTGGCAACTCAAACGATTGTTGATCCGTCTCTTTGTTTTCCTCCGTCTTTTTGCTACTGTATAAGAGGATGGAAACGAATCATTTGCTCATCAAGTACACGCGAAGGATTGGACAAAATCATGGCCTTGAAGCTCGGATACCGAACCATTAAAACTGCCATCGGAACCGGAATCTCCATACTGATCGCCCAGCAGCTGGGCCTTGCTTTTTACGCATCGGCGGGAATCATCACGATTCTCTGCATCCAGGTGACGCGAAAACAGTCGTTTCGCACGGCACTGAACCGATTTCTTGCCTGCTTGCTTGGACTGGTGGTGGGCGTCACTTTGTATGCACTCCTGGGTTTTCAGCCTGTTACGCTGACCCTTTTGATCCTCACCTTTTTGCCGCTGGCCGTGCGCTTGGGCATTCAGGAAGGATTTGTGACCAGCATGGTCGTCCTTTTGCATCTCTATTCCTTGCAGCGGATGGATCTGCATGTCATCGGCAACGAGCTGGCGCTGATCGTCATCGGTGTAGGCGTGGCTCTGCTGGCCAATCTCTACATGCCCAGTCTGGAGAAAGAGCTAAAGGGGATGCAGTCGGCAGTTGAGCGCAATTTTGCCACCATTTTGCAAGAATTCTGCTACTACCTCCGCCACGGTCAGAGCGACTGGGACGGACATGAGATGATCGAGACGGAGAAAATGCTGAAGGAAGCCAAGCTCCTCGCTGTGCGCGAAGTGGAGAACCGGATTGGTCGCAGGGAGGAAGACACCTACTACGAGTACTTTGTCATGCGGGAAAAGCAGTTTGACTATCTCGAACGGATGCTGCCCATCGTATCGACGCTAAACGTCCAGGTGCCGCAGGGGCATCAGATCGCAGACTTTCTCGATCATTTGAGCCATTCGATTCATCCTGGCAATACGGCCTACCGGTTTTTGGACAAGCTGAGCGTGATGCGCGAGGAAATCCTGCAGTCGCCGCTTCCGCAGACGCGCGATGAGTTCGAGACGCAGGCGGCTCTGTTTTATCTGCTGCGAGAGATTGAGCAATACCTTTATATCAAGCACAAGCTGGGCAGGAAAAGTCCTGCCCCCAAAAAGGAAAAGAAAAAAGGCAATAGCGAATAGGGAGGAATCTATACATGGAGAAGTGGGAATACCGGAGCATGAAGGTACACACCGGGGGTTTTCTTGGAGGCAAGCTGGATGTGGACGAATTCCAGGATATGCTGAACAAGCTCGGAGCAGAAGGCTGGGAGCTGATTTCCTGCTTCGATACCAATCAGTCGCATGGCGCTTCCCGCGAAGTGATTACGGTTTTTAAGCGAAGAAAGCCTTGAGACAACCACTTGTCACAAGCCTTTGATCAAAATTTACCCGCCAAAACTACAGAACGACTGCAAAAGAGAACATACAAACGCAAGCAAAAGACCCAGTATCGTGCAGATACCGGGTCTATTTGTATCTGCCAATACAGGGCTTTTCTGTAAGATCTGTCGCCAATACCGGCCACAGGAAAAGTGCATAGCGGCGGTCTTTCACTCCAAATCGATTGCAAAAGTTTTCATAATGATTACTATTATGTTTTCTCATTTTTTCGCTGATTCCAACTGTGTTACTGTTAGGCAAAAGAACAGCAAGAGAGAAAAGGAGTGTTGTGCATGTTGCCTTTTCGCGTCATCAACCAGAAGACGATCGAACAGATTTTGGACATGAAGAGTGTTATTGAGAAAGTCGAACAGGCTTATACCTTAAAAGCCCAGCAAGAAGCAACCCTGTTTCCGCTGGTTTTTCACGAATTTGAACCGGGCAAGGCGGACATGGACATCAAATCGGGTCATCTGACAGGGGCCAATATCTTTGGCATGAAGCTGGTTTCCTGGTTTGGCGGGAACACCGAGAAAAATCTGCCCCAATTGATCGGCACGGTCATGGTCTTGGACAGCCGGACAGGCGTGCCGAAGGGAATTCTCAGCGGCGAACACATCACCTGCATGCGCACGGGAGCAGCAGGCGGAATTGGAGCCAAATACCTGGCCCGCCCGGAATCGGAGCATCTCCTCGTCATCGGCAGCGGACATCAGGCTCCCTTCCAAATTTTGGCTACCCTGGTTTCCATGGAAAATGTGAAAAAAGTATCGGTTTACAATGCGCGCTCCTATGAACGGGCCGAGGCCTTCTGTGAGAAAATCCAGGAGAAGCTGCTAAACATGATCGCTCTGCAATTCAACGACCAGGATGAGCTGCGGGAGACGTACAGTAAGCGTTGCCAGATTGAGTTTGTCCCCGTCGAAAACATCGAACAGACAACAAGAGAAGCAGATATCATCATCACTGCCACCTCAGCTCGCCAGCCGCTGATTCAGAAAGACTGGGTGAAGCCCGGGACGCATATTACCTGTATCGGTGCGGATATGGAGGGCAAGCAAGAGATAGACGAGCGGCTGTTTCCAGGGGCCCGCGTATTTGTCGACGATGTGACGCAGTCTGTGAACGTAGGTGAGCTGGAGACCGCGATCAAAAAAGCGATCGTCACCCCAGAGGTAATCGTGGCAGAGATCGGCGAAGTGATCCTCGGACGGGTCGCGGGACGTCAGTCAGCCGTGGAGATTACCATCTTCGACAGCACGGGTATTGCCATCCAGGATTTATTGACCGCCGACCTCGTGCTGGCGGAGGCAGAAAAGCTGGGGGCAGGCACCGTCGTCGAACTCTAATGAGGAATTCTATGAAAAAGGAGGAGTATGAAAGAGATGCAAGTCAAACCGTTTAAAGTTGAAGAGTGGATGAATGAGTATGAAATGGATGCGGTCTACAATATCGCCGAGACCTGCGTAGACTCTTTGACACTGGAGGAGCTGATCCGTCTGTCGGCCGAGCCGGAAGCCTTTTTCGGGGAACTGGCAAAAATGAAGCTGACCTACGGCCACATCGAGGGGTCGCCGGAATTCCGCTCCCTGGTTGCCGGTTTGTACAAAACCATGAAGCCGGAAAATGTAATCTCCATGAATGGTGCGATCGGCGCTAACTTCCTCCTTCTCTATTCGCTGGTGGAGCCAGGAGATGAAGTCATTTCCGTGCATCCTACCTACCAGCAGCTCTATTCAGTGCCAGAATCTTTCGGCGCTGAGGTAAAACTGCTGAAGCTGCGCCCGGAAAACGGCTTTTTCCCCGATCTGGATGAGCTTCGAAGCATGGTCAGTCCGAAAACCAAGCTGATCTGCATCAACAACCCGAACAATCCGTCCGGCGCACTGATGGGAGAGGAGATGCTCCGTGAAATCGTGGAGATTGCCCGCAGTGTGGACGCCTACCTGCTCTGTGATGAGGTGTATCGCGGTTTGCATCAAGACCCGGAGGCCGTGATTCCGTCGATCGTCGATCTGTACGAAAAGGGAATCAGCACGGGCAGCTTGTCCAAGGTATTCTCTCTGGCAGGCCTGCGCCTCGGCTGGATTGCGGCACCTGTCGATGTGATCAAGGAGTGTGTCAAGCACCGCGACTACAATACCATCAGCTGCGGCATGATTGATGATGTCCTCGCCGTTCACGCGCTGAAAAACTACGACAAGATCATGGACCGCAATCTCGGGATCGTCCGGACCAACCTGGAAATCCTCGATAAATGGGTTCAGCAGGAACCGCTCGTTTCCTATGTCAAGCCGCAAGCGGGAACGACAGCGATGCTGAAAATCGATCTCGCGATGCCGTCCGAGGAATTTTGCATTGACTTGTTTAAAACGACAGGAGCCTTTTTGACGCCGGGCAGCTGTTTTGACATGGAAGGCTATGTCCGCATCGGCTATGCCTGCGGCACAGAGGTACTGCAACAAGGGTTGGCAAAAGTATCCGAATATCTGAGAGCTCACCGATAAGTGTGAGCTCTCGTTATACAATTGATTGTATAATTATAAAGGTGATATGATTAAAAATGTTTAGGGAGGGAAAACTTAATGGCGCAACCAGAGCTGAACACCAATTCTGCATTGTCCAGGGTAAAGGAAATCAATGTGTTCGCCCTGCTTTTTGCAGTGATTGCGATCGCGGTTGTATTGACCTATCTCATCCCAGCGGGGGAGTATGCCCGGGTAGACGTAAACGGCAGAAGCGTTGTTGATCCGCAATCCTTTACATTTATCGAATCATCACCGGTCAAACCCCTTGGACTTGTCAACAGCGTGCATACCGGTATGGTGGAAGCATCCAGTATCATCTTTTTCGTGTTGATTATTGGCGGAACCTTCGGCATTCTGACGGCAACCGGTGCGATTGAAGCTTTGATTGTCACCCTGTCCCGCAAACTGCAAAATCAGGAAAAATGGCTGATTCCGATCATGATGTTCTTCTTTGCGATGGGCGGAACACTGATGGGTATGGCCGAAGAGACCATCCCTTACATCGCGATCATGATCCCGCTTGCGATTGCACTTGGCTTTGACGCGCTAACAGGTGCAGCGATTGTTCTGGTCGGCGCCTCCGTTGGTTTTACCTCCGCTATTATGAATCCGTTTACCGTTGGCGTGGCGCAGGGGATCGCTGAATTGCCTACATTCTCCGGTGCCGGGTATCGCATCGGGGTATTTGTCGTCATGTATGCGGTCTCGGTCGGCTTTGTCTATCGCTACGCGATGAAGGTAAAAAAAGAGCGCGGCTATGGCTTTTTCGGCAACTATGAAGGGAAGAGCTCAGCGGATTTGCTGCGCAGTGAAGTCGTTTTGACGACTGCCCACAAATGGATTTTGACCTGCTTTTTGATCAACTTTGTCGTCCTTGCTTTTGGGGTAATTGAATACGGTTGGTATATTACGGAAATTGCCGGACTTTTCCTTCTATTGGGAATTATTATCGGGTTGATTGGGCGCCTCTCTGCCAATACCGTTGTCGATTCCTTCCTGAAGGGAGCCGCCGGACTGATTTCGGGCGCGCTCGTCATCGGTGTGGCCCGCGCGATTGTCGTTGTTTTAAATGATGGACATATTCTGGATACCATGCTGTATTATGCGGCAACTGCGATTAATCAGGTTCCCCCGGCGTTTTCTGCCTTTGGCATGCTGGTACTGCAAAGTCTGGTCAACTTCATCGTCCCCTCGGGTAGCGGACAGGCTGCACTCACGATGCCGATCGTAACGCCGCTTGCCGATCTGGTGGGCGTCACCCGACAAACGGCCGTTCTCGCTTTCCAGTTTGGAGACGGCATCTCCAATATCCTGACACCGACCTCCGGCTATTTCATGGCGGGCCTGGCCGTCGCTGGAATTCCATGGATTCGCTGGGTAAAATGGATATGGCCGCTGATTCTCACCCAGTACGGCATTGGCGCTGTCGCTGTGATCATCGCGCAGTTGATCGGGTACGGACCATTTTAATCGAAAAGAATAGGAGCGTGATTGTATGACTGCCACCTTGTGCACACCTTCGCTTGCGGAGTGGGCTGTCGGTCACCGTCGTTATTTGCACCAAAATCCGGAATTGTCTGGAGAAGAGTTTGAAACATCCGCGTACATCCGAAAATGTTTAGAAGAATTGGGAATTGAAATTCTCGATTATCCCGCCCCGAGCGTTGTCGGTTTTTTAAAGGGAACCGAAGGAAAGAAAACCATTGCGCTGCGCGCCGATATTGACGCCCTTCCGATTTTGGAGGAAGGCGACAAAGAGGGGTATATTTCCAAGCGTCAGGGAGTCGCTCACGTCTGCGGCCACGACGGGCATACTGCAATTTTGCTGGCGGCTGCCAAATGGATGGTGGAAAACCGGCAGGAAGTGAAGTCAAATGTGCTGTTCCTGTTCCAGTCCTCTGAGGAGATGCTGCCGAGCGGTGCGGAAAAGCTGGTGGCGCAGGGTGCCATTGATCAAGCGGATGCAGTGTTTGGTCTGCACCTCTGGCAGCCGTTTGAGAAAGGGAAGATCGGCATTACCTACGGTGCCATGATGGCTTCCGCCGACGATTACCGAATCACCATTGAAGGAAAAGGCGGGCATGGCTCGATGCCGCATGAGACGGTTGATCCGATCTACATCGCCAGCCACATCATCGGGGCCCTTCAGGGGATTGTCGGACGCCGGATGAATGCGATTGAGCCGGCTGTGATTTCCGTTGGCAAGATCGAGGCAGGGACAACCTACAACATCATTCCGAGCCAAGCGTTTATGTCCGGAACGTTCCGCTCTCATTCGGAAGCGACTCGCCAAGCGCTGGCCGCTGAAATGAAGAGCACTGTGGAGGGAATCTGCGCCGCTTTCGGTGCCAAAGGAACCTTTGAAGTAGACTGGGGGACGCCGGCTCTGGTCAATGACAAAGAGATGAGCCAATTTGTGGAGCGCGTGGTTGCCCAAAACATCGGCAGCGAGCATCTTGTTGTCGTGGACCCGGTGATGGGGGGCGAAGACTTCTCCTACTATTTGCAAAAGAAGCCGGGCGCGTATGTCTTTATCGGAATGAACAGCGAAAAGAGCGCGTATCCGCACCACCATCCTCGCTTCGATATTGATGAGGAAGCGATGCCGACAGCGATCAATCTCTTTATCCAACTGGTCAAAGAGTTTGCCTAAGAAGGAGTGTACAGCATGTTAACAGTCTCTTTTTTGGATATTGTCAAAGCACATAAAGATTTGCAAGGGCAGGTGACAAAAACCCCGCTGCAACATTCGGCTGCCCTGTCCGCTGCATCGGGAGCAGAAGTCTGGCTGAAGCTGGAATGCTTGCAGAAAACAGGCTCCTTTAAAGTGCGGGGAGCATTGAATAAAATTGCATCCCTGACCGAGGAGGAGCTGGCCAAAGGCGTGATTACGGCATCTGCCGGAAACCACGCCCAGGGTGTCGCGTATGCGGCTTCCCTGAAAGGGATCTCGGCGCTGATTGTCGTACCGAAGACGGCACCGGAGACAAAAAAGGCGGGCATCATGCGCTACGGTGCGGAATTGGTCGTGCACGGAGACAATTACGATGAGGCAGAGGCCCATGCGTACCAGCTTGCTGAAGAGACAGGCAGGACGTTTGTTCATGCCTTTGAGGATGATCAGATCATCGCGGGCCAAGGTACGGTCGGCTTGGAGGCGCTGCTGGAAGAGCCTGATTTTGATACGATCATCGTTCCAGCGGGCGGCGGTGGATTGATATGCGGGATCGCGACCGCTGCCAAAGCGATCAATCCCGACGTGAAGGTAATCGGGATTCAGACACATGCCTCGCCGCCTTGGTATTACTCGTTCCGCGCGGGCCATCTTGTCGATGTGGAGTACAGCGACTCGCTGGCTGACGGTTTGCATGGCGGCATTACCAAAGGCAACCTCGACCTGGCGCTGAAGATCGTGGACGATATCCTGCTCGTCGAAGAAGAGCATGTCGCTCAAGCGATGTACTGGCTGGCAAAAGAGCACCACCTGATGGTAGAGGGTTCCGGCGCTGTCGGCGTCGCCGCCCTGCTGCAAGGGGTAATCCCTGAAGTGGCAGGCAAGAAAGTGCTGAACATCGTCAGCGGCAGCAACGTAGACGCAGGCAAACTGGCCAAGCTGATCGAAAGGTACCAGTGAGATGGCACGGATTACATCGGTAGACATCTACGCCATTGCGCTGCCGCTGCTCCGTCCATTTATCATTGCGTATGACACGTTCCGCGAGATGCCGACCATTTTGGTGCGGCTGGAAACTGATGAGGGCATCGTCGGATACGGGGAGGCGACACCGGATGAGCATGTGACCGGTGAAACCTACTGGAGCACCATCGAGGTCATCAAGCATCACCTCGGTCCCGCTGTTCTCGGTGAAAACCCGTTTTCCATCGAACGGATCCATGAAAAGATGAATCAGAAGGTAAAGGGAGTGCCAGCCGCCAAGGCGGCGATTGATATCGCCTGCCATGATCTAATGGGCAAGCTGGCGGGACAGCCGCTGTATCGATTACTTGGCGGACCTTCTCATGATAAGCTTGTGATTCCCTATGTCATGAGTATCCTGGCTCCTGAAGTGATGGCGGAAGAGGCCAAGGCTGCCGTAGCGGAAGGCTACCGCACCCTGAAGCTGAAGGTTGGGACAGATGTTTCCACCGATATTGCCCGTGTCCAAGCCGTCCGCGAGGCTGTGGGGCCAGCCATCCGACTTCGTGTCGACGTCAATCAGGGATGGGGGTACACGGCTGAAACCCTGCAGGCGCTCAAGCATTTGAAAGCAAGCGGTATTGACTGGATCGAGCAGCCGGTGCACGCAGACGATCTGGACGGAATGGCGGATATTCGCAGCAAGACCACGATTCCAGTCATGGTGGATGAAGGCTTGCTGGGGGACAAGGAGATGCGCCAGATCATTCAAAAGAATGCGGCAGACTGGATCAATATCAAGCTGATGAAATGCGGCGGTTTGTATCCGGCAGTTCGCCTCATTCACCAAGCAGAAATGGCGCGAATCCGCACGCAGATCGGTTCCATGGTGGAATCTGCCGTGGCGACGGCGGCGGGTGCCCATCTCTCACTGGCAAAGAAAAACGTCTGGTCCAACGAAATGGTCGGTCCCCGGATGTTTGCCAAGGACGTAGCAGCTTTCCCGATTGAAGGCGACTGTATCAAGCTCAGCGAGTCGCCGGGCCTCGGGATTGATGTAAACGAAGAGCTGCTTACAGTTTTAACGCGTTTTCACGTAAAATTGGCATAGCATAAATTCGCTCCATCGGGTACACTTTTGGGAATAAGGAATGTGCGTGACGCCTTTCTAAATTCAGAAAAAGTGAGTGTAGACGATGGAGCTTCGTAATTTAAGGACCTTTCAGGTCGTCGCCGAACATCTGAATTTGACCAAAGCTGCCGAGCATCTGGGGTACAGCCAGCCGACCATCACCCTGCAGATTCAGGCGCTGGAAAGAGAGCTGGGACACTCTCTGTTGAACCGGGTGGGGAAAAAAACCTTTCTCACACCGGCAGGCAAGATCGTCAATCAGTACACGGAGCAGCTTTTTTCTGTCATCCAGCTCATGGAGGAAGAGCTGAACCAGCTCAATAATCCCTTTGGGAATCTGGTGGTGGCTGCGCCGGAATTTTACTGTACGCAGTACATGCCGCAGATGCTCAAGTCCTATTTGGACATGCATCCGCAGGTTAATCTGCAGGTGATTTCCTGCAACAGTCAGGAGACCCTCCGAAAAGTGCTGAACCACGAAGCAGACGTCGGGATCATCGCCGGGAAATGTGAGGTGCCGGATATCCATGCAACCGTCGTGGATCTGGAAGCCTTCGCCCTCGTGGCGACGCCGAAGATGGTTGCGGGCCGCAGCCTATCTGAGGTATTGGACCGCTTTCCGTTCTTGTCCTATCAGGAAGGGTGCAACCTGGACGGATTTATCAGCCAGTGTCTGTCAGAGATCAGCTATTCTCCTTCCTCTGTAATCAAATGCACCAGTGAGGAGACGATCAAGCGAGCCGTGCTGAATCAAACGGGGGTAGCCTTTCTCAGTACCGCTTTGGTCGAGGCAGAGCTCAAATCGGGCTCTCTCAAAGAGCTGCACAGGTTCACGGAGCGGGCGGAAACGTCGGTGATCTGTCTGGACCGGCGAAAAGAGGAGGCCGCGATCCAAACCTTCGCCGAGCTTGTGGGGGACGTATGGCAAAGTGTAAGAGAATACGAGTAGATGCTCCGCCAATAACGAGGCGGGGCATTTTTTTACAATCCATTGCCTTTTTCTCCCAGACATTGTTTCTTTCCGATTTGTCATATACATGTAAAGAGTTTGACTATTCTGGCGTATACAGGTATAATTTGGATAACTTTGTTAGTTAGGTTAACTAACTCTCTGGTGGTGATTGGCGAGGCGTGCGTTCTACCAATAGAACCGGCAGCAGCAAACTTGTCAAGAAATTGAATAAAGAAGAGATTTTGCAACAGGTTATCACACACGGGCAAATATCCCGAGCGGATATCTCCAAGCAGACGAAATTGAGCCGCCCTTGTGTCTCCGCTCTCGTGGAAGAGATGATTCGGGAAGGCCTCCTGTACGAGGTGGGCATGGGAGACTCCCGCGGCGGCCGCAAGCCGATCCTGCTGGAGTATAACTACCAAGCCTACGCCATTGCCGGAGCCGTATTCGATGGCTCCACACTGGATATGGCGATTGCGGATCTCAAGGGACAGTTTCTGGCGCGCTTTCAGAAAAGACTGTCACTCCCGGCTCAGGGAGAATTCGTCATCGAAGAGCTGACACAAGGGCTGGATCGTCTGATGCAGGAGTGCGGCTTGGAAAAGGACCGCCTGCTCGGGATCGGTGTCGGCTTGCCCGGTGTGACCCAGCGCGGAAGCGGCACCGTCAGCTTTTCGCCAAGCACAGGCTGGATGGGCTCACCGATTCAGCAGACGATTGAGGAGCGGCTTGGTTTGCCCGTCATCATAGACAATGACGTAAATATGATGACGCTGGGTGAATACGTCCGCGGGGTAGGTGTCGGTCACGCCACTGTGGTGTACATATACGTGGGGACAGGAATCGGCTCCGGCATTATCCTGGACGGTCAATTTTACCGGGGGAGCCGGGAGGCCGCAGGTGAAATCGGCTTCATGATGATCGGTCCCGATCACGTACGAAGAGACGGCGCGTCAGGGGTCTTCGAAACGCATTACTCTGCACCCGGCATTGCCAGCATGGCCAAGGGATTTCTCTCTGACCTTCAGGAAGGTTCGAGTGTCATAGAAGCGCTGATTCGCTGCTCACGGGAGGAACATGCAGAAGCGGTCAAACTTCTGGATGACGTATACCGGCACTGGGCATACGGAATGGCCAATATTGTCAGCATTCTGAACCCGGAGCTGCTGATCCTGAGCGGGGAGATGGTCCATATCGATGAAAAAGGGGTGAAGCGCATACACGATTGGCTGACCGAGTGGGTACCGGTTGCGCCTCGTCTGGAAAAGGCCAGTCTCGGCCAGCAGGCAGGTCTCATTGGTGCCGTCCACAGCGTATTGGAGGCTTTTCCGTCTACAAGACTGCTGGACAGGTAGAGAAGCGGTGCAAAAAGGGAGTTTCTCATGTTTGCACCCGCTTTGAGAAAAAAAGGGGGAGTTTGTTTTGAAAAAGTCCAACAGCACTTTGAAAAAATGGATGCGCGGCGTGTTTGCCAGCTCTCTGGCCCTGACCGTTGCTGCTTGCTCCGGCGGCGGACAGTCTGAGCAGACCAAACCGGCGGATAATTCCGGCAACCAGCCAGCTCCGTCCGGTGGTGACGCGAAGCCGGCAGAGCCGGAAGGCGATCAAAAGATCATTGTCTACACGGCTCGCGACAAAAATATTTTCGAAATTGTCCTGCCCAAGTTTAAAGAAAAGTACCCGAATATCGAAGTGGAGACGCTGGAGATGGGCGCGCAGCAAATTCTGGAGCGCGTCCGCGCGGAAAAAGCCAACCCGCAGGCCGATTTCTGGTGGGGCGGCACGCAGTCGGCACTGAGCACTGCAGCAGATGAGGGTTTGCTGGAAGCATACAAGCCAACCTTTGCAGACAAGATTCCGGATTTGTACAAAGATCCGCAGGACCGCTGGTATGGAGAAATGCTGCTGCCTGAGGTCATCATGTACAACTCGGAGGCGCTGAAGCCGGAAGAAGCCCCGCAAGACTGGGATGAGCTTGTCGATCCCAAGTTCAAGGATAAAATCGTGATCCGCAACGTCCTCCAATCGGGAACGATGAGGACCATCTACTCCGCCATGATCTACCGCCAAGGACCAGACACCCCGGAAAAAGGCTACGAGTGGCTCAAAAAGCTGGACGCCAACACCAAGGAATACACCCAAGACCCAACCAACCTCTACCTCAAGCTCGACCGTCAGGAAGGCGTCATTTCTCTGTGGAACCTGCAGGACGTACTGATTCAGAGCAAGCAAAATAACCATCCGTATGACTTTATCTATCCGAAGAGCGGCGCCCCGATTCTCGTTGACGGTGTCGGCCTGGTAAAAGGCGCGAAAAATGCTGAGGCTGCCAAGAAGTTTTACGAATTCCTGTTCAGCCCGGAAATCGCTGCACAGCTTGCCAAGGAACGCTATCAATTCCCATCTCGCACGGATATCAGCAAAGACGATCTGCCTGACTTCATGAAAAATCTGGACCTCAAACCGCTGGAGCTGGATTGGAGCGTCATGGCCCAAAAGGAAAAAGAATGGATGCAGCATTGGGACGAAAACATCAAAGGCAAAGGGAAAAAATAACCGGTTGCAGCAGAGAAGACCAGGCGGGGCGGCTTTCGACCACTCCGTCTGGCCTTATCTTGGACGTAATCCCTATGCGATTGCGTTGACCGGGCTTGAGGGAGGACACCTGATGAGCAGCGTAACACTGGATCACGTACATAAGCGATTTGGCAAAGCCAAAGGGGTCGAAGATGTCCACATTCACATTGAATCAGGGGAATTCTTCACGTTTTTGGGCCCCAGCGGCTGCGGAAAGACGACCACCCTGCGCATGATCGCCGGCTTTTACTTTCCCACAGAAGGACGCATTTCGTTTGGCAGCCGGGATGTGACGGGATTGCCGCCGAACAAGCGAAACACCGGGATGGTCTTTCAAAACTACGCTCTTTTTCCACATATGACCGTGTTTGAAAATATCGCCTTTGGCCTGCAGGTGCGCAAGCAGACGAAGGCAGAGATCAAGGATCGCGTGGAAAAAATCATGAAGCTGGTCCGGCTGGAAGGGTACAGCGGACGGAGAATCGATCAATTATCCGGCGGTCAGCAGCAGCGGGTTGCACTGGCGCGGGCGCTGGTGATTGAGCCGCAAATCCTCCTGCTCGATGAACCGCTGTCCAATCTGGATGCCAAGCTGCGGGAAGAGACTCGCTATGAAATCAAACGCTTGCAGATGGAGCTGGGAATAACCACGATCTACGTTACGCACGATCAGGCAGAGGCGATGTCGATGTCGGATCGGATCATGGTGATGAACAGCGGGGTTGTTCAGCAAATCGGGACGCCGCATGACATCTACCATCGGCCGGTGAACCGCTTTGTTGCTTCTTTTATCGGCGAGACCAATTTGTGGGAGGCAACCGTAAAGGGCATCGAAGGAGACAATGTTTACGTAGAAGTGACGCCGGACATAACGCTGTGCGGCTCAAAGCGGCAGGCTTCCCCAGAGGTGCATCTGGCTGTCGGAGAAAAGGTAGCCTTGTCAATTCGGCCCGAGGTGATCAAGGAAAGTGCGGGAGCGGACGGTGAGAACGTGGTGAGGGGAACCGTGGCGCTTGCCGAGTTTACCGGTGCCTGCGTCAACTACGTGACCAGCGTCGGACCCCACCAGTTGAAAAGCATGTTTATCAACCAGGGCGGTATGGTCAAGCAGCGGGGAGAAGCCATTTCCCTGTATCTACCGAAAGAATCCATCTACTTTGCCGGGTAAGGAGGAGGAGCGATGAAAGCAGAGCTGCAGCCGAGATCTGCACCCGCCAGGCGAATGTCGTTGACCGCTTCACCGGCGTTTGTGTACGTACTGGTATCTCCGTTGTTTTTGATTTTGCTGGCGTACGTGATTTATCCGCTATGGGAGACGTTTGTCGCCAGTATCCAGGTTGAGGGAGAGACGACGTGGAAAAACTACATCCGCTTCTTCAGCCTGGAGCACACAGCCAATCTGGAAGCGCTGTGGACCAGCATTTATATCTCTGTTTTAAGCGTCATCACCTGCGGGATTGTCGGCGTGACGATGGCTTTCCTGCTGGAGCGGTACGAATTTCCCGGACGCAAGATCCTCTCTGTACTGGTGTTGGTGCCGATGGCCCTGCCGCCGCTGATCGGCGTGTTGTCGTTTACTTTTCTGTACGGAGAGAGCGGGATTTTCCCCCGCGCGCTCAAAGAGCTTTTTGGACTGGCGCAGGTGCCCTTTTCCTTAAAAGGGATATGGGGCGTGGTCGTGGTCCACACCTTTACGATGTACACCTATTTCTTCATGACGGCCTCAGCGGCGATCAAGGGCCTCGACCCGTCGCTTGAAGAGGCGGCAGCGAGCCTCGGAGCCGGACGCCTAACGGTTTGGAGACGCGTCATCCTGCCGATGCTGACTCCGGCGCTGGTGGCGTCGTCGCTTCTGGTCTTCATGATCTCCATGGCTTCCTACACCGCTCCGTTGATTTTTGGGATTGATCGGACGATGACCATGCAGATTTACCTGTCACGCACCAATGGCGATCTGGACATGGCCGCAGCGCAGTCGACGATTCTCTCGATCGTCTCCGTCGCCTTCCTGCTGTTGATGCGCTGGTATCAGGGAGCGCGCAATTATCAGAATCTGAGCAAAGGCATCAGCGTACACCGAACGGAAATCACCAGCAAGACTGGCCGCTATATCTCGATGGTACTGGCCTTTCTGGGAGTCGTGATCTTGATGCTGCCGATCCTCGTGCTGGTGCTGATTTCCTTCTCTGTAGACGGCACCTGGACTGTTCAGATTTTGCCGCCGAAATATACGCTGGATCACTACCTCGACCTGTTTACCGACAAAAAGACCTGGCGTCCGATCATGAACAGTTTGCAGCTCAGCGGCATTGCGACGATCGGGATTGTCCTGTTTGGAGTGGCGGCGGCATACGCGATGGTTCGCATGCGCTTTCGCGGGAAAACCCTGTTAGACGTGCTGATCATGCTGCCTTGGGCACTGCCTGGCACCGTGGTTGCCGTCAATTTGATCGCAGCCTTCAGCGAGCCGACGGTATTCAGCTTTAATCAGGTGTTGATCGGCACCTTCTGGATCATACCGCTGGCCTACTTTGTCCGCCATCTGCCCCTGGTCTTCCGCTCCACCTCGGCGACCCTGATGCAGATGGACCCGTCTGTCGAGGAGGCAGCCCGCAATCTGGGAGCATCGTGGTGGTACAGCTTTCGCCGGGTCGTGTTTCCGATGGCATTTGCCGGGATTTTGGCCGGGACGCTGCTGGCATTTGTCCAGTGTATCGGGGAGTTCGTCGCGTCCATCCTGATCTTTACGCCGCGGACGACACCGCTCTCCGTGGCGATTTTCCAGAGGATGTATTCATTTGAATTCGGCACCGCATGCGCGTACGGAGTGTTGCAGATCGCTGTCATCATCATCGTACTCTTCATCTCCAGAAAATTGACCGGCGACAATGCAAGCTCTGCTGTCTAGGCAGGCGGATGCCGGCAAAGGAGGAGCTTTGCGTGGAAGCAGGCAGCGCAAGGGGGAAGAAAATACTTGCAGGGATGGGGAATACCGTCGATTATCCGCCGATTCCCGTCTCCGCCCGCCCTCTGCATGGTGAGCACGGGCTGATCGATCTGTGGACGGCGATCAAGCCGCTCGCGACGATTGCCAGCGCGATGAATACAGGGGCCCATCCCGACGATGAGCACAGCTCGATGCTGGCCTATCTGGCATTGGGAAAAGGGGTGCAGACGTCCAGTATCATTGCAACGCGGGGAGAAGGCGGCCAAAATGAAATCGGCTGCGAGCTGGGCAGTGCACTGGGGATTATTCGAACCAGGGAGCTGGAGGAGGCTTCGGCAAAAAGCAATGTCACGCTGGGCATTCTCAGCGAGGATTTTTACGATCCGATCTATGACTTCGGCTTTTCCAAATCGGCGGAGGAGACATTGGAGAAATGGGGCGAGGGCGTTGTTTACGAGCGACTGGTCCGCAAGATTCGGGAGCTGCGGCCCGATGTCGTCATTCCTTGCTTTGAAAATGAACCGACGACACATGGTCATCATCGCGCAATCACCATTTTGACAGAGCGAGCCTTCCGCGAAGCGGCAGATCCCCAGGTTTTTCCGGAGCATCTGGAGCAGGGCCTGCTGCCATGGCAAATCAAGAAATACTATGTGCCGTCCACCGCCGAAGATTACCATGTGGCGGTGCCGGTAGGAGAGTATGACCAAACCTACGGGGCCTCCTATGTGCAGCTGGGGGAGCGGTCCCGCTTCATGCACAAAACCCAGGGCATGGGTGTTCACTATGATGAAGGGCCGACCTACAATTACTACCGCTTGGAGGCGTCGGTCATCGCTGCCCAGCGGAAAGAACGTGATTTTTTCTCCGGACTGCCGTTTACCCTGGCCGATTTGGCAGCGGAAGTGGCGGAAAAGGGCGCAGCAGACGCCGCAGAAGCCCTGCAACGCCTGCATGAAGCGGCGCTGGATGTGCTGGAGGCCTACCCCCGGTTTTCCGAAGTGGCTGCCCGCGTCCACCGTATGAAAGCCCTTCTTCGCGTCGCCCAGGAGGAAGTAGCTTCGTCGTCATTGGGCGAGGCGATGATTGTGGATCTCCTCTATCGTCTCGGGGTCAAGGAAGCCCAGCTCAATCAGGCCAGCGCCGAAGCGCTTTCGCTCGTCGTTAAAATCAAGCCGGAGACGGGTGAGCTGGTCGGCGGTCAGACGACAACCGTAACGGTGACGGCCTACAATGGCGGCTCGACGGATGTCGAGCATGTACAGCTTCGCTTGCGCGTGCCGGATGAGTGGACGGCCAAGCCGCTGACGCCCACCTGCTTTCCCAAAGTGGGCTACAACCAGACCGTTTGCGCCGTGTATGAATTAAAAATCCCTGCCGAAGCTCCTTTGTTTCACCCTTACAAGCCGCCGGTTTTTGATGTTGAGGCTCATTATTTTGCCTTTGATACAGCGGCGGCGATTCGCGTCGAGCCGGATGCCAGTGTCGCTGTCCTGCCTCCTTACGCGGTTGCATTGACGCCATCGGCGATTGTCCTGAACACACTGCGCCAGGACGAAGCGATCCCGGTTACTGTTACGGTGAAGCAGTATCGGCACGGGGTGCACCAGCCGAAGGTTTCCCTGCAGGTGCCACCAGGCTGGGAGGCTGAACCGCCCGTAGCCGAACTGCCTTTTTCGTTTCGCGGGGAGTCGCAGACCGTCTCCTTTACGGTGCGTCCACATGAACAGGTAGAAAATGGAAAGTACCTGCTGTCTGCTCTAATTGTCGCTGCTGATGGAAGCGTAGAAGTTTCGCGGGACGTACAGGTGATCGAATACCCCCATGTGGGGCGCAGCTATTTTATTCGCCCTGCGGAATTGACCGTACAGGCTTTTGATCTGGCAATCCCGGAGAACCAGCGGGTCGGCTACGTCTCCAGCGGTTTTGACAATATCGACAAATACCTTCGTTCGGTTGGCGTTCACTGCGTCAATCTGGACGAGAGCGATATCCAGTCAGGCGATTTGTCCCGCTACGACACGATCGTGCTCGGCATCCGCGCCTACGGTTTTCGAAAAGAGCTGATCGCAAGCAACCAAAGGCTGCTGAAATACGTGGAAGACGGGGGAACCCTCGTCGTCCAGTACCACAAGCCGGAGGACAAATGGAAGCCACAGCTTGCCCCTTATCCGATTTTTATCGGCGAGTCCCTGATTGACTGGCGCGTGACCGACGAACACTCGCCTGTCCGCATTTTGGCACCGGCGCATCCGCTGTTCCACTTTCCGAATCAAATCACTTCAGCGGATTGGGACGGCTGGGTACAAGAGCGCTCGATCTACAACCCGTCCCGCTGGGGCAGCGAGTATACCGAGCTGATCGCGACCAGCGATCCAGGCGAACCGGAATTTCGCGGCATCTTTTTGACCGCTCCTTACGGCAAGGGAATCTACACGTACAGCTCGCTGGCCTGGTTCCGGGAGATTCCCCAGCTCGTTCCCGGAGCGTTCCGGCTCTTTGTCAACATGATCAGTCAAAAGCAGTAAGGCAGCATCGTCACCGATTTGCAAAAAAAATTCTCAGGCATTTCCGTTTTTCTTCCGTGGGTCAATCCATGGCGTCAGCATGAATGAGCCGGCTTTGGGGCCATGATTGATAATGCAGGCAGCTTTCTGCATGATAGATCATCTTACAGAAGAAATGGAGGAGCGTTCATTGAGAAAGGGGACTTTTGCCAAGCTGTTTTCCGTCACTACAGCCGTTGCGCTGGCTGGCAGTCTCGTCCTGCCGCTGGCACCCCATACTGCGCACGCAGACCGGGGAGTCGTTGACCTGTGGAAAGCGATCAAACCGCTGACCACGATCGCCAGTGCGATGAACACCGGAGCCCATCCCGACGACGAGCACAGCGCTACGCTGGCGTATCTGTCGCTGGGAAAAGGGGTGGAAACGTCCAGCATCATTGCGAACCGGGGAGAAGGGGGACAAAACGAGATCGGCAGCGAGCTGAATAACGCGCTCGGCATCATCCGCACCAGAGAGCTGGAAGAGGCGTCCAAGGTGACCAATGTCAAGCTGGGGATTCTCAGCGAAGATACGAATGATCCCATCTACGACTTCGGGTTTTCCAAAAGTCCAGACGAAACACTGGAAAAGTGGGGAGAAGAAGAGGTCTATGAGCGGCTGATCCGCAAGATTCGCGAGCATCGGCCGGATGTGCTGATTCCGGCATTTCTGAACGTGCCCTCCACGCATGGGCATCACCGGGCCATTAATGTGATTACGGTAAGGGCCTTTGAGGATGCAGCCGATCCGCGCGTTTTCCCGGAGCATCTGGAGCGAGGGCTGGCTCCCTGGCAGGTGAAAAAGCTGTACGTTCCGGCGTCGGAGAAAGAGTATGATGTCCGCGTGCCGGTTGGCGAGTACGACGAGATTTACGGAGCGTCGTACCTCCAGTTAGGCGAGGAGTCCCGGTTCATGCACAAGAGTCAGGGGATGGGTCGCCACTACGACGAGGGACCCGGCTTTAATTATTACAAGCTGGAGAAATCGGTTGATGGACTGAACGCAAAAGGGAAGGAAAACAAAACAGCAGCAAAAGAACCCGATTTCTTTGAAGGGATTGCCTATACATTTGAAGATCTGGCCGATGAAGTGAGAGGAGCTCCGGGAGGCGGCAAGCTGGCTGCGGATCTGTCCAAATTGCAAAAGGATGCCGACGAGGTAATCGCGGCCTATCCCAGCTTTGCCCGGGTGGCTGAAAAAGTGCACAAGATGCTGACCGATGTCCAGCAGGCGAAAGCAGCAGTCCAGGCAGCCAATCTGGGCGATGGGGTCAGGGCAGATCTGCTCCATCGCCTGAAAGAGAAGGAAGAACAACTGAACAAAGCAAGCGCCGAGGCACTGTCCCTGGTGGCCAAGGTAAAGCCGGAGACGGGCGAACTGGTAGCGGGACAGACGACGCAGGTAACCGTCACTGCTTACAACGGCGGGCAAGTGAAGTGGGATCAGGTCAAGCTGCAGCTTCATGTCCCGACAGGCTGGAAGGCAAAGGCCGTAGGCTCCACCAGTGTAAGCCAGCTTGGCTACAACCAGACAGCCAAAGCGGTATATGAGGTGACAGTGCCCGATAATGAAGCCTATTTTCATCCCTATGAAAAGCCTGTGATGACGGCAGATGTCGCGGTGGCCGCATTCGGCTCCACCTCCGTCACAAACGCCGTTCCTTCAGATGCCGTTGCCGTGCTGCCGGGATTCTCCCTGTCGACCAGTCCGAGTGCCACGGTCTGGAATACGTTTAAGCCATATGAAGTGATCCCGGTCAAGGTGACCGCCAAAAACTATCATCCGGGCAAAGCCAACGCGGAGATTACACTGGCACTGCCAAGCGGCTGGACCGCCGAACCAAAGTCTGCTCCTGTCTCTTTTGAGGCGAAAGGAGAGACAAAGTCGGTCGCCTTCACTGTAAAGCCGTCTGCCGCGGTGAAACCGGATCAGTATACGATTACGGCCGTGGCCAGGGGCAATGGAAAAGAGTCGCGTCACGGTGCGCAGGTCATCCGCTACCCGCATATCGGTACGACCTATTTTGTCCAGCCGGCAGAGGTAACCATCCAGGCATTTGATCTAAACATTCCGGAAGGCATAAAAGTCGGGTATGTCTCCAGCGGCTTTGACAACATCGATCAATATCTGCAGTTAGTTGGCGTCAACGTGGTTCCGCTCAGTGCCAAGGACATCGAGTCAGGTGATCTCAGTCAATTCGACGCGATTGTGCTGGGTATCCGCGCCTATGGCTTCAGACCGGAGCTGATCCCGAGCAATGCCCGCCTGCTGAAATACGTAGAAAATGGCGGCAACCTGGTCGTCCAGTACCACAAACCGGAGGACAAATGGAAGCCGGAGCTGGCTCCATATCCGATCACGATTGGGACGCCGTTGATCGAATGGCGGGTGACGGACGAAAACTCGAAGGTCACGATGCTTGCACCGGATCACAAGATCTTTAACACGCCGAACAGGATTACCGATGCCGACTGGGATCACTGGATTCAGGACCGTTCCGCGTACAATCCGTCGAAGTGGGGGAAAGAGTACGTCGAGCTGATTCAAAACGGCGACCCTGGAGAAGAAGAGTTTACGGGCACGTTCCTCACGGCCAACTATGGCAAGGGAACGTACACGTACAGCTCACTGGTCTGGTACCGTGAAATCCCGGGACTTGTGCCTGGTGCGATTCGCCTGTTTGTCAACATGGTGAGTTTGAAGCAGTGAGCAAAAAGCGGGCCGATACAGCCGGACTGTATACGTTCAGCGTACTTCCAAAACAGGTACATCTCTCGTAGGGATGAGGATACCGAAAGAGGTAGCGAGCAGCATTCAGCAAAAAGTGTGCAGTGTTCCAGCAGCCGTACAGGAATGCTTTGCGTGTAGAGCTAAGGCTATGGAAGCTGTCGGGAGCGGGAGGCGCCCTGTTCGCAGGACACTCCCGATTTCCCTCCTTTGTGGATGACTCCTCTGCAAAGAGAAAACGTTGGCAGAAGCAATGTCAGGGAAGGAGAACTTCAAT
Organism: Brevibacillus ruminantium; assembly: GCF_023746555.1. Classification (NCBI taxonomy): domain Bacteria; kingdom Bacillati; phylum Bacillota; class Bacilli; order Caryophanales; family Paenibacillaceae; genus Brevibacillus; species Brevibacillus ruminantium. Next base: position 1,377,219 of record NZ_CP098755.1, read on the forward strand.
GAATACGAAAGAAAGCATCTTTCAAATGGAAGGGGACCATTTCCCTGGAAAGACGTACGTCGAAGCCGTATTGGAGCCCGCCTTTACGGAAGCCAAAACCCATCTGTTGACGCCGATGATGGCGATCAACAAGGCCCATCTCGTCATGCTGCGTGAACAAGAGCTGATCACGGATGACGAAGCGAGACAGATCGCCCGTGCTTTGAGCGGAATCGATCTGGAGGAGCTGCGCTGCTCCTCGTACACGGGACAGTTTGAGGATTTGTTCTTTCAGGTGGAGAGCAAGCTTCTGGAGCTGGCGGGAGATGTGGCGGGTAATCTGCATCTGGCCCGCAGCCGCAATGACATGGGGGTCACCATTTACCGGATGGTACTGCGGGAAAAATTGCTGGTGACCCTCACGTCAGCTATCGCCCTGAAAGAGCAACTGCTCCGCTTTGCAGATGAACACGCGGAAACAGTGATGATCGGCTATACGCATACGCAGCAGGCCCAGCCGACGACCATGGCTCATTACATACTGGCCGTCGTCGATTCGCTGACGCGGGATATCCAGCGGTTGATCAGCGCATACCGCACCTGCAACCGAAGTCCGATGGGAGCCGCAGCGCTCACGACCTCCGGCTTCCCGATCAGCCGCGAACGTGTGATGAATCTGCTTGCGTTCGATGAGCTGGTGGAAAATGCGTACGATGCCATCGGCGGAGCTGACTATTTGGGCGAGATTGCAACGGCTGTGCAGCTGGCATCGATTAACCTGGGACGGACCGTTCAAGACATGCTGCAGTGGTGTACGCAGGAGTTTGCCGTGTTGAAAGTGGCAAGCCCGTATGTCCAGATCAGCTCTATCATGCCGCAGAAACGCAATCCGGTTTCTTTTGAACATATGCGGTCGCTGTTGTCGTCCGGCGCTGGCAATGCGGCCACCGTTTTGACGATGATGCACAATACACCGTTCGGCGACATCGTCGATACAGAGGATGACATGCAGCCGTACGCGTGGCGCTGCCTTTCCGTTCTCGATCAGATGTACCGTCTGATGGCCTGCGTGGTGGGAACGATGGACGTGAACAAACAAGGTCTGCTGGAGCGGGCCAAAGGCAGCTTCGCCACTGTAACCGAATTGGCTGATACCCTTGTACGAACGGATCGCTTGTCTTTCCGCACCTCGCACCACATCGTCAGCCGAGTGGTAAAAGAAGCGATGGCACGCGGACTTCGGGCAGATGAAATCGGGCTCGATCTGGTTCAGGAGGCGGCTCAAGCTGTGATTGGCAAATGCCTTGCCCTGACTGAGCAAGAACTGCGGCAGGCCCTTGATCCGGTTCATTTTGTCGCCATTCGCAAGCTTCTCGGAGGTCCCAGTCCTGATGAAATGAGACGGATGATCGCCCAGCGCACACAAGACGGTCAAGCCGAGACGGCCTGGCTTGCAGCAGAGAAGGAATCCGCTCATCAAGCCATGCGTTTTCTCGATCAGGTCACGTCCGAATGGAGTGAAGCATGATGACCGTGACACGCATTCCCCTTTTGGCCGTGGACGGCGGGGGAACAAAGTGTCTGGCCGTATTGGTAGACGACTCGCAACAGATCGTGGGAACAGGGCGTGCAGGCTCCTGCAACTACCAGGGCATCGGCAGAGAGATGGCAGCACGGGAACTGGAAGCAGCGATACGGGCAGCGTTGCAGGAAGCCGTAGTCTGGCAGAAATCAGGGAGCACGGCTGAAGCGCCGCCGTCTTTGCAGGCAAGTGAGCGCGGAAATCAGGAGGATATCCAGACGCTGGGGACGAAAACACTGGAGATTGAATGTGCGGTGTTCGGACTTGCAGGTCTGGATACGGAATACGACCGGCGAGTGATCACGGAAATGGTGGTTGCCGTCCTGCAAAAGCTGCAAATAAAGGTGCGTCACCTGCTGGTAGAAAACGATGGCTTCGCGGCTCTTTTAGGTGCGACAAACGGGGAGCCGGGGATTCTCGTTATCGCCGGCACCGGCTCGATTGCCTTCGGTGTAAACAAGGCGGGGGAAACGGCCAGATCTGGCGGGTGGGGCCATCGGGTCGGAGACGAAGGCAGCGGCTATTGGATCGGCAAGCAAGCGGTCACGGCGGTGCTGAAAGCTGCGGATGGTCGCGGACGTCAGACTGCGCTCACTGACCTGCTGCCGCCGCATATCGGTCTTTCGCACGTAGAAGAGCTGTTTAACTGGACATACGGTTCGCAATACTCTGTCGACAAAATCGGGGAGCTCTCCCTTCTCGTCAGCCAGGCCGCCGACCGCGGAGACGCTGTTGCCCTGGGTATTTTGGAGAAGGCGGGCGAAGAACTGTTTCATGCGGCCAGGGCAGTGATGGAGCGGCTTTGCATGAACAAAGAGCCGTTCAAAATGATCCTTCAGGGAGGCGTGCTGCAGAACGATGAGCGGGTCCGTTCTATCGTCCTGCAGCGAATCCGCTCGGCGGCTCCCCAGGTTGTGATCGACAAGGCACAAAATGAACCTATTTACGGTGTAATTGCCAAAGGATTGGCATATCTCAAAGGGAGAACCGAGAAACATTGAGGTGAAAATCATGAAGCGGTTAATGTTTGTGTTTCCCCATCCTGACGACGAATCCTTCGCGTGTGCCGGGACATTGGCAAGGTGCAGAGAGGTGGGGCATGAGACGTGTCTGATTTGCGTCACTTCCGGCTGCAAGGGGCGTCCGGGACCGTTTCCGATCAACTGCCGGGAGGAGCTGGCCCGGCACCGGGAACAGGAGCTTTCGTGTGCAGCCGACGTTTTGGGGATCGGAAAGCTGGAGCTGCTTCGCTATCCGGATGGTGGATTGTCAGCAGTGGAACCGGAAGAGCTTGCGGAGCGCATCTGTCAATTGATCGTGGCGTGGAAACCAAATGTGGTGGTGACGTTTCCGCCGGATGGTGTCACAGGTCATCCCGACCATATCGCTGCATCCAATGCGACTGCTGCAGCCGTAGAAAGGGCGGAACTGCATTTGCGCGAGGAAGAGTACCCCTCGCTTTATTTTGTATCGATTCCTCATTACTACGATCATTGCCCGGACAAGGGGCCGAGGCCGGCTGTTCCCATCACGGGAAAGGTGGACATTACGCTGTACCGTGAACAAAAGGCGGAAGCGCTGCGTGCCCACCAAAGCCAGGAATACTCGGTCAATCGTGCCTACCCAGGCGTGATGAATGGAGACAGCGGCGTGATCGGGTGCTATGAATACTACACGCTGGTCCGAGAGGGAGGCAAGGCCGTCACCCCGACTTCACCTGAGAAGGAGATTCCAGTGATCGATTTGTAGATGTATACTGGAAGAAAATACAGCGGAGAAGAGGAGCGGACCATGAAAACAATCGGATTGATCGGCGGGATGAGCTGGGAGTCCTCAGCGGTTTATTATCGTTTGCTTAATGAAGCGGTGAAGATGGAAAGAGGGGATCTTCATTCCGCCAAATGCCTCCTATTCTCGGTTGATTTTGCCGAAATCGCGCATTTGCAGCATCAGGGAGAATGGACGGAATTGGGCGCAGAGATGGTACGTGCGGCCCAAAGACTGGAGTCTGCCGGGGCCGAGATGATTGTGCTGTGCACCAATACGATGCACAAGGTGGCGGAGGAGATCGAGGCGCAGGTTCCGCTTCCCTTTATCCATATTGCCGACGCCACAGCTCACTCTATCAAGGCTTCAGGTTTGACGAGAGTGGGCCTGCTCGCCACCCGATTTACGATGGAAGAGGAGTTTTATACGGGAAGGCTGAGGGACAAGCACGGGTTGGACGTGCTTATTCCTTCTGAGGAAGATCGGGAAGCTGTGCATGCGATCATCTACAAGGAGCTTTGCCAGGGTGTTATTCGGGAAGAGTCGAAAGGACGATACCTGGAAGTAATCCGACGCCTGATCGAGCAGGGCGCCGAGGGAATCATTCTGGGCTGTACAGAAATCGGCCTCTTGATCGGGCAGGAAGACTGTGCCGTTCCCGTATTTGACACGACAAAGATACATGCGGAAGCCGCTGTTCGCTACGCTTTGGGTGCGTGAGCTAAATAAAAATGGCTGTCGACTTTCTATAACAGCCTGAGGAGGGGATGACGCAATCCCCTTTTTTTTGTTGAAGCCGATAACGGAGAGACCACGTTTTCGACTTTTTCGAAAAACGGATTAGGTCATGCTGACTTTATCTGGCAGCTTATGTAAAAGAGTTGGAGTGCTTTTTTGTTTAGGCGCTCGCTGTTTGGATATAAGCAGTCAACGTATCGATAAACGTTCGGGCTGCAAATCCCATGTATCTGTCCGAACGGTGGACGATACAGATGTCCTGGCTAGGTGTCGGGTCCAGAAGCGAGATGATCGCGATCTCTTTTCGGTTGAGATTTTCCAGCAGCAGCCGGGGCAGTACGCATGCACCGATCCCCTGCTCCACCAGTGTAAGAAGGGAGGACAGGGTAGTCGTTTCGATATGGGGCTGCAGACGGAAACCTTCCTGAAGACAATAACGGCTGATCACTTGTCTGACTTGATGGTCCGAGGGGAACATGACCATTTTCAAGTGCTGCAGTTCGGCCAGCGGAATCGCTTTTTCCATGGAGAGCGGGTGGTCTGCGCGAATAGCCAGCGCAAATTCTTCGTGGAATAACGGTAGTACGGTCATTCGATCACTGGGGGGAGGCGCAGTCGTTACGCCGATGTCGATGCTGCCGCTGATAACCTGCTCCAAAACCTTCGTAGATTCGATGACGGATAGAGACAATTGCGGATAGGTTTGGTGAAATTCGACGAGCAAAGCATTAAAGAGTAGATCCGCATCTCCGGGCAGAACCCCGATCGTGAGTGTTCCGCCTTGAATATCTCTCATTTCGGCAATAGCATCACGAGCGTATGCGATATGGGAAAACACATGTCGGCTTTGTTCCAGCAATACTTTCCCCGCTTCCGTCAGCGCGATTCTTTTTCCCATCCGGTCAAAGAGCGGAACCCCCAGCTCATTTTCCAAAAACTTGATCTGTTGACTGAGATTGGACTGAGTGGTGCAAAGCTTCTCAGATGCCCTGGAAAAATGCATCTCCTCGCAAACGGCGATAAAGTATTCCAATTGTCGCAGTTCCATGAATCCCTCTCCCCGCGGTTATCATCATTTTTTGTTATCATTATAATCGGAAATGGGGGATTGTAGAGCACTTTTAAAAAGGGTACAGTTGTTTTGACAAAGAAGCACTCAGTCAATAACGGAGAATGAAATGGAGGAATGACCTTATGTCTCAAAACATTATCAACACGGCAAAATCTGTTCGCCAAATCGTACTGCACCAGGTTCAATCGATCCCGGAGGAGCTGTTCGATGTTCAACCTCCACAGTTTAACAACACGATCAGATGGAATGTCGGCCATATCGTCTTTTGTCTGGAATCCTTTCTCTCCCTGGGCTTCTCTGATGTGTCTCGCCTTCCGGAATCGTATACTGCTTTATTCAACACGGGGACGAAGCCGTCCGACTGGACTGCCACGCCTCCAACAAAGGAAGAGCTTGTCCAGCACTTGTCAGAGCAGCTTGCCCGCATCGCAGAGATATCTCCCGACAAGCTGGAGGAACCGCTGAAATCGCCTGTGGAAATGGGACCGCTGCGATTCACAACGGTCGGCGAGGTCATTAACTTTTCTATCGTCCATGAAGCGATGCATTCCTCAACCATTTCCTCCTTGCTGAAGGTAGTGAAATACGGGAAATAAGCAGAGGAAGCAAATGTTTCCTACCGAAGGAAGGCCGCGCGGAAATGGGATGTATGGGTGCGCTTCAACCGAATAGTCATGCCGAGCGCAGTCATGGAGTACTCTACCTTGGGCGGAACTTTCGGATAAACTTCCCTGTGAACGATCCCGTCTTCCATCAGTTCGCGGAGTTGATTGGTGAATTGAGCCGTACGACATAGCTAAAAGCGTAATAACAGGTAAACGAAAGCAAAGAGACGTGGTATCCTGAAAGAAGGAGACGGCGTCTCTTTCCTTTTGCCAGGAACCACGAGGAAAGGAAGAGGGAAATGATAGATAGACTGGATCATCTTGTGCTTACTGTAAAGGACGTGGAGGCAACCTGTGCATTCTATGAAAAGGTGCTGGGCATGACGGTTGTGACGTTTGGCGGCGGGAGGAGGGCGCTGCAGTTTGGCCGGCAAAAGATAAATCTGCATCAGGCCGGGCGCGAGTTTGAACCCAAAGCCGACAAGCCTGTTCCGGGCTCCGCCGACCTTTGTTTGATTGCGTCGGTTCCGTTGGAGCAGGTTGTCGCGCATCTGGAGGCGTGCGGCGTCCCGATTTTGGAAGGGCCGGTAGACAGGACAGGAGCGGTCGGGAAAATCCGCTCGGTCTATCTGCGCGATCCCGATCAGAATTTAATTGAAATATCTGTTTACATAGAGGTCTAGCTGCAGATCAGTAAGATCACAGCAGGACTAGCAGGACTAACGGGAAAGAACGGCTTGTAACCGGCGTGGAGTACGATGTTGCCAACTCTATCGCCCGCGTTTTTTCAGGCTGCATGAAATGGGGGCTGAAATCCGATGACGGACGGAATAAACAGAGGGGTAGGAAAAACAGTTGCCGAAGTGGAAGCAGTTCTTGGAAAGCACAGGCCGGGGATTATGGGAGAACAGAATTTCTCCCGCTTCAGCGTACTGATCCCTTTGGTAAAAGGGGAAGACGGACAATTGTCTGTGCTGTTTGAAAAACGGGCCGCAACGATGCGAAGACAGGCCGGGGAAATCTGTTTTCCCGGCGGCCGGATTGATCCGGAGGACGCGTCCGAGTGGGATGCTGCACGCAGGGAAACGAGTGAGGAGCTGGGACTGCCGCTGGAGCGCATTCGCTACGCCGGTACACTGGATACGCTGGTCACTCCTGCTGCCTGCATATACCCTTTTGTCGGCTTGCTTGATTCCTTGGAGGAGCTGCATCCGAATCCCGCTGAGGTAGGCGAAGTGTTTTTGGTGCCGCTTGCCACACTGCTTGCGACAAGCCCTGACATTTACCTGGCGAAAATGCGGGTAGAGCCGGGGCCGGATTACCCGTACCACCTCATACCGGGCGGAGAAGGGTATCCGTGGCGGTTTGGCTCTGTCTCCCACTACTTCTACCAGCTGGAGGGACGGATCGTGTGGGGGATGACTGCACGGATTCTGACTCATTTTATCGATTTGCTTCGAGGGGAAAACGAGTAGGAAAGATCAGAGAGGAGCGAGCTTTTATGTGGACCGGTAATGAAGTGACAAGCAGATTGGGAATCGACCTGCCGATCATCCAGGCGGGAATGGCAGGGGGAACGACGACTCCACAGCTGGTTGCAGCCGTCTCTCAGGCTGGCGGACTGGGCACGCTGGGAGCGGGCTACATGAGCGGCGAGCAGATTCGCACAGCGATCCGCGCCATCCGCGAGCTGACTGACAAGCCTTTTGGCGTCAATCTGTTCATTCCCGAGGAAGCGACAGGCAAATCTGCACCGGGCGAAGCAGTCCGGCAGATCATGAATGAGACGAGGCGCCGCCTGGGCATCCCGGAAGACCCCGAGTTCGGGAAGGTCGCTGAGCCCTTCGAGGAGCAGATGGCTGCTGTGTTGGAAGAGCAGGTGCCTGTGTTCAGCTTTACCTTTGGTCTTTTGGATAAAAGGTGGATGGCTGAGTGCAAGCAGCGCGGCATCGCCGTTATCGGGACAGCCACGACGGTACGGGAAGGCGCCGCCTTGGAAGCAAGCGGCGTTGACATGGTAGTAGCCCAAGGAAGTGAAGCAGGGGGGCATCGCGGTTCGTTTTTGCCGGATTCGCCGAACAACCTGGTCGGCTTGATGGCACTGGTGCCGCAAATGGCGGACCGGCTGTCCATTCCGGTCATTGCCGCAGGCGGCATCATGGACGGCAGAGGAATCGCCGCAGCGTTCATGCTGGGAGCGCAGGCCGCTCAGCTTGGTACAGCTTTTCTCCTGACGGAAGAGAGCGGTGCCCATCGTTTGCACAAGCAGGCTGTACTGTCGTCCAGCGACGAGGAGACGGTCCTGACCACGGCCTTTTCCGGAAAAGCGGCCCGCGGCGTGACCAATGAATTCATGCAGCTGCTCGCTCCTTTTGCAGAAGAAATACCTGCGTATCCGGTGCAAAACGCGATGACCCGCGATATTCGCCAGGCCGCAACCAAGCAGGAGAGAAGCGAATTTCTCTCGATGTGGGCGGGGCAGTCCGGGGCACTTGGCAGAGCGATCAGCGCGGAGCAGCTAATGCGCAAACTGGTGGAAGAGACGGAAGAATTGCTGGGAAAACGGTGATCCAGCGTGCTCCGATCCGCGAGCCGGGAAGCGGCAAAAGCTCGGTCGCTTCAGAGATATCCGGCAGATAGGCCGGAAAGGCGGGTTCCGGAGAGCAGCTGTCTCACCTGTATGATCGAAATGGAAAAAATCGCGTGAAAGGCTCCGCCGATTGACTAGGCGGAGCTTTTTTCTACTTTCAAAAAGTTTAATTTCGCTAACGCGATAGAGGGTGAAAGTATAAGTGCAACGAAGGCCACTCCAGCTTGGTGTAGCCAAGTTTTCTAATTTCCTGCCTGCAAAGACAGCAAACTCTGAGCCATCGGTCAATTGTTTCGCCGTTGGTTATTGGTTACAATGGATTCGTTCTAGTGGATAACAGATTTATGAGCGGCAAAGGAGACAAAATCAATGAAAAAATGGTTCGGACTTGTTCTGGTTGCTGGGTTGGCAGTATCGGCAGCGGCATGTACGCCAGTGGAGAAGGCACCTGAGGCGGCTATGCAAGTAAAACCGGTCGATCTATTTGCAGGCGATGCGCAAAAATTCAAGCCGTTCTTGGGACTGATGTCCGGTGCGGTTCAAGTAAAATATCGCGGAAAGAGCGGCGAGATCAAAACTACGCTGGAAGTGTGGGAATACGGCAAAAAGACAGAGACGCTCGGTGAATTTGGGGAAAGCATCAGGGATAAAGACGGCAAAGAGGGGCTATACAGCTTTGACGGGGAAGCGATCTTTTCCGTGAAGGGCATCCAGGGAGAAGATCCAAATAAGACGCATTACGAAATCACGGTTGCCCTCACCGATAAAAATGGCTCGTCCAGCAGTCAGCTTGATTGGGTCGTGGATGCGAAGCAGGTCGCCAGCAGTCCGATCGAGCTTGCGGAGGAACTGAATTTGCAGGATGGCGAGCGTGCTGCGGTATGGGGCATGCAGGCGACTGATGAGCAAATCATCAGGACCGTTGATTTTACACCGGAATCACTAAAAAATGCGAAATGGGCGCTGCTCGTTTTCATGTCAGCCGGGTCTGAGGAACCATCAGCCCCCTAGAGGTTTTTCCCCCTGTTTGTAAAGAAATTTCGACCTACCTGCCAAAACCTTTCAAACCTATAATGATCGTACAAAGGAAAAATCAGGGGAAATGGGGGGTCTGAAATGAAACAGGCAATGAAACATGCATGGAAACGGGCGGGAGCCCTGCTGTTGATGTCATCTCTGTTGGTCGTCGCCGCCTGTAGCAGCGGCGGCGGTGCCAGCACAAGCACGCAGCCGCAGGCGCCGGCAGGTTCGACAACACCTGCAGACAATTCTGGAAGCGCTGTCAAAAAAGATGTCACTCTTTCACTCAGGCATACGCAAATCAAGGAGACAAGCAAGAAGAGACTGAAAATTCTGGAGGATGTCGTCAAAAAGACAGAAGAAAATAATCCGGGTCTCAAAATCGAGCTGGAAGGCATGGATGAAAACGTCAACCGCGATCAAAAGCTGAAGGCGGAGATGGCGGCAGGGAATCCCCCGAAAATCTTCGAGATGTTTGGCGGGGCCGATACGAAGCTGTACGTCAAGGCGGGACGACTGCTTGATTTGACCGATTTTCTGACCGAATCGGGCTTGAAGGACAAGTTTGTCAATCTGGAGGAGTTCACGGTCGACGGCCGCGTCTACGGTCTGCCGATAGGCGGGTATGCCGAAGGATTTTTCTACAATAAAAAGCTGTTTGCCGAGCTGGGTCTCAGCGTGCCGAAGACCTGGGATGAATTTATCGCCGTGAACGAGAAGCTGAAAGCGGCTGGCAAAGTGCCGCTTGCACTGGCGGCCAAGGACGGCTGGGTCAACGCGATGCTGTTCAACACGATACTGGAACGAAATGCAGGGATGGCGGCAATTGAAGGATTGGTCAACGGCACTCACAAGTGGACTGATCCGGAAAGCGTGAAGGCACTATCTGACTACGCTTCTCTAGTGAATGCCGACTACTTTACCAAAGGGGCGCTCGGCCTGCCATACTCCGATCAGGGAGCCCAGTTCCTGCGAGGAGAGGCCGGCATGGTCTTTACCGGAAGCTGGGATGCGACTCGCTACAGCGGCGACGAGGCAGGCGATCTGAAAGGGCAGATCGGTTTCTTCCCCTTCCCGGCGATCAGCGGAGGCAAGGGGGATCAGACCTCGATCAACGCCGGTTACTCCAATGGCTTCGGCTTCTCCAAAGAGCTGACCGAGGAGCAGAAACAGATGGTCTATGCCTTTATCAAGGAGCATTTCAACGAAGAGGTGGAAAAACGGATGCTGGTGGAGGACCGGGTGCTTCCGTCGATGAAGCTGAGCGATCTGTCCGGTGCCGACCAATTGATTACCGAGGTTATTCAGACGATCAACAACGCCAGCAGCACCTGGAGAGCGTATGATGCCGTCGTGCAGCCTCCGGTCAAGCTCGCTGTGGAAAATTCTCTGCAGGAGCTGATCGGCAAGGTGAAAACGCCGGAGCAGGTAGCAGAGCGCCTGCAAAAAGAGCAGGACAAGGCGAATCAGAGCAAATAAGTATTCCGAAAAGGCCATAAAGCAGCATGAAAGAGGAGCCACTTCGCACAGTCAAGTGGCTCCCTCTCTTACTCGATAACGCTTACTGGTGAATATGGAGGCATAAAATGAACAACGTGTTGACAAGGCCGTGGCTTTTTTTTATGTTTTTGCTACCAGCAATTGGATTGTACGTTATATTTATGGGAATCCCGCTGGTGCAGTCTCTCTATTATGCCTTTTTTCAATGGGACGGCGTGACGGAGAAGACATTCGTCGGACTGGACAACTTCGCCGGGCTGCTTGAGGATGAGGTATTTCGACGCTCCTTTTTCAACAACGTCTCCTTCATCCTGTTCAGCACCTTCATCTCCATGCCGATCATCGTAGTTGTCGCTCTGCTCTTGAGCCAGGTGAGACGATTTCAAACCTTTTACCGTACCGGCGTCTTTCTCCCGACCGTTCTCTCCACGGCGGTGGTAGGGGTCCTGTGGCTCTATATTTACCATCCGGACGCCGGGCTGCTGAACAACTTTTTGCGTTTGCTTCACCTTGACTCTCTGACACAGTATTGGCTCTCGGACCCGAAGTGGGCGATGATCAGCGTCTTGGTCGCCAACGCCTGGCAATGGACCGGTTTTTACGTCGTGCTTGTCCTGGCTGCCATACTCGGAGTGCCGCGGGAACTGACGGAGGCGGCGGAGATTGACGGGGCGAATGTATGGCAAAAAACGTGGTATATCACGCTGCCGCTGATCCGGCCCGTCCTGGTGGTTATCTTTTTGCTCAATGTTTCCGGCTCGATGAAGGCGCTCGACATCATCATGGTGATGACGGAAGGCGGGCCATTCCAGACGACAGATGTTCTGGCCACCTACATGGTCACGAAGGCATTTCGGGAATACGAATACGGCTATGGAAGCGCGATTGCCGTCGTGATCTTTCTGCTCACGCTGCTGTTTGCCTGGATCATTCAGCGGGCCAACAAAAAAGAGCAGGAGGTGGAGCTCTGATGCGCACCTGGATGTACCGCCGGAATGTCATTCCCCACATGCTTTTGACTGTATACGTCCTCGTCACCTTGTATCCGCTCGTCTGGCTGACGCTCTCGTCATTGAAGACGCCTCGGGAAATTACGGAAAGCCCCTGGGGGCTGCCGTCGTCTCTTCAGTGGCAAAACTACGTGGAAGCGTGGAAAACGGCGAAAGTAAGCACCTACTTCTTCAACAGCCTGTACATCAGCACGATCTCCTGCATTTTGATCGTCATCATCGGCTCGGCTGCGGCCTTCGCCATCACCCGGATGAACTTTCCACGGTTGAGCAACTGGGTCTACCAGTTTTTCCTGCTCGGTCTTGTCGTTCCGGGCGGGGCGCTGCTCATCCCTCTCTACAGGCTGCTGCAAGAGATGAAGCTGATCGACACGCACTTGTCCCTGATTTTGATCAATGCTACCTTTGCTCTCCCCGTCACGATATTTATTCTGTCAGCTTTTATGAAGGCAATCCCGCGCGAGCTGGAGGAAGCGGCGATCGTAGACGGCTTGGGCGCGTTCGGATTGTTTGTCCGGATTATCCTTCCCGTGACGATGCCGGCGATCGTGACCGTATTTATTCTCAACTTTATCAACGTGTGGAACGAATTTATCATGGCATTGCTGTTTCTCTCCAAGGAAAAGCTGCGAACCCTTCCGGTGGGCATGTCCGTATTCAAGGATGCGTTTCAGACAAATTATGCGCTGTTGTCCGCGGCGGTCATGTACAGCGTCGTGCCCGTCGTGATTGTCTACCTCTTTTTACAGCGAAAAATCATTGAGGGGGTGACGGCAGGCAGCGTGAAAGGATAATCCGTATGCTTCGTAATCTGCGCCATAAACTGATTATTGCGTTTATCGGATTTATCATCATTCCGCTCTGCCTGCTGGGGACGGTTACGTATTTTCTCTCGCAAAACGCCATTCAAAAGCGCTACGGGGAGCATACGGAAGAGACGCTGAAGGCTTTGGGCAGAAATCTCCAGTATGTTCTGTCAGAAATTAACAATGTCTCTGATGCCGGGATCACGAGTCCTGCCCTGCAGCCGTTTCTCACTGCCAGCGCGACCTCGGACGCCAACGAGCTGTTGGAGACAAACGAAGCGGAGATGGCGCTGCGCCGCGTTTTTTTCATCCACCCGGCCGTTCAGTACGTAGCGTTGTATCGGCTCGATGGGCGCATGTTCAAAACCTTCCGTCCGCAGGGGCAGACGATCCCGTATCAGACATTTATCCGGCACCCGATTGTTGGGCAGGCCATCGAGAAAAACGGACACCCTGTGTGGATAGGTCCGTATGAACAGCCTGATCTGAGCGCAAACGACAGGGTTTTCACGCAGGTGCGCCTCGTCAAAGAGATGAACACCTTTGACAACAGGGCGATTCTTCTGATGGAAGTGAAAATAGGGGAGCTGCACCGGATGTTTTCCCAGACGCCTCTGACCTATCGGCAAAACGGTCGTTACCTGATCGCCAGCAAACAGGGGATGGTCCTGTACGATTCGCGAATGGAATTGGGCGGTACCAACCTGCTGAAATCCGCTCCGTTCCAGCCAGACATAGAGTATCAAAGCTATCGGGGAATACTGCAGGACGAGGACAGCCTTTTTTCTGTCTACAAGCTCCCGGCGAGCGAATGGTACCTCGTTTCCGTCGCTTCCTGGGCTTCTGTCTCCCATGACAGTACGACGATTGCCCGGTGGGTCGGCGGGGTCTTGCTGCTCTCGCTGATCGCCGCGCTCCTGTTTAACATGCTGTTCGTCAACAGGATTACCCGGACGATTATTCAGATCGTGCGCTTGATGAAACGGGCCGAGCGCGGGGATCTTACGGTTCGGGCAAAGCTGTCCGGCAATGATGAGCTGACAAGGCTGTCCGGAGGGTTCAACAGCATGGTCGGGACCATCCAGCATCTGCTGGAGGAGGTGAAACGGGAGCAGGAGCGTAAAAAACGGGCGGAGCTTGCGCTGCTTCAGGCACAAATTCACCCGCACTTTCTGTTTAACACGCTGGAGTCGATCAATGTGCTGGCGATCCAGAACGAAGGGCAAAAGGTAAGCCAGATGATTTACCGGCTGGGCAATATTCTTCGCATCAGCATCAGTGACCGTGAGCATATCCCGATCAGGCGGGAGCTGGAGCATTTGCGCAGCTATTTGGAAATTCAGTCGTTCCGGTTTGAAAATTTATTTTCGTACGAGATCCAGATACCGACTCACTTGTATGAATACTCCATCCTCAAGCTGACCTTGCAGCCGCTGGTGGAGAACAGCATCCAGCACGGCTTTGAAGGGATCAACCGGACCGGATTCATCTCCATCACCGCAGAAGAGCGGCAGGGATCGATCGTTCTTACGATCCGCGACAACGGCAAAGGAATGACCGCAGATCAATTAGCCCTGCTGGCTGAGTCCGGCATGGCAAATCAAACGGGAATGCAGGCAAAGACAGCGGCAGGCGGCCGCCTCGTATGGGCCCATAAGGCGGCGAACGTCTCACCACAGGGACGAATGGACCGCCGGGGGCTGGGCGTGGCCAATGTAGCGGACCGGATACGTATCTCCTATGGAAAGGCGTACGGACTCTTTCTGTGCAGCATGCCGGGCGAAGGAACGACGGTGCGGTGCGTGATTCCGAAGTACAGTCAGGAGGAGTTGCATGAAGCTGAACGTCATGCTGGTGGATGACGAGATTCATATTCTGAAAAATTTGAACATGGTCATTCCGTGGGAGCTGCTGGACATGCAGGTCGTCTCCCTGGCGCAAAACGGGGCAGAAGCATGGGCTGCCTTTCAGGAGCATCGGCCGGATCTGATTTTGTCCGATATCCGCATGCCGATCATGGATGGGGTCTCGCTGGTGAAGGAAATTCGCGAGGCGGGCGAGCCGTGCGAGGTGATCTTGCTGACCGGCTTTACCGATTTTGAGTATACCCGCTCGGCGATCCGCTATGGGGTCAAGGATTACATCGTCAAACCGATCAACTATCAGGAGCTGCATGAGGTAATCGAGAGAGTAGGCGGAGAAATACGTCAGCGCAAGCAGGCACGTTCCATGGAGGAAAAGGTGTGGCGGGAGTTTACCGAGCTTTCCAAGCAAAAGTACCTGTTCGATGCGTTGATGGGGCAAGCGGCAGGGCATTGCCATTACACGATCACAGGGAAAACCCAGGCGTGGGGGGAGAGGTATGCAGTACTCGTCGCCGATCTGGACGATTACCCGCAGCTCGCGCGTCACTGGAGCCATGAGGAGCGCAACCTGTGGAATTTTTCCGTGCAAAACGTGCTGCGCGACTGCTTTGCCCGGGTTGCGGGAAATGCGAGTGGCTTGGTTCTGACAATGCGCGAGGGCGAATGGTGTCTGTTGGCGTTAAGGGAAAGCCCCTTGGAGGAAGCGGAAATAGGCTGCTGGGCAAGCTGCTTGCAAAAGGCGATCTCCGAGCACCTCTCTTTTTCACTCAGTGTCGGCTATTATACGGAAATCGTTACCGTACCGGAGCTTTCCGAAGTGTATCAACAGGTGAAAAAAGCGATTCACTTCGATCTCGCACACCGTGAGCAGGCTATTTTTGCCGCCAGGCCGGACACATCGCGAAAGGGCGCCGCTGAGTACGGCTGGTGGAGCGTTCTCGAAGAGCTGTTGTCCGGTTTGAAACGGCATGACATGGCTTCGATCAAACGGACGCTATCCCGCATGCGCGATGACCTGCAGCCTTCGTCCAGGTATTCGCTTACGCGGACGGAACAAATCCTGCGCTATTACTTGCTCCATCTGGTACGGGAGATGAAGGACATGCAGATCATCACCGGACAGCTGGAGGAGCTGGTCTGGATGAAGCTGGAGCGGGCGCAAGGGATCAGGGAGCTTTTGCAGGTCATTCACCAGGTCCTGGAAGACAGCATTCGGGAAAGCGTAAAAAAGAAGACCGGCGACGTGTTGATGATCGGAGCCATGGAATACATTCAAAAGCACCTCACCCGCGATTTGAGCGTAGAAGAGGTGGCCGGGCAGCTCGGCATCAGCTCCAGCTACTTCAGTCTTTTGTTCAAGCAGCATACGCGACTCACTTTTGTCGAGTATTTGACACAGCAGCGGATGGAGCGTGCCCGTTTTCTCCTGTCCATGAGCGGAAAAACCATTCATGAAATCAGCCGGGAAGTGGGCTATCCAGACCGGCGGTATTTTTCCAAGGTATTTCAAAAAAACACCGGACTTACGCCGTCGGAATACCGCGAGCAGGCAGTACAAAAAGAATGAGGGAGTGGAGCGAAATGGGAATGATCGGGGATTTGAGCTTGCGCGAAAAAATAGGGCAAATGCTGGTGTGCGGCTTTGACGGACATCAGCCAACAGACGGGATACGGGATCTGATCCAGCACTGCGCACTGGGCAATATCATCTACTTTAGCCGCAATGCCGGCTCTGTGGAGCAGTTGCACAGGCTATCAAGCGAACTGAAGCAGTGGGCAGCGGAGCACAGCAGCATCCCGCTGGGCATCGCAATCGATCAGGAGGGCGGGATGGTGATGCGTGTGACGAGCGGGGTAACGCCTTTGCCCGGTAACATGGCAGTCGGAGCTACCCGGGATGAGTCCGCCGCCTTCGAATTAGCGAGGATTAGCGGAAGTGAACTTCGTTTACTCGGAATAAATATCAATTTTGCCCCCAGCGTCGATATTAATAATAATCCGCTCAATCCCGTGATCGGCGTCCGCTCTTACGGGGAAACGGCAGAGCTGGTCAGCAGGATGGGGGTTGCGGCGGTTCGCGGCTTCCAGTCGGCAGGGATCGCAGCGACGGTGAAGCACTTCCCTGGACATGGGGATACGAGCGTAGACTCGCATTTTGACATACCTGTTCTCCCGCTTGATCGGAAGCGCTTGGAGCAGCTGGAGCTGGTGCCGTTCAAGAAAGCGGTGGAAGCTGGAGTAGACATGGTGATGACAGCTCATATCGTGCTGCCCGAAATCGAGCCGAAGAAGCTGCCGAGCACGTTGTCTCCTGCCGTCATTACCGGCATTTTGAGAGAAGAATGGGGCTATGACGGCATCGTGATTACCGATTGCCTGGAAATGGACGCGATCGCCGTTCATTACGGAGTGGGGCCAGCTGCCGTCATGGCGGTGGAAGCGGGAGTCGATCTGGTCATGGTCAGCCACCGGTACGAACGTCAGCGGGAGGCGTTTGACGCCCTCTTGCAAGCGGTTGAATGCGGCAGAATTTCTGAGGAGCGTATCGACCGATCTGTCTCCCGAATATTGCGGCTCAAACAGCAGCGGCGGATGGAGGAGGCCATACTTCCCTGGGAAGCCGTCGAAGCCCGGTTGGAGGCAGCGGAAGAGCGTCGGACCGCTGAGCGGATCAGCGAGCAGAGCATCACGGTCGTGAAGGATGAAGGGAAGAATCTGCCGCTGCGAAGAGGAGCGGACACGCGCGTCATCTGGCCGGTGGTCAGGGCAGCCAACGACGCGGATGAACGCTATGCGGACAAGGAAACGCTCGCTTATTACCTGAGCAGTATGGGGATGCACATATTGGAGAAAGTCGTGGGAACGGACCCGACACCGGAAGAGATCGCACAGGCAGTCGCTTCCAGCAAAGACTTCGGGCAGGTCATCGTCGCCACTTACAATGCCTCCTTTTTCCCCGGCCAGTCCAAGCTTGTCGATGAACTGCTCGCCGTCCATGGGAATCGGCTGATTGTCGCGGCCATTCGCAACCCGTTTGATTATTCCCTCTTTCCAAGGGCAGGTACGTATGTATGCAGCTACGAAAGCAGACCACTCGCCATGCAATCGCTGGCCCGGGTGCTCACGGGCCGCGTTTCGCCTGCGGGAAAGCTGCCGGTCACCCTGTCGACAGACTTTGCCTTCGGCTGGAGAGGGTAGGTTGCGTTACAATAGAGGAGGACAAGGGATTGGCAGTGCCGTTCATGCTCGCGGTAGAACAAGCGGCTGTGCAAAACGGAATGAAGCGGATTTGGCTTTTGACGACCAATGACAATCTGAACGCACGGCGGTTCTGTCAAAAGCGCGGCTACGAATTGGTTCGCCTCCCCCGTACTCGCAGCTCTCATGGCGGAAAAGGAGCCTCGTAACAAGCAGCAGTAGATGGAGGGGTACACAATGACAAAAAGATTTGCCCTGCGGGGAAGGGTGGTAGCGAACGGACATGACATCCTGGACGGACTGGTCGTGGTGAATGGTGCTGCCATTGAGTACGCAGGGCCGGCAGAAGGGTACGGAAAGGAATGGCCAGAGCAAGTGGAGCGGGTAGAGAACGGCTTTATTTGCCCGGGCTTTGTGGATATGCATATGCACGGGATTGCCGGCAGTGACACGATGGACGGGACTCCTCGTGCGCTGCAGACGATTTCCCGTGCGCTGGCTGGCTATGGCGTCACTTCGTTTTTGGCGACCACGATGACCGCGCCATATGCTGATCTGGAAAAGGCCATTCGCAATGTGGTGGAAGTATTTCGGAAGGGCACGGACGGAGCTTCCATCGTCGGAATCCATCTGGAGGGGCCGTGGATCAATCCGAGGTACAAAGGCGCTCAAAAAGAGGAAAATATCGTTCCGCCAGCGCTAGAGGATGTGCGGCGCCTTTGGGAGCTGGCGGACGGCCTGATCAAAGTCGTCACCATCGCACCCGAGCAGACGGGTGCATTGGAGGCAATTCGCTGGCTGAAAGATCAGGGTGTCGTCGTTTCTGCCGGACATTCGGGAGCCAGCTTCGCCCAGACAGAAAGTGCGGTTCGAAGTGGTGTCCGTCACTTTACCCATTGCTTTAATGCGATGACAGGGATGCATCATCGCGAACCAGGAGTGGCGGGTGCGGCTATGTATCATGAGCAGCTAAGCACGGAATTGATTGCGGACGGTGTGCATGTCCACCCGGCTGTGATGCGGATTTTGTACCGGATCAAGTCAGCTTCCCGATTGGTGTTGGTAAGTGACTCGATGCGTGCGGCCGCTTTAGGTGAGGGCGTGTATGATTTAGGCGGACAAGAAGTGAAGGTTCAGGGGGCAGAGGCGCAGTTGGCTGACGGTACCTTGGCGGGGAGCATCCTGACCTTGAATCATGCGGTGCAGAATATGGTAACTCTCTCGGGTGTCCCTCTCGCGGAAGCAGTAGCGATGGCTACTGAAACACCAGCCGAAATCCTCGGAATCGGAGGTAGAAAAGGACGGCTGCAAGCAGGATATGATGCCGATCTGATTGTGTTTGGGGATGACTATCAAGTACGCTCTACTTATGTTGGGGGCAGGCTTGTCTATCATGTGTAAAGGTATCTTTACGAGCAACAATAAATAACTGAGCGGGAATACGAAAATCTGCTGGACTTTATCAGGTAGGTCAATAGGTTATTGATGAAAGCCCCTTTTGGCGAAGCAAGGGGTTTTTTTCATTCAAATGACAATTTGTATGAACTTATTATTTTAGTTTATTTTTAAAAATGTTCAGTCTATTAAATGTGGCATCAAGCTACCAAGAGAAAAGCGACTTGATTCAACAATGTTATAGTAAAAAATAGAAAAATGTAACTTTTTTTGTAAAATGACGTCAAAGATATTAAGGAGGTGATATCTACTATTCTTCAGGAGAAATTGATTTCAAGACATGAAAAAACTTCTGTTACGAAAGGGGTAGGAACATTTATGAAAAGATATTTATCCTTAGGTTTAGCTTTCTCACTTGCGATAGTAGGTAACTTTACTTTAACTGAAGGTGCATCTGCTAAAGTTTGTGACAACGATCCTTTGCGCAGTTCAGGTTGCACCCATGCCTACAGAAGCTACAACAGTTCTTGGGATTATGAAAGTAACCAGTCCGGTAGCTATAACAAGGATCATCGTATTATTCGTCAAGAGGAAGCTTCTTGGTATGAATGGGGCATGGGAGATCTACCGTCAGGCCGTGCAACATTAGAAGTTTATTTAGCTCATGCGGATTTTACCAATAGACAGGCTCGGTACTATGTATTACACGAAGGTTTGTCAACTGAAGAATATGTTGGGAATGTAAACCAATATTCAGCAAGGTCTGGTTGGAATGAAGTAGGGACGATAAGACTCGATGCGGGGCGTGTATGGGTTATTTTAGATGGCTCGGATTGGAGTGGAAGAACAAATACCTACACAGGGGCGGATGCAGTTTCATTATAAGATATAAAAATAGTGAAAGGAATGGTAAAAAAGTGAATAAAAAATTCGTAGTAATTGTAGCAACTTCATTAGTTGGGCTTGGGCTGACTGGATTTTATGGTCTTAAAGGGACTGCTGCTGAAACTGGTACTAATGATAGTAAGCAGCAACAATCTTTAGTTGAGGAGATCGATAGAAATATTTCCTTGACTACCGTTCAAAGCAAAATGCTAAATGCAATCGATCATTATCAAAGTGCTACAGGTTCTTTTCGAACTATACTGACGCCTATTGGCGTGGATGAGACAGTAGATTTCGAGGTTTATAGAGGAACAAGTCCGTGGAGCCATGTTAAAGTAACTAATAACCAGAACAAGGAGATCACAGAAACAACTTTTGATGGAAATACGTCCATGTTGATCAATCATAATAATAAAACATATATGCAGGACAAGGTATCAGTTCAAAAGCAAAAAGTCGAGCTCGATCAGAACAAACCTCGCTCATATAAAAATGATCAAGGCGAACTCGTATTTGTAAAAAGGCAAGATGCGGCTTTCTCAGGAATAGCAAATGATGTATTATTTCCTCAAGATTACGCATTTTGGCTGACACCTAGCAATTACAAAATTGCTGGAGAAGAGGAACTGTTAAATCGTACCTCAATTGTAATTGAAGGGGAGCATGATGATCCAATTTTGGCTAAGAAGCATCAATCTTCCCACTTTAAAATGTGGATCGATAAGGAAACGGGAGTATTGCTAAAATTAGTAGAAACGAATAACAATAATGAAGTCACGAACTCCATCGAGGTTCTTTCTATCGAGTTTGATAAACAGCAAGATTTTTCAACTCTATCAAAAACACATGCTGTTCCTTCAGATTATAAAGATGTTTCGAGAAAATTAGGAAATCGTGAAAATAGAGAAGAGAAAAAATCCGAAAAAGAGAATTAAGCTTACTACGAGGATAAGTTAGGATGGCCAAAGAAGGTTGCTTCTTCGGCCATCTTTCTGTTCGATAAGAAAACACTGCGAGGGTGCCTATCCAGTGTGGATAAGCATGAATAGGTTAACCACAAATAAGGATGAAAACAGGATTTTTACGAAACTTCTTGCAAAGCAACATTATTCCATTTTCTGCTTTGTCACGGAACTAATGCGATGCTCTTTCCACCCCTGCTCCAGCCCCATCACGATCATCGTTCCAAACAGAAGACCGTTGCCCAGCGTATAGCGGACGACCGACGGCAGCTCCTGAAACACAGAGGGCGGGAAAAACATCGAGCCGACGCCAAAGAGCAGCCCGATCCCGATGATGGTCAGACGGCGTTGGTCGAGCTGAGTCTGGACGAGCGATTGCAGCCCGATGCCGACCATTTGGACAAAGGAGGCCAATACCGCCGCATAAGCGACCGGGCCGGGAAGCATGGTCAGCAACCGGATTACGCCCGGAAAGAAAGCAGCTGCAGCCATGATCAGGCAGGCCAGAAGAAACGGCACCCTGCTCCTTTGACCGGTGAGCTTGACAAAGCCGGCCGAGCCGGACAGAGGCACCATCCCGACTGTCGAAAAAAGGGCGGACAGCAGATGGGAAAAACCGCCGACTACCGAGCTGCGGGACAGCTCTGCAGGCTCCAGCTGAGGCGATCCGGCTTGCACCTGCTTCATCGCTGCGATGCTGGCAAACGTGTTGGACAGCAGGATCATGACGATTAAAATACTGGATGCGGCCATGCCCGAATCCCACAGCGGAGTTCCCCAGGCGAGCGCTTCGGGAAGCTGGAGCAGGGTTTCGGCCGGAGCTGGGTGCTTCCAGATGCCCGCGATGTAAAAGGCCAGGCAGCCTGTCAGAATACCGATCAGAACGGCATAGCTTTTGACCCAGCCCTTTCCGCGAAAAGAAAGGATAAGGACTGTGGAGAAAACGAGAAGGGCGAGCAGCGCCGACGTCCAGTCCGCTTTCGCCGGATTTCCGCTCACACCGGCCATACCTTGCAAAAACGTCCCGCTTACCTGCAGGGCGAGCAGCAGCAGATACACGCCCGACACCAGCGGCGTGAACAAGGGCAGCATGCGGCGCACTAGCCCGGTTGCTCCAAACAAGATTAACAGCAAACCGGCCGCGAGCATGCCGGTCTCCAGGAGGCGAAGGGTCTCGGAGACATCTCCGCCAGTCCGGGCGACAGTTTCTCCCATGATAATAAAAACGACCAGCCAGGTACCGGCGGGGCCATCCACAATCGGGAATTTGTGGCCGAGCCAGCCTTGCAAAAACGAGCTGATCCCGACAATAAAAAAGGTGCGTTGCATCAGTCCCGTAATTTCCGGGTCTGATAGATGAAAGACTTGGCCGATAACGATAGGAAGGGCGACTGCATTGGCCAGTAAAAATACCAGCCATTGCAGCGCCCCGATCCCGTGGTTTAATCCTTGTTTGTTCGTGTTCACTTGAGGTTATCTCCGTTTAATTGATTTGTCATTCGCAGGTCAGGATTTTACCCAGATGATCGGGTGAAGAAAGAATCGGATGCTTTGCGATCTTAAAAAACGGACAACAGGTGATGAGGAATTTTCTCTGCATCTACATCCACGCATACTTCGATTTCATGTCCGACGCTCGGTTTAGTCCGCAAATCAGCGACGACGGAACCTGCGCAGAACTCGCCCTCGGTTTCAATGCTCACTTTCATGGTTTGCGTACGGACTACCCACGGCATGCGGGCAACCAGTACAGTCAGCGGGTCGTGGGTTGGACACGCACCCATGAGGTTGTCCACTTCCCAGTAAAAGCGGAAATAGTGCTGCAGGGCATCATTCATGTATTGGACGACCGGTTTGTTCTCCGGACGGCAGTAGCCCATGGCTGCATCGAGATGCTGCTGTGTCAGACGGACCTTCATCGTCACATCCAGGCCGACCATCGTAATTTTCAGACCTGCTTTCATCACGGCTGCAACTGCCTCCGGGTCTCCGCGGAAGTTGGCTTCTGCTTTCGGTGTTACATTTCCAGGAGCAAACACGGTTCCGCCCATGATGAAGACGCGCTTCAGCTTGCCAGGCAGCTCGGGATCAATCTGCAGCGCCTCAGCCAGGTTGGTCAGACGGCCCAGCGTGACCAATGTCAGCTCTCCGCCCAATTCATTTGCCTTGCGCACGATAAACTGGGCTGCTGTCTCGTCCAGTGCTTTTTGCTCGGATGCTGGCAGATCCACATCCCCGATTCCGTTGTTTCCGTGAACGTGGGAGACAGGACCAGCCCATTCACGCACGAGCGGCTTGGCCGCGCCCATTGCAACCGGTACTTCATAACCGGGATTCGCCAGCTTGATCAGACGCAGGGTGTTATCCGTCGCCTGAGCTACGCTTGCGTTCCCAAATACAGTCGTAATGCCTTCTACTTTGACATCAGGCGCCTTCAGAGCGTGCAGGATGGCGAGAGAGTCATCAATGCCAGTATCTGCGTCGATGACCATTTTGATTACATCAGACATAGGAATACCTCCAGAAATGGGCATTCCCCAATCGGAGTGATGGGGAATGCGAATTTTTACGAAAATAAGGTTTTGCGGTGCTTACGAATGGCATAGACGACGAGCGCGATAATGGTGACCACGTAGGGAACCATTTTGATGAACTGACTGGGAATGACATTGCCCGGAGTCGTCTCGATAATCATCGTCATTGCTGTTGCCAGTGCAAACACAGCCGAACCGGCCAGAATCCCGAAAGGATGGCGATTCCCGAAAATCACGACAGCCAAGGCCAAAAATCCTGTACCCGCCGTCATGTCGCGTACGAACATGCTGGTCATCCCCATGGAGAGGTACGCACCGGCAAGCCCGGAGAAAAAGCCGCTCCACACCAGAGCCGAATACTGAATGCGGACAACCGGTATCCCGAGCGAGCGGGCGGCAGCCGGTTCTTCCCCGGTCGCCCGCAGATGGGTTCCGTAAGGCGTGTGGTACAACATATAGTAGCAGAAGACAACAGCCAGGATCGAAATCCATACCATCAGATTATGTCCGCTCAGCAGCTTGCCGAGGAAAGGGATCTGATCCAGGAAAGGAATGACAATGTTCGGAATGGATACGGGATGTTCAGGTACGAAGTTACCGTGAGAATCGTACAAAATGCTCATCATCAAAACCGTAATCCCTGTCCCGAAAATGTTGACGGCAAAACCGGATACGATGATGTCCACCTTCATTTTCAGGGAGAAGAAGGCCATGGCGTAGCTCACCAGCATCGAGGCGAGTACACCGCCCGCAATCCCGATCAGCCAGCTATCCGTAGCGGAACCGACGGCAACCGAGGTAAACGCAGAGACGAGCATGAGTCCCTCGATCCCGATATTGATTACACCCGCACGGTCTGTCATCAAGCCGCCCAAAGCCCCGAGAAGAATCGGTGGCATCATCCGCAGGAGAATGACAAAGAGCGTCAGATTTATCGTTTGTTCCCACAGACTACTTAGCATCGCGCCCACCTCCACTTGCTGACATCAGTTTGCGCTGTTTCAGGTAAGCAAAGATGGCTTGAGAAGAGACGAAGATCACCAGCAGTGCTTGAATAATGATTGCCAAATCCCGCGGCACGTCACTGTTGGCCTGCATGATCTGGCCGCCTACTTGCAAATAGGCATAGAAGAAGGCAGATAACAGGACAGCAATCGGGTGATTGCGTGCCAGCAGAGAAACGATGATTCCGTCGAAGCCGAGTCCGGCGGAGAAGTTATCTTTCAATGTGCCGTGAAGGCCAATTACTTCGATTGTACCGCCGAGACCTGCCAGAGCACCGCTGATGGCGATACTTAAAATGAGTACCTTTTTCGGCTTGATGCCGCCGTATTCAGCGAACAGCGGGTTTTTCCCGACAGTCCGAAGCTCGTAGCCCGTCTTGGTTTTGTACATCAGAAGATAGACAGCCACGGCTGCCAGTACTGCAATCAGGAAGCCTGCGTGCGTGGGGAATCCATTGAAAATCTGCCCCAGCTTGGCACTGTCCTGGATAAAGGGAAGACGTGCAAAGCCGCCGCTATCCGGTGCTTTGAATACGTAGTTCAGCAAATACGAGACAAACAGAATCGCGATAAAGTTGAACATCAAGGTGGAGACAATCTCGTCTGCCTTGAAATAAGCTTTCAGAACACCCGGCAACAAGCCGTACAATGCTCCGCCAATCAACGCTGCCAGAATAACGAGCGGGATATGAATCCAGGGAGACAGATCCGTGACATAGACGGCCGTCAAAGCACCAGTCAAGGCACCGATGTAGAGCTGACCCTCTGCCCCCATGCTGAACACGCCGCTTTGGAAGACGACGACAATCGCCAGACCCGTGAAGACGAGGGGGATCATCCGATTGAGTACGGAACCAAAGCTGAACAGGCTGGTAAACGGTTCGATGAACAAAGCTTGCAGTGCGGCGACGGGTTCGTTGCTCACCATGAAGATCACGAGGATACCGATAACCAGCGCCGCAACAATAGCCAGTAAGATTCCGAGGAGATCGAGGTATACTGCACTTCGCTGCTTCATGTGGCACTCGCCCTCTTTTCCTGCTTTTTGACGCCCAACATGTAGAAGCCGATTTCTTCTTCTGTCAGGCTTTCCGAATTTTCGAGAATGACGGCAAGCTCCCCGTTATAGAGGACCCCGATGCGGTCGCTTAGGCTCATGACCTCTGACAGCTCGGCAGAGACCAGCAGGACTGCAGCGCCTTCATCCCGTTTTTTGACGATTTCCTTGTGAATAAACTCGATGGAACCGATGTCGACACCGCGTGTGGGTTGAGCCGCAATCAGCAGCTTTGGATTTTTGGAAATCTCACGAGCGACGACGATTTTTTGAATATTTCCGCCGGACAGGGAGCCTGCCAGCGTATCGCGGCTTTGTGTGCGTATATCAAATTCCTGGATCAGCTTGTCCGCATGCTCATTGATCTTCTTCTGGTTGAGGAAGAGGCCGCGGCGGAACGATTTATCCCGATACAGGTCCAGGATCAGATTTTCCTTGATAGAGGAGGTGAGGCAAGCACCTCTAGTCTGCCGATCCTCGGGGATATGGCCGATCCCGATGTTGCGGATATCTTCGATGCTTTTGCCAGCCAATTCTTCATTCAAAAACAAAATACGTCCTTTGAAATTCTTGCGGAAACCGGTAATGACTTCAATCAATTCTGTCTGGCCATTTCCTTCCACACCGGCGATGCCAAAGATTTCACCAGCTCTTACTTGAAACGAGATATCGCTCAGCACTTGTTTGCCGGTATCTGATACATAGCTGACCTGTTCGAGAGAGAGAACGGTCTCTTTGGGTACGGCGGGCTTTTTCTCAACTCGCAAGAGTACGTCCCGTCCCACCATCAGTCTGGAAATCTCTTCTTTGGATGTTTCAGAGGTTATGAGTGTAGAGATTGTTTTTCCCGCACGAAGGACCGTAATTCGGTCTGAAATTTCCATGACTTCATTCAGCTTGTGCGTAATAAAGATGATCGTATAGCCTTGAGACACTAACTTTTTCAAGGATTGGAACAATTCATCCGTTTCCTGAGGAGTAAGCACCGCGGTCGGCTCATCGAGAATGATGAGCCGTGCGCCACGGTACAGTACTTTCAAGATTTCTACGCGCTGCTTCAGTCCTACGGAAATGTTCTCCACTTTGGCGTGAGGATCAACCTTGAGGCCGAATTCCTCGATCAGACGTTCCGTCTCCGAAATCGCCTTTTGATGGTCGGACATTACACCTTTGGTTGGCTCAGAGCCAAGCACGATGTTTTGAGCCACAGAGAAGGAGGGGACCAGCATAAAATGCTGGTGCACCATCCCGATTTCATATTTGATCGCGTCTTTGGGACTTTTCAGTACGACTTTTTCCCCGCGGTAAAAGATGTCCCCTTGTGTGGGGCTTTCCAGACCGAAGAGGATTTTCATCAATGTCGATTTCCCTGCGCCGTTCTCACCAACAAGTGCATGGATCTCGCCTTGTCGAACGGAGAAAGAAACGCCCTGATTCGCTTTCGTGCCATTGGGATACACCTTGTGAATATTGCGCATTTCCAGCAGGTCTGCCATGGCGTACCTCCTAATTAATCTTGATTTCCCCGCTAACGACTTTCACCTGGATTTCATCCATTTTGTCGCGGATGGCTTGTGGAACGTATTGGTTGTAAAGATCGTCTTTCGCCAGACCTACACCTTCTTCGTAGATACCGAGAGACTCGTTTTCGCCGAATGGCAGTTGGTCTTTTTTGTACAGGTCAAGTGCACGATAAATCGAGTTGCCTACGTTTTTCAGCATGGAAGTCAGGACGTGACCTGGTTGAACCATGTTTTGGTTGCTGTTAACGCCGATTGCGTATTTGTTGGCTTCTTTCGCTGCTTCCAGACCGCCGATACCAGCAGGTCCCGCTACGTTGAAGATAATGTCAACATTTTGCGAGTTGAATTGTGCCAGGGAGAGTTCTTTTCCTTTTGGCGCGTTGTTGAAATCACCTACGAAGGAGGAGATCACTTTTACTTCCGGATCGATAAAATGGGCACCTTGCTCATAACCGGCTTTGAAGTCATTGATGATCGGAATATCCATACCGCCGAGGAAGCCGATGGTTTTATCCGGGTTCGCCTTATCCAGATCTTTGCTGGTGGTTACCATTGCAGCAAATGCTCCTGCGAGGAAGGAACCTTCGCGCTGGTTGTATTTCACAGAGTAGATGTTTGGTACATCTGTGATGGTTTCATCGAAATAGATGAATTTTTGCTCGGGATAGCGCTTCGCCAGATCAATGGTGGTTTCTTTCATTTGGCTTGTCCCAACGACAATAACCTCGTACTTTTTGCTGGCTACCATGGATTCGAGACCGGTCGGCCAGTCGGATTGGTTTGCTCCGCCTTGTACCGTTTTTACTTCTACACCCAGGTCTTTTTCGGCGCGGTCGAGGCCCTCTTTCGCAGAGTCGAAGAAGCCGCTGTCTCCGAGGTTGCCGCTCACATAGTAACCGACAGCCAGTTTCTTGTCAGCGGAAGCATCTCCTTTTGCCTCGTTCTTCGCATTGCCAGGCTTGGCAGCATTCTCATTGCCAGAGCCGCCTCCGCAACCTGCCAAAATCATGGACAAAGCCAGCAGACTTGCTCCAACTTTTCCTAACAGATGTTTCTTCATGGTTGTTACCCCCATTTTTATGTGAAAGATGGTGAAACCACAGTGAGTTATTCCGGCTGCATCAGCTTGAGAGCGAATGCTTTCACTTCGTCGAGTGTGGGCATTCCTGCTTGTGCACCGAAACGGGTGACGGCCAGGGCAGATACCTTGCCGGCAAAGCGGACTGCTTGATCCAGTCCATATCCGATCGATAACGCGTAACCAAGTCCGCCGTTGAAGGCGTCCCCGGCTCCGGTTGTATCGACCACAGGTACGTGATGGGCAGGGATCGCTATGAGTTCCTTGCCTTTCTCCTTGTAAACGGACCCGGCAGAGCCAAGCGTGGTGACCACGCAGCGAGGGCCCATCTCAAGGAGAGCATCTATGGCTTTTTCCAGACCGTCTCCATACGGATCGATACCGGTGAGCAAATACAGCTCGGAGCGGTTTGGTGTCATAAAGTCAACGGAGTGGAGAAGAGCGTCGGGAAGCTTTTGCGCCGGAGCAGGATTCAATATCACTGTTTTTCCGTGCCGCTTGGCCATTTCCGCTGCGGCGACCACGGTCTCCATTGGAATTTCCAACTGGAGTAGGACGATATCAGCGGCGGCGATCGTTTCTTCCAAAGCTTCAATGTTTTCCGGCAGGCAAAGTGCATTGGCTCCGGGAACGACGACAATGTGATTGTCTTCGTGGGCGATCATGATCGAAGCAAGACCAGTAGGCTCTTCCGCTGTCTGGGTCACACGCTTGGTGATGACTTGATTGGCTGCCAGTGACTGGATCAACGCTCCGCCAAATGCATCATCTCCTACCATCCCGACCATATGGGTGCGTGCACCCAGCCTGGCTGCGGCTACAGCCTGATTGCCACCTTTGCCGCCGGGAATGAAGTGGGCCTTGGTGCCTGAAATCGTCTCGCCCACTTGTGGAAAACGGGGCGCTTCCACGACGATGTCCATGTTCAGACTCCCGATGACCACGATGTTTGACTGTCTCATGGTGTTTTCATGTCCTTTCTCGAAGAGCCTCTTGCGATCAATTCCACATCGAATTCATAGATTTGATTGTCAACAGCCACTCCCTCGATTTTTTTGACTAAGAGACGGGTTGAGAGGGCACCAATGTCATAAATGGGTTGAGCAATGGTGGTCAATTCCGGCTCGGTGATGACTGTCAGTTCGATTCCGTCAAAACCGCACAGGGCAACTTGATCAGGGACGGACAAGCCCATTTGCTTCAATTTTTTCATCGCACCCAAGGCCATCAGGTCATTTCCGGCAAAAATACCATCCACATCAGGGTGGCGCGCCATCAACTCCTCAACAGCGTCCATCCCGCCATTGATACGAAAATGACCCGGCACCATCAGGCTGGGCGAAAACCAATCAAAATGGCGGACAGAATCTTCGTAGCCGAGCATCCTTTCTTTGCCAGTGGCGGTATCCTGCGGACCGTAGATGTGGGCAATTTTCTTGCATCCAGCGTCCAGCAGATGACGGACAGCCAGTTTGGCCCCTTCATAGTTTTTGGAACGCACCACGTAGCAGGAGGCTTCGGCGGGAGCGCGATCAAGGATCACGAGTGGAATGCCGGCATCGTTCATGGCACTGATATCTGCTGCCTGCAACGAATGAGTGGCAAACAAGATCCCGTCGACATACCGTTTTTTCAGTACGTTGATATAGGTTTGCTCTTTGTCCGATTCGTTGTCGGAATTACAGATGAGCACTGTGTACCCGTAGGTACGGGCTACATCTTCAACGGCGCGGGCCAGCTCGGCAAAAAACGGGTTGGAGATATCGGGCATAATCAGCGCGATGGTCTCTGTTTTTTTACTGGCCAATCCTCTCGCCACTTTATTTGGTTCATAGTTCAGCATTTTGATGGCCTGCTGTACAGACTGTTCCGTTTCCTTGTTGACATAGCCGCTCTTGTTGATGACACGGGAGACAGTTGCTACCGAAACACCGGCGAGCTTAGCCACGTCTCTAATCGTTGCCAATCAGCACCACCCTTTTGGTAATCGGCATCATCAGCACTCGTGAAAACGAGTATGTAATAAACCGATTACATGTTAATAAATCTTGGAAAAAGCCTTGCATATCAATGGTTTGTAATGACTTTTAATTTTCGATGTGTAACCGGTTACACATTGGATAGGTCTAATAGTAAAGGATCAGTAATAATTTTGTCAAACCTAAGATTCTGAATCTTTGCGTACAGGTAAAAAGAAGCCTTGGAAAAAGCGAACAAGAAGGAAAAGAGAAGAAAAAACAGGCTCAACCGGAGGAAACCGGGGGAGCAGAGGCGAATTCGGAGATACATAATATGGTTGAAAAAGTGGAGGAAATCATAGATGAACATACTGGTGGTTGGAAGTCTCAATATGGATCTGGTGTCGCATGTTCCCCATTTGCCGAAAGCGGGGGAGACGATAACCAGCACCTCGTTTCAGACGATACCGGGAGGAAAGGGAGCGAATCAGGCGGTTGCCGCCGCACGTCTTGGTGCAAAGGTTCAGATGATCGGCAAGGTCGGCCGTGATGCCTATGGAGAGATTCTGCTTGAGCGCATGGCCGCAGCTGGGGTAGATACGACGGGAATCGGACAAGAGGATACCACTGGCATGGCGCTGATTCAGGTGAGCGATAGCGGGGAGAATCATATCGTCCTCGTACCTGGTGCCAATCAGCGTGTACATACAGGGGACGTGGATCGCTATCAGGAGATGCTGGAGGCATGTGATATTTTGCTGGCGCAATTGGAGATTCCTTTGGAGGTCGTCGAATACGCCGTCAAATGTGCGCACCAAAAAGGAAAAACCGTCGTGCTGAATCCTGCGCCGGCACAGAAGCTCTCGGCGGACATCCTACAGCATGTGGACACCCTGACACCCAATGAAACGGAATTAGAAATCCTGACAGGAATGCCGGTAGAGACGCTGCCGCAGATAGAAGCAGCAGTACAGGCGTTGTTGGTTCAGGGCCCGCGATGCATCATCGTGACAATGGGAGAAAAGGGCGCCCTCGTCGTTCATGGCGGGGGAGTCATGCATCTTCCTGCTTATGAGGTGCAGGCGGTGGATACCACGGCAGCAGGAGATGCGTTTACTGCCGCTTACGCAGTTGCCAGGGGCAGGGGCAAGACGGACGAAGCAGCGGCCCGCTTTGCCAGCAAGGTGGCAGCGATTGTGGTAACAAGGCATGGCGCACAGCCGTCGCTCCCGACGATGGAAGAGGTAGAGGCGGCATTATAATCCTCAGGTGATCATGCCTTTTTGTCGATCAGCTCGATTACCCAGCGGCACCAGTTTAATTCCTCGCGGATACTGCGGAGCCCCCTACTTAAGAGGATGTACTCGCCAAAATTCGGGGTGCTCGGATCTTCAGGTGTGCCGTCACATGCTTGCTCCAGCTCTGCGAGAAACGACTCAAACATATTGAGATGCTCCAGGTAACGAGCCTCCCTTTCTTCAAAAAGCTTGCGGGCAGTAGAACGATCCGTCAGCCACAAGCAATAGGCTTTCAGGGACAGCTCATCTCGAAAAACAGGATCACTGGTAGGGCGGTCCAGCCATTCGCGAAGCGTCGATCGTCCCTTCTCTGTAATGGAATATACTTTCTTGTCGGGTCGATCCGTCTGCTGCACGCGGGTAAAGTCGAGATAGCCGTCCTGCTCCAGTTTGGCCAAAAGTGGATAGATTTGACTGTGCTTGGCTTGCCAAAACGGCTGCAACTGAAGCATGAGGTCGTAACCGGAACTGGGCATTCGCGCGACCAGGCCCAGTAATCCATACGCCAACGTATTCAAATGTGGACCCTCCTGTCGAGTAGTGATGGCACCCGCGTTGTAAAAGCAAAGCACCTGGCATGAGAGCAAAAAAGGGGTTCAACCACTGTTTTCCCTGTTTCACTCCTATATATGCATGGTGGTAATACTGGCTTTGCCTTGGGCGATCAGCACTCTCCATAACCGGGCGTTTCGCTTTGAAAATGACCGCCTGCTGATGCAATCCGATTTCCAGCCCTGCCCAGCACCGTTCCTGTCTTTGAGTGACTCTGGAAAAGGCAGGAAAATCTCTGGAAAGGATCGCTTGTCCCCCGTCGATAAAAAAAGATTTCCACATCGTTCGAAACTGTTTACAAAACGGTTTAGACACGATATATTAACCTAGATTGGTATGAGTAAATTGACATATAGTGAGAAGATGACGCAATGAAAACGATGATAAATCTGGAGTCAATTGAAAAGCACTTTTCCGGTTCTGTCGTGGTTCCGCCACTCTCCCTTTCCATCCAGGAAGGGGAATTTCTAACGCTTTTGGGGCCGAGTGGCTGCGGGAAGACTACGCTTCTGCGCATGATCGCCGGTTTTGAGGAGCCAACCTCCGGTGAGATTTATCTGGATGGCAAAGCGCTGACCGGAATCCCGCCATACCAACGCGATATGAACATGGTGTTCCAGCAATACGCTCTGTTTCCGCACATGACTGTCGAACAGAATATCTTGTTCGGATTAAAGATGAAAAAGGTAGATGGGGCCGAGCAAAAAAGGCGCCTGGAGGAAGTGTTGGGCTATACGCAGCTTTCGGAGCTTCGCAAGCGCACGCCGAAGCAGCTCTCCGGTGGCCAACAGCAACGTGTAGCCATCGCTCGGGCGATCGTGAACAATCCCAAGGTTCTTCTGCTTGACGAACCGCTGGGAGCGCTTGATTACCAACTGCGTAAAAGCTTGCAGCTTGAATTGAAAAACCTGCAGAAAAATCTAGGCATTACGTTTATTTATGTGACGCATGACCAAGAAGAAGCGATGGCCATGTCTGATCGAATCGCTGTCATGAACAAAGGGCGGATTGAGCAAATCGCGTCGCCTGATGAGATTTACAACCATCCGAAGACGCTGTTTGTCGCAACGTTTATTGGTGAGAACAACATTTTCCAGAGCGGCGACACCAGCTTCGCTGTCAGGCCGGAAAAGGTCAAGCTGTACCAAACAGATAGCCAGCCGGACATGCATCGCAAAAACGGCCGGATCACCGATATCGTCTTTTTGGGCAACATGCGGAAGCTGTTTGTTCGCTTGGAGGGTGAGGATCTCTCCGTTTTGGCTCATGAGTACGCTACGGAAAGCCGAGGCTGGCAAACAGGGGACCAGGTGGCGCTCGGCTGGTCGCAGGCAGACGAGGTGATGCTCACTTGAAAAATGGAAAACAGTTGAGAATCATGGCGCTGCCGGCTCTTGTTTGGCTGGGGGCGCTCTTTCTCTTGCCGATGCTGATGATCGTCGCGCTTTCGTTTATGCAGCGGGGCACATATGGACAGATCGTCTATCAGTTTACGCTGAAAAACTATGCGCGAATCATCGACCCGCTGTATGTGCAGATCTTTTTTGACACCTTCTTCGTGGCGGTGCTGACAACGGTGATCTCCCTCGTTTGCGCCTATCCATTGGCATACTATATCTCCCGGATGCAGCGTTCCGCTCAGCAAATCTGGCTGCTGCTCGTCATGATTCCTTTTTGGATCAACTTTTTGGTGCGCTCTTATGCATGGGTCATTATTTTGCGGTCCCAAGGAGTAATCAACTCATTTTTGCTCTCCATCGGCGTGATTCAGGAGCCTCTTCCGCTCCTCTACAATTTTGGCTCCGTTATGGTGGGGATGGTTTACACGCTGTTGCCGTTCATGGTCTTGCCCATCTATGTATCGCTGGAGCAGATGGATCGCCGCAAGCTGGAGGCAGCTTACGATTTGGGCGCGACGCCGTGGAAAGCTTTTTGGCATGTGACGCTGCCTTTGACCAAATCCGGGGTAATGACGGGGTCGATTCTCGTCTTCGTTTCGTCCATTGGCATGTTCGTCGTACCGGATGTCATGGGGGGCGCCAAGTCCGCTCTGATGGGCAATGTCATTCAAAACCAGTTCCTGTCGGCGCGTGACTGGCCGTTTGGATCAGCCCTGTCGATTGTACTGATGCTGTTGTCCATGCTATTGATTTTCCTCTACTACCGGGCCTCCCAGGCTCGTGAGGCGAAGGAGGGGACAGCATGAAAGCACTGCGTCATCGGACATTGTCCGGCTATTCCTGGCTGATGCTCGTCTTTTTGTATTTGCCGATTGCCGTTTTGATGCTGTATTCCTTTAACGAGTCGAGAATCAATGCTGTCTGGTCCGGCTTCACATGGAAATGGTATCTCTCTTTGTTTGACAACAGACAGGTGATGAATGCCTTGTGGAACAGTCTCAGCATCGCCTTGGTCAGCAGTGTGATTGCGACAGTACTGGGCACGGCTGCATCGCTTGCGATGAAGCATTACACCCAGAGATGGAGAACGCTGTTCAACGGGCTGACCTACCTGCCCATCGTCATTCCCGAAATCATGATGGGGCTTTCGCTGCTGGTCTTGTTCAGCCAGATGCACATCGAGCTGGGCAAAATGACGCTCGTAATGGCTCATGTGACCTTCAGCCTGCCGTTTGTCATGGTCATCATCAATACGCGGCTGGCCGATATGGGCAAGGATCTGGAGGAAGCGGCACAGGATTTGGGCGCTACCGCGTGGGAAACCTTGCGCCATGTGACGCTGCCGTTGATCACACCCAGCATCATCGCCGGTTTTCTGATGTCGTTTACGTTGTCGCTCGACGACTTTATCATTTCTTTTTTTGTGGCGGGGCCCAATTCGACGACGTTGCCGCTGTACATTTACGG
This sequence comes from Brevibacillus ruminantium, assembly GCF_023746555.1. Taxonomy (NCBI): domain Bacteria; kingdom Bacillati; phylum Bacillota; class Bacilli; order Caryophanales; family Paenibacillaceae; genus Brevibacillus; species Brevibacillus ruminantium. The sequence continues at coordinate 1,412,064 of NZ_CP098755.1, forward strand.
ATTGGTGAAACGGGGTGTATCACCGGAGGTTAATGCTCTGTCGACACTCCTGATCGTCAGTACCGTCTTGCTCGTCATTATCGCCGAGCTGTTTCGCAGGAAAGATTCCAAATCGCTTACGATTTGAGTTTTCATTTATGCATTCATAAGACTGGAGGTAGAGAAGGAAAGATGAAAAAGTGGAAATCCCTGATGATTGGCGCATTGACTGCCGTACTTGCTGTATCTGCAGCGGGCTGCTCCTCCTCGGACAAAGAGGAGCAAGTATTGAACATTTACAGCTGGGCTGACAACTTCAACCCCGAGGTAATCAAAGACTTTGAACAGAAGTACAATGTCAAGGTGAACTATGATATGTACGGCAGCAATGAAGAGATGCTGGCCAAAATTCAGGCAGGGGCATCCGGCTACGACTTGATCCAGCCATCCGATTACATGGTGGCGACGATGATTGAGCTGGGCCTCTTGGAAGAGTTGAACAAAGCGAATATCCCGAACGAGAAAAATATCGTCTCAACCTTCAAGACGCCGCCGTTTGACCCGGACAACAAGCATTCCATCGTCTACACCTGGGGCATTACCGGGATTGCGTACAATAAAAAGTACATCAAGGGAGACATCACGAGCTGGCAGGATTTGTGGAACCCGGAGTACAAGGGACGCGTAATCATGCTCAACGACCCGCGCGAGGTCATGGGCGTAGGGCTGATCAAAAACGGTTTTTCCAACAGCACCAAAGATAAGGGCGAGCTGGAAAAAGCATTCGCTGACTTGAAAACGCTGCTGCCAAATGTGGTTGCTTTTGATACAGACAACATCAAGCAAAAGATGATCGCGGAAGAAGCCTGGATCGGTTCGGTCTGGTCCGGGGACGCGGCCATCATCAACGGAGAGAATCCGGATGTAGAATACGTTGTGCCAAAAGAAGGCGGCACCATCTGGGCAGACACCACGGCGATCCCCAAAGGAGCCAAACACAAGGAGTTGGCGGAGAAATTCATCAACTACCTGATGGAGCCGGAAGTAAGCGTGAAAAACTATGAGTGGATCGGATACAGCAATCCAAACGAAAAGGCGTACCCGCTGCACAGTGAAGAGTATCGTTCCAACAAGATGATCTTCCTGGACCAAGCAGATATCGACCGTGCCGAGTGGCTGGTTGACGTAGGGGAGACCTTGCAGGATTACGACCGCTTCTGGACTGAGCTGAAGAGCGGCCGTTAATCGCAGGTAGCGAATTTCAGAGCAAAGCAAAAAGAGGAACGTCCTGACAGGAAGAATGGCGCTGTCAGGACGTTTTTTTCGTGTATGGGAAACAAGATTGATTGTTCTAAAAATTTTCAAAAACGTCTGACGAGAGGGTTGGTAAGATGTGGTAGTCTGAAGAGGGGTGAGATAATATGGAAGCTTCCACTGAGAAAGTAACGGGCTTTGTCGAAAGGAATGGCACGTCTTTTTACTATGAGGCTTGCGGAAAGGGAGAGCCGCTTCTCTTGATCCACGGGATCAATCTCGATTCCCGCATGTGGCGAGAGCAAGTACCTGTCCTTTCCGAGAAGTATCGTGTGATCAGCTTTGATTTGCGAGGAATGGGACAAACCCCGATGACGGAGGAACCCTTTACGCTGTTCGGGGACACCCAGGCTGTGCTTCAGGAACTGGGGATTGAACAGGCACATGTGATTGGACTCTCGTTCGGAGGAATGGTGGCATTGGAATTTGCCGTGGCGCATCCGGAGATGGTCAAAAGTCTTGTGCTCGTATCCTCCGGTTTGCACGGCTATCCGAGAGCGGAGAGACGGGTAAAGGATTTTGCAAAATTCGTGGATCTCTATGAAAAAGGGTTGCGTGAAGAAACGGTTGAAATGGCGGCACGCATGTGGTTTGACGGCCCCGATCAGCCGGTCCGATCGGAAGTACAGAAAGCGCGGGAGCTCTTTGTCCAGATGACCGATCACGCTTATTCACTGCCGCCTCTCACCAAACAGCCCGCATGGCTTGCGCCTCCCCCGAGCGAAAGACTAGAAGAGATTCAAGCGCCTGCACTGATCATCGCCGGAGGCAAAGATTACGAGGATTTTCAAGGAATTGCTGACGTTTTGGCAGAGCGCATTCCCCATGCAGAGAAGGTACTGCTGGCCGATTCTGCCCATCTGCCACCCATGGACCAGCCCGACCAGTTCAATCGACTCGTACTGGATTTCATTGAGCGAACCCGACAGGAAAGGTAAGCGACCCCATCTGTTTTTGAGACAAGCAAATCCCCTTCCAATGAGGCAGAGCGCATGAGGCTCTGCAAAATGGGAAGGGGATTCTTTATTTACCCAAGAGGCTCGTCACGTCGTCACGCCCCGATGAGCGATGAGAAAGTCAATAAAGGTGTTCATGATGCCATTCATCGTAGCCTCCTGGTGATAGATCAACTCAAAATTGCGATTGATATGAGGGAGACTCAGGACTTCCACCTCCTTGAGCGCATGGGAAGCCACCTCCTCCTGAATCGAGAAGCGGGGGAGAAAAGCAATGCCCAGACGCTGCTTGACCATGCGTTTGACGACCTCGATATTATCCGCTTCCATCACCACGTTTTTCTCCAGCTGATAATGACTGAACGCGCTATGGATCAGTGTCCAATCCAATGATCCCCGGTTGAAAAGAATCAGCTTTTCCCGAGCCACGTCCTCCAATGTCACCTGCGTCCGGTTCTGAAACGGATGATCAGGATAAACGGCCAGGACCATCTCATCCGGCATCAGCTGTATCCGTTTGATTTGCGGATGATTCACGGCCCGGGCGATGCCAAACGAAACCTCGTGGTGCAGCACCATGTCCAGCACCTGATGGGAGTGTCCCGTAAAAATCGTCAGCTTGATCTTTGGATACAGTGTGGTGAATTTCTCCATCAGCTCCGGAAGGATGTAAAAAGCGGCCACAAACACGGCGGAAATGACCAATTCTCCTTCCAATAAACCGTGAGTCCGCTGAATGGCCAGCTGCCCGTCTTGCAGTGATTGCAGGACACGCTTGGCGTACGGCAAAAAGACATCGCCCTCCCGTGTCAGGGCGACTGTATTGCCTGTGCGTTGAAACAACTTGCAGCCAAGCTCGTTTTCCAGTGCTTTGATCCGCATGCTGACCGTAGGCTGGGAAAGGTACAAAAGATCCGCGGTCTTGCTGAAGCTGCCTGTCAACGCGACGAATATAAAGGCCTCGATCTGTTCCGCATTCATGTAAAATCTCTCCTGTTTCTCTCCATCACGTATTCGATTTGTTAATAACCAGTATGGCTTAATTCTATTGGATTGAAGCGAAAAAATACATTACTTTGGAAGGGAAAGCAGCCAAAAACCGACCGTCTGATGACAAAAATGTGACGGTTCACCAACTCACACCATCTCAAGAAGGGGAGAACAATCATGAGTGTTGCGTATTTCAATGGCCGTTTCGTCGATTCCCGTGACCCGGTGGTTCCGATCGATGAGAGAGGCCATCAATTTGGGGATGGCGTCTATGAGGTTATAAGAATTTATAATAACAAGCCTTTTATGCTGGAGGAGCATTTGGATCGGCTCTATATGAGCGCAGAAGCGATTGCCCTTCCTTTTCGGGAAGCGAGGGAGAGCTTCAAAGCGGTCATTTTCGAGCTGATCAGCAGGAGCAATCTGACCGATCTGGATGTGTACGTACAAATTACGCGAGGCATGGCAGCGCGCAACCATCTGTTTCCCGACTGTCCAGTCTCGATCTCGATGACAGCAAAGCCGTTTCGCAGCATCTCGGCTGAACTGCGGGAAAAAGGGGCAAAGACCATCTTGCATCCGGATGAGCGCTGGACCAACTGCTATATCAAATCACTCAATCTGCTGCCCAATATCCTGGCCAAGCAAAAAGCGCATGAGCAGGGATGTCTGGAAGCGATCCTGCATCGGGACGGAAAGATCACGGAAGGCACCAGCTCGAATGTTTTCGTGGTCAAGGGCGGCCGTGTCCAGACCACACCGCTTTCACGCCATATCCTGGCTGGCATCACGCGTATGGCGGTCCAAAGGGTAGCGGCTGAGCTTGGCGTCGATTTTCAGGAAAAATACGTCGACCTGCAGGAGTTGTACGAGGCCGATGAGCTGTTTATCACAAGCACGACCTCGGAAATCATGCCGGTGGTACAGGTGGACGGCAAAACAATCGGGATAGGGGAGCCGGGACCGGTCACCCGCTTGCTTCAGAAGCACTACAAAAAACGGACAGAAGGCGTCTCAGGCGAAACGAATCAGCCGGGCAATGAAGTGATTCAGTAGCGATGACGCAAGACTACGGGAGGAATAACGGATCATGCAAATCGTAGATTTTCACTGTGATGCGCTCTACAAGATGTGGAAAAGCAGCGAGCCCCTCACATACCGGACTGCACCTGAGCTGGAGACCAATCTGGAACGGCTCGTCTCAGGCAAGGTGAAGCTGCAATGCTTTGCCCTGTACGTTCCGCCGACGACGAAGCTGGAGCAGCAGTTTCAAGCCATTCTGGACCAGATCGATCTCTTTTATGAAGAGGTCTTGCGAAAAAATCCGGAACTCGTGCACATCCGGGATTGGGCCGATCTAAACATGCTTCGTGAGGGCCAAATCGGAGCGATGCTTACGCTGGAAGGCGTAGAAGCGATCGGCAATGATTTGCAAAAGCTGCGAATTCTCTATCAGCTGGGGGTCCGTTCCGTCGGCCTGACCTGGAATCATGCCAATCTGGCAGCAGATGGTGCCTGGGAGACGAGAAATGCCGGACTGACCGCATTTGGGAAAAGGATCGTCGAGCTTAACAACGAACACCACATTCTGACAGACGTCTCTCATCTGGGGGAGCGGAGCTTTTGGGATGTGCTGGAGCTGGCTGCCTATCCGATCGCCAGCCACTCCAACGCAAAAGCCATCTGTGATCACCCGCGCAATCTCTCAGATGAACAAGCCAAGGCGATGTTCGCCCGAGGCGGGATGATTCATGTAGTCTTCTGTCCGGCTTTTGTCAAAAAGGGAGGGAATGCGACCATCCAAGACCTGATTCGCCACATCGATCATTTTTGCGCGCTGGGCGGAGTGGGGCAAATTGGCCTGGGCTCCGACTTTGACGGGATTGTAAACTATGTGGAAGGTTTGGAGCACGCAGGGATGATGCAGGATTTGATCAATGAACTGTTGAAGCACTTCTCGGAGCGGGAAGTAAGAGGCTTTGCCAATGAGAACTTCCTCCGCAACCACCCAGGCTTGAAGGGAGACTGACGGTAGATATCGAGAGGATATTGCCGCAAGCCGGAAAGAGGAGAGAAGATGATGGGACGCAGAAAAGTTCGCGAATATGGGATCGAAATCGGAAAGCTTCCGATCGGGAGGAAAAACTGCATCACCGATGTGGAGGGCGTACGGGTCGGACATGTCACCCTGGATTATCCGCTGGACGCGGCGGAGGGTGAGTATGTGTGTACGGGCGTGACGGCCATTTTACCGCATGGAGGCAGTCTTTTTCGGGAAAAGGTGACCGCTGCCAGCTATGTGTTCAACGGATTTGGCAAAACGGCCGGACTGGTCCAAATCAACGAGCTGGGCACGCTGGAAGCGCCGATCATGCTGACAAACACCTTTTCCGTGCCGGCTGTGGCCCAAGGGACACTTCGCTACATGCTGGAGCAAAACAGCGAGATAGGCGACACCACAGGTACGATCAATATCGTCGTCGGAGAGTGCAATGACGGTCATTTAAATTCGATCCGCGCTTGTGCTGTGCAGCCTGAGCATGCCATAGAAGCGATTGCTCGAGCGACGACAGAGCCAGCAGAGGAGGGGGCTGTCGGAGCAGGAAAAGGGATGGTTTGCTTTGGATACAAAGGCGGGATCGGCAGTTCCTCCCGCCTGGTCGAAACGAAGGAAGCAACGTACACTGTAGGCGTACTTGTCCAAAGCAATTTTGGAAAAAAAGAAGATTTCCTGTTCGAAAAGTACCGCTCACGCCGTCAAGATCTGCCTGCAGCGCTGGACAATCCGCCAGACGGTTCGATCATCATTGTGCTGGCAACAGATGCGCCGCTCAGTGACCGTCAACTGCTTCGTGTCGCCAAACGCACCGGGATTGGACTGGGGAGAACGGGAAGCCACTACAGCCACGGCAGCGGTGATATCGTCATTGCATTTTCGACCGCGCATAAAATCCCCCATCATTCCGAAAAAATGACGGAGACGAGAGTCCAACTGCGCGAGGATCACCCGGTCATGAACCAGCTTTTCGCCGCGGCGAGTGAGGCTGCTGAAGAAGCGATTCTCAACTCCCTTTCGCAGGCGGTCACGACGACCGGAAGGCAGGGGCGGACGATTTCTGCCTTCCCGTTTGAGCCGGGGGAGGGGACGTAAGTGAGCATGGATCAGTGGGGACGTTTTGAAGAGTATGTGGGCCGGTTGATGGAACAGGAACAGATTGCCGGTGCAGCCGTGGCGGTGTCCCGGCATGGCGAATTGCTGTATGAAAAAGGGTTTGGTTTGCGCGATCTGGAGACGAAAGAGCCGGTTAGCCCCGACACCGTGTTTGGCATTGCGTCGATCACCAAGTCCTTTACCGCACTGGCCATCATGCAGCTCGAAGAGGCGGGAGTGCTGTCTGTCGATGATCCGGTTACGGACTATTTGCCGGAGTTTTCTCTGGCTGCGCTGCAGGACCCGTCGCGTGTCCGGATTCGTCATTTGCTCAGTCACACAACCGGTCTGGCACCGATTTTTCGCCGTGAGGAACTGTGCAAGCTGAATGACCACCTCTCCTATGTTGCCGAGGAAGAGCATCTATGCTTGGGAGAGCCGGGGGAGTATTTCAGCTACTGCAACGACACCTTTTTGCTTTTGGGACTGATCGTGGAGAGAGTCACCGGAAAACTGTTCCGCCGCCATATGACCAGTGAATTGCTCGATCGGTTGGAGATGAACCGTTCTACCTTCAGTTTGGAGGAAGTGGCCCGGCTTTCTGATGTTTCCGTGCCCTACGTGAAAAAAGCAGGCGGCGGATGGGAAAAGGTGGCCTGGCCCGTGCTTGGCAACTATGAGGTAGGCGGCGGCATCCGCTCCAATGTCAGAGATTTGCTGACGTACGGAGAGCTTTATGTCAACGGCGGGAGCTGCCGGGGGAGCCGTCTCGTGCGTCCAGAAACGCTTGCGAGGATGTGGCAGCCTGTGCATCAAATCGGCAGGAAAACGTCCTACGGCTATGCGCTTACGACCACGCGTGATTATGTGGGACGGACACTCGTCGAACACGGGGGCGGGCAGCCAGGCGTATCGTCACACTTCGGATTTGTGCCTGAGGAAGGTCTTGTCGCGGTCGTCTTGACCAATGTCGCCAATGTCCCTGTGCGAAATATTTGGCTGGCAGCGATTCATCAGGTGCTGGGGCTGCCGCCGGAGCATCGGGAGAAGGAGCCCCGTTATCCCGCAACCAGCGAGGAGCTGTCGCGCTTCGTAGGGACCTACACCTCTGCGGAAGGCGGACACTTACGGATTTATCTGGAGGAGGGGGCCCCTGTAGCAGAGATAGAAGGTCAGCCGGTTTCGCTGCGGGCCAGTGATCCCCGCACGCTGGTCATGGAGCCCATGGAGCTTCCGCTTCCGTTTTTCTGGAAGACGGGGGAGAAAGCTTGGGCAGTCCGCTTTGGCTCCCGGATGCTGACAAGAGCATCCGAGAAATAGCGATACCATTACGAAAGCTATCCAGAGGGATGGCTTTTACTTTTTTGCTGCTTCATACAGGAAGGAACGGCCCAGCTCCCAGAAGCGTGCATCATAGACCGCGAGCTGGTCCGGGGAGTCCTCCACGACAATGATCGGCGCCTATTGCACCAAGGTTTTGAGAGGGTCTTTCAACCCGAGAAAATCCCCCGTGTTATAATAGGGGGGAAGGAAAGAAATAACAGGTCGAGGTGAAACTGGATGGGAATCTTCATTGGTGTATTGATCGCCTTTGTGCTGTTGATCATGTTCATTTCGCAGGCATCAAAGAAAGAAGGGCGGGGAAGACAGCATTCCTCGAGTGCAGATGGTTCAGCCGGATCCGGGTATTACCACCATGATGACAACCATAAGCATCATGACTCGGGCAGCTTCTGGGGAGATGGAGGTTCCGGTGATGGCGGCGGTGGAGACGGCGGCGGCGGGAGCGATTGATTGGTTCAAAAATTGAGAACGCTGTTGGTAGACGTATGCGAACCGTGATACAATATCAGGGAAAGAAAGTCGTACAGATCGGTGAACCGGTCTGAAAGGAGAGATGTTATATGGTATGCATGATGATTGTTGAGAAGAGAGATGCAGTTGGGGTCACAGGAGTCCTCCTTTCAGTCGGGCAGTAACCGCTCTTTTTGTGAGGATTTCCTGTGACGGTTTTGTGAGGAAGCAAGACGAAACCGATAAGCAGGAGGAATCCACACGTGAACCAATTTTTGATGTCTTTGGGCTGGGATGATTTTTTCGCCAGCCATGCTAATACTTTTCTGGAACAGGGATATGAAGTAGGGCGCATTGCCCTGGAACATAAACGGATATATCGCATCTTGACCACGCATGGCGAACTGCTGGGCGAGGTCACGGGAAAGCTTCGTTATGAGGCGGCAGGCAGAGAGGACTACCCGGCGGTAGGCGACTGGGTCGTGATCAGTCCCCGGCCGGAGGAGAAAAAAGCGTCCATTCACGCGATTTTGCCGAGGCGAAGCAAGTTTTCCAGGAAGGCAGCAGGTGTCAGCGTAGAGGAGCAGATTGTGGCGACCAACGTAGACACGGTTTTCCTGGTGAATGCACTGAATAACGACTTTAATTTGCGCCGTTTGGAGCGCTATCTGATCCTGGCTTGGGAGAGCGGTGCCAATCCGGTCATCGTGCTGAGCAAAGCGGATCTTTGTGATGATTTGGAGGCAAAGCTCGCTGAGGTGGAGGCCGTCGCCGTCGGGGTACCGGTGCACGCGATCAGCTCTGAGTTGGGGATGGGATTGGACGCATTACAGCCCTATTTGGGGTCGGGAAAAACAGTCGCTTTGCTCGGCTCATCTGGAGTCGGCAAATCAACATTGATCAACTCTCTGTCCGGACAGACGCGGCAATTGGTCCAAGACGTCCGTGAGGGAGATGACCGCGGCCGCCATACCACCACTCATCGGGAGCTGTTCCAGCTGCCTGGAGGCGGACTGATGATTGACACGCCGGGGATGCGGGAGCTGCAGCTCTGGGACGCAGAAGAAGGCATTCGCGATGCCTTTGACGACGTGGAAAAACTTGCCGCCCAGTGCCGTTTCTATGACTGTCAGCACGCCAAGGAACCTGGCTGTGCCGTTCGCCAGGCGATTGAGGACGGCAGGCTGGAGCAAGCCCGCTTTGACAGCTATCGGAAGCTCCAGCGCGAATTGGCCCATCTGGCTCGCAAAGAGGATGCCAGACTGCGGTCCGCCGAAAAAGACAAATGGAAAAAGATCACCATGGGGATGCGAAATTCGGGGAAACCCAAGCGGTAATGGCTGTCAGCACGCGGAGGCGAACAGCAGCAGTTGTCAGTATGATTTCCCCTGATCGAGATGAGAAGGTAAGAATACGAGTATGCAAGAAGGACCCTTAACCAGAGGAAAAGGGTCCTTTTTCCATGAGTACAGCCTCTTTTCAGGCAACGGGGCGGTTTCTCCCCGATTCCAAAAAATACGCTTGCCCCTTTTGCCGCTCGTGTGGTAGATTTGTCTTTATCAATCAAACAAAGCTGAAACCTCGTATAATTTTGGGAATTGGCCCATGAGTTTCTACCGGGTGACCGTAAATCGCCTGACTACGAGTGAACAAGCACCCAGGACCGATTGTCTTTCCGCCACCTTTTGTGCTGCGGAAGCTGTTTCCTGTTGTTGCTTGCACATTTTGTGACTGCCTGCCGGAATAGCCCAGTGGGACAGGTTCACTTGGAGTTGGTGTCGATCAACCTGCCAGGTGAACTGTCTCTACTGGGCTTTCTTTAATCAAATCATGATGGATTCGTGAACAGGAGGAAATAGTGTGAAGGAATTGCAAGAGCGCATTATCCGGGACGGACGAGCGTTGTCGGAAACTGTTTTGAAGGTGGATGCTTTTCTGAATCATCAGGTGGACGCGGAGCTTACCATGAAAATTGGACAGGCATTTGCCGATCTCTTCCGTTCGGAAGGAGTGACCAAAGTTCTGACGGTTGAGGCCAGCGGGATTCACTTTGCTCTTGCAACGGCGTATGCCTTGGGAGTTCCTTTTGTTTACGCGAAAAAGAAAAAAGCCGTAACCCTCTCCGACGATGTTTTCTCGGCGCCTGTCTATTCGTTTACCCGTCAGGAACACTACCAAATCAGTATCGCCAAGCAATACCTGAGCAGCCAGGAGCGCGTGCTGATCGTCGATGATTTCCTCGCGACAGGGGCTGCGCTGGTGGGCCTTACCCAGATTGTAAAAGACGCCGGAGCGCATCTGGTCGGCGTAGGTGCAGTCGTAGAAAAAAGCTTTCAGGAAGGGCGGGGCTTGCTGGAGGAAGCAGGTGTTCGTGTAGAATCTTTGGCCCGCATTGCCTCCATGAAACCAGGAGAGATTCAATTTGTGGAGTCCTCTCCCGTTCATTCCTAGCATCATCGATCCCGATATTTGACAAAGGAGAGGAAAAACGTCCATGTTGTCCAAACAAAAAACGCTGACGTTGGGCATGCAGCATGTGCTGGCCATGTATGCCGGAGCGGTTATCGTTCCGCTGATTATCGGGGATGCGCTGAATCTGACGCCGGCCCAGATCGCCTACCTGATCGCTGCTGACCTGTTTACCAGCGGGATTGCCACCCTGCTTCAAGTGATCGGAACGCGCTATACCGGTATCAAGCTGCCCGTGGTTCTCGGGTGTACGTTTACGGCGGTTGGTCCGATTATTGCCATCGCCTCGTCGAGCAATCTGGCCACAGCCTATGGCGCGATTATCATCTCCGGGATCTTCGTGGTTCTGGCGGCTCCGCTTTTCGGAAAGCTGCTGCGCTTTTTCCCGACAGTCGTTCAGGGTTCTGTCGTGACGATTATCGGGTTGTCCCTGATTCCGGTCGCCATGAATAATGCAGCCGGAGGAGCGGGCAGTGCCGATTTTGGAAATCCCCGAAACCTATTGCTCGCACTGGGTACATTGGCCGTCATTCTTTTGATTAATCGACTGTTTTCTGGTTTCGTGCGTGCGATTTCCGTTTTGCTGGGATTGGCTGCAGGGACGCTGGTCGCCTACGTTATGGGAATGGTCAGCTTTGAAAATGTGGCGACTGCTTCCTGGGTAAACATCGTGCAACCGTTTTACTTTGGTGTACCGGAGTTTAATATCATTGCCATAGCCACGATGATTATCGTCAACATCATCAGCATGGCAGAGTCAACCGGTGTATACTTTGCCCTCGGCAAAGTGACAGAGACGCAGGTGACCAAGCAGGATGTCGTCAAAGGGCTCCGCGGTGAAGGCGTGGCGATTTTCCTCGGTGGTATTTTCAACGCATTCCCGTATACGGCCTTTTCGCAAAATGTGGGCTTGGTTTCCTTGACAGGCATCAAGAGCCGTCATGCCATGATTGGTGCAGGCGGCATTCTCGTGATTCTCGGACTTTTGCCAAAGCTGGCTGCATTGACGACGATCATCCCGAATCCGGTGCTGGGTGGGGCGATGATCGCGATGTTTGGAATGGTCGTGGCCTCGGGCATCAATATTTTATCCCGTGTTGACCTGCGCCAAAATGAGAATCTGCTGATCGCTGCATGCAGCATTGCAGTCGGACTCGGTTCTGCAGCGGTACCAGCGATGTTTGATCAATTGCCCGATATGCTGAAAATGCTGATGCAAAACGGGATCGTTACAGGTTCTCTGACGGCCGTTTTGCTTAATATCCTGCTGCTTCACACAAAAAAGGACAACGGTCAAGTAACTGCGGCAACTCCAGCAGTATCAGAGGGATAAACGATACAAGTGTTAATCAGACAGAAACAGGGTGTTCCCATTGCCTCAGCAGGCGAGGGGACACCCTGTTTTCTCTTCATGCATGAAATCTTCTCATGACAACCGTGTGGTAGTTCAATGATCATAACAGCTTTCTATTCAAAAAAGCGCATATGAGGCTTGGTATCCCGATAGTAGGCGAGACGGTCCTTAAGTGTGCCGGTATGCAGCTCAAATTTGTGCCCGTCGGGGTCTGTAAAGTAAAGGGAAAGCTTGTCACGCTCATCTCTCTCACGTCCGGGCAGGATCGTGGCCCCGGCTTGGATCAGATGCTGCTTCCACTCTTCAAATTGCTGCTCAGCTACGGAAAAGGCGAGATGTGTGTAGGAGTGATGGATCTCGTTGCGAGGGATGTCTGTCTCTTCATTAAGTGCCAGCCAAAGGCCGCCAAGGTCAAAGTAGGCCAGCTTCCGTCCGCGGACCAGCAGCTTTGCCCTTAAAACATCCTGATAAAAGCGGATGGACTGATCCAGGTTGGAAACCGAAAATAAGAGATGATTAATGCCATTAAGCTGCAGCATAAGCGCTCCACCCTCCAGCAACTGTTTTTATTATTGTAGCTGGAAAAGATGGAGAGGGAAAGGAAGGAGTGGATAGGAGCAGCAGGAGGATACAGAGTGGGCAGATTTTCCGCATCTGCCCTGTCATCCGTTGTCATTCATTTGTCTTGCGAGGCTTACTTGGCCTTTTCTGGTTGCTGAGACTGGCTTTGAACCGTAGATTGCACCTGTGAAACCATGGTTTGTGCCTGGGTGATTTCTTCGGAAGCCTGTTTCAGTGCTTGCTCTGCCAGTTGCGGGTTGGCAGCGGATTGTTCGATTGCTTGGGTAATCAGAGTTTTGGCGAGAGTCGCGGATACTTCCGCCTTTTTCAGTTGATCTGTGTTGATTTGCGCAGGCATTGTGCCATACCTCCTCTAGCTTTGGTCAATCCCTTTTAGGTTGTCCGTGCGAAAGAAAAACGATGCATCCGGGTAACCTGCCCAAGCCCCTGTAGGGAAAGCCGCATACCCTTTATTAGGAGGTGTTGTGGATGAACCAAGAATGGGTAAGGGTCATTCGTCAGGCTGAGAACGCTTTTTGGACGATCATCTTTTCTGCTCGAAAGCGCATCGGAGATCGAGGGGTGTTGCTGCCCGATCGCTTTCAATCCAGGGCAAAGATCGAACGTTTTCTCAGAAAGCATATGACCGATTGTCTGGCGGATCGGGTGATTCGCAATCTCCAGCTTCGTACCATTCGCGGACGTTTGGCAATACCAGTGGGCGACGGAATTGGAGCGCCGCCGATCCTCAGCGTAAAGCTGCTGTCTCAAGCCAAGGGAACAGTGACGCTCGCTGTCTGGTTCGGTTTTGACAGGGAGGACCGGTTCTTCCGTGTCTACCAACTGCGCCGAAATGTAAAGGGACGCTGGATCATCTATGGCCGTCATCCTCTGGATTATCCGTTCAATCTATACTTTCGCAGACAGTCGTCTGGTTGCTGCAGCTCCTGTAATCGAAGGCCAAAGCGACAGGCAAAATAAAAAGGGTTCAGTGGGGGCTTGTGACCAGTAACAACGGGGGGTGATTCACTTTTTTCTTGCTTTTTTTCATAGAAACCTGTATACTATTGGAGTCGTCAGGATGAGACAATTGCAGATATAATGTGCCCTTAGCTCAGCTGGATAGAGCGTTTGACTACGAATCAAAAGGTCGGGAGTTCGAATCTCTCAGGGCACGCCATTCAACCCTGAAAAAGGTAAAGAAGCTTTTTGTGTACTCCGGGCACTTTTCGGGGGCACACAACAAAAGAGTAGTACCGGGAAGTAGCTCAGCTTGGTAGAGTACTTGGCTTGGGACCAAGGGGTCGCAGGTTCGAATCCTGTCTTCCCGACCATGTAATTTCATAGATGCCGGTATGGCGGAATTGGCAGACGCGCGCGACTCAAAATCGTGAGGGAAACCGTGGGGGTTCAAGTCCCTCTACCGGCACCATAATTAGTCAAAATAAAGTTCTTTGGGTATAAAGCCTAAAGAACTTTTTATATTTAGGGCAGTAAACACGCACTCATTACATAGGAGGAAGTCATTTTACACTGAAGATATACGATGCTCTCCTGACGCTATCAGAATCATGATCGGTTTGAAAATTTCCTTCATGTGCTACAATAGAGGGGTGTTCAACCGGTTTCATAGGTAAACGAGTTGCAGTCTATAAGAAAAGGTGAGGGTAGAATGTTGTCTGATGAACTGTTGCAGAAATTAAATGACCAAATGAATTACGAATTTTATTCTTCCCATGTTTACTTGGCGATGGCAGCGTACTGTTCAGCAGAAAGCTTTGATGGATTTGCCAATTTTTTCATCGTACAAGCGGAAGAAGAAAAGTTTCATGCGATGAAAATTTACCATTTCATCAACCGTCTCGGCAGGCGCGCGCGTATTGACGGCTTAGAAAGCCCTGAGAATGAATATGAATCGCTGCTTGACGCCTTTGAGCAAGCGTATGAGCACGAGAAAACGGTGACGAGGCGGATCTACGATCTTTCCGATGCAGCTTGGAATGAAAGGGAGCACGCGACGATCAATTTTCTCAAGTGGTTCATCGACGAGCAGGTCGAGGAAGAAGCGACCTTCGACAGCATCATCCAGAAGCTAAGACGCATTGATAACGATAGCAATGCATTTTACATGCTTGACGCCGAGCTTGCCAAACGGACGTTTACGCCTCCGGCGAATGAAGGTAACGTGTAATTTGAACACACCCCCACTTTCTTGAAACTAGGTAAGACTTAAAAGTGGGAGTCTTCTCGGCTAAATACGATAAAAAAGGACACTGTTTTCCGCAAATGGAGCGGTAAACGGTGTCCTTTTAATTTTGATTATGATCATTCGAATAGCGAATGGTTTTTTTAGCCTGAATTTCGATTTTCCACAATACTCACTATGCTTCATATTTTTCCTTAAGTAAAAACTTTTGTTCATTTACAATTTTTTTCCGTGAACCTATAATGTACTCACAATGGATGAACGGGTAACTAGATACGGATGAGATAGGTCCGGAACGATATAAATCTATGGTTATACAAATGTCCGGGCCTTCATTCTTTAGACGATGAGGAGGGGAGAACGGAGTTGAAGCTGCAAATGAATACGCATAATTTGGCGTGTCTGTTCGAGGAATTCAACGATATCACGCAGTTATCGAATCAAGAGGAACCATACCATCAAATGTACTCCATTCCGTCAGGGAGCGGGAAGGTTCATTTGCAACGGATTTGCTTGAGAAATGGTATGGAGATCAATTGGTTTGATGGGAAGCTTGATGAACCTGTCACATTCGATATCGGTGTTCAGTATCCTCATCTTGAGATCGCTTATACGCTAGAAGGGCGAGGCTATTGGGAAGTAGCCGGCCAAAGCCGAAGCTACGATTTGTCCCCGGGGGGTTCCACGCTCTTGTTTATGCATGATAAAAAGCTGCATGCTGAGCTGGCTCCTGCCAAGCAAATGTTACAGATGGAACTTCGCATCGATATACGGTATTTGAGGGAGCTGCAGCCCGAACTTGCCCGTCTGTCGAGCGAACCTTTTATATGTAGACAAACGGCCGGTTCTCCTCAGATTTCTTTCATCGTAGAACAAATGATCCATTGTCCGTATTCGGGCACTCTCAAGAAGCTTTATTTGGAAGGGAAAGCGTTTGAACTGCTGGCCTATCACTTGAACGGGGCAATGCAGGGAGAAGAACAGGTTCGAGCGGCTTCCAGACTGAAAGCTGATGATATCCGCAGCCTTCACCAAGCCAAAGAGATTCTGTCCCATATGTGGAAGGAGCCCCCCAGTTTGCTTGAACTGGCTAGATTGGTCGGCCTTAATGATTACAAGCTCAAATTCGGATTCAAGCATTTGTTCGGGACGACCGTTTTCGGATATGTGCGCGGATTACGAATGAATGAAGCGCGAAAAATACTGGAGCAAGGGATAGGAAACGTAAGCGAAGCGGCCCTCATGGTTGGGTATCACAATTTAAGCCACTTCTCCACGCTGTTTCGTAAAACTTATGGCTACAATCCCAGTGAAATTGGCAAAACCGCGAATTTCACCACTGATCAAGAGCGCCATTCAAAAGAATCCGTTTCACGTTAAGGATAATCCGTTCGCAGGCGGCGAAGCATCCGCATTTCGTCAATAATGAATATCAATAACTCTTTACAGCAACAGCCGATTCAGAAAAGCGGCTGAGAATGTCAGGTATATACGCTGAGAGAGGAAAGGGTGTTCATATGACAAATGTTCAAACAGGAAATGATAAAGAAAGACAAAAGCATCTGATATTGAACGAAAATCTTTGGAAAGTCATGTATCAATTATCTTGGCCTGCTATCATTGCTATGGTTCTGTACGGATTAAACGCTGTCATCTCTGCCTTTTTTGTAGGCCGCTACATAGGTGAAACCGCCTTGGCGGGAGTTTCCGTAGCGTATCCCTTAACTCAGTTCAGTATCGGTATTGGCTCTCTGATCGGAGTTGGTGCAGGATCTGTATTAAGCATTGCGATAGGCCGTCAGGACAAATACACACAGGAACGATTATTAGGACATGTCAACTCGCTTACCCTGATTGCAACTGTGGTTTATATGGTGCCGGGATTGCTGTTCTCCACTCAACTCATCAAGATGATGGGAGGAGAAGGAGAAGGAGAAGGAGAAGCGTTACTTCTGGGAGACCGTTATTTCCGAATTACAGTGATTGGCTCATTTTTCTGGATTTATGGACTGGCAGCCAACATGATCGTGAGAGCCGAAGGAAAAATGAAATCAGCAGCCGTTGTGATGGGAATCGGTCTGGCGGCTGACATCTTGTTCAACTATATTCTGGTCGTAGCGCTTGATAAGGGAGTAGAAGGAGCTGCATGGGCAACGAATATCGGCATGTTTGTCTACACGCTTCTGGGATGGATTTACTTTGGCAAAGGATTTTCTTCCTTCAAAACAAGAGTTTTTTCCATTTACAAGGATGCACCTACTGTAAAATCTATCATTGGACTGGGAATGTCTTCGCTGATCATGAATGTTATGAACCTGGTGCAAGCGGTTGTCGTCTTCAACGCGCTTTCCAGATACGGTACGGTACTTGATATCGCTTTTTATGGTGTCGTCTACCGCGTTTTCACCTTTTTGCTTACTCCGATCTTCGGCTTAATGCGCGCACTTCAGCCAGTTATCGGCATAAACTACGGTGCCGGGCAATATGAGCGTGTCATAAGCGCTTACCGGATTTTCACTGTTGCCTCTATGCTCTTAACTCTGCCTTTTTGGCTTGTTTCCATGGCCGCTCCCGAATCTGTTTTGGGATTCATGCTGCCTGATCAAGCATTGACGGGA
The DNA here is from genome assembly GCF_023746555.1 of Brevibacillus ruminantium. Lineage (NCBI taxonomy): Bacteria > Bacillati > Bacillota > Bacilli > Caryophanales > Paenibacillaceae > Brevibacillus > Brevibacillus ruminantium. The sequence continues at coordinate 1,429,456 of NZ_CP098755.1, forward strand.
ACGCATACGATGTATTTCCGAATTCACATGGCAATTTTACCGCTGTTGTCCATGATTTTTATGGCCATGACGTTTTACCCTTCCATTGATAAAGGAAAGCCGGCAGCCATCATCGGGATTACCAGACAACTTATTTTCTATGTACCAGTCATGTTGATTCTGCCGAGCGTGATCGGAGTATCCGGTATCTATTGGGGATCACTGGTAATCGATGCAATCATCGTGTTTTGGACTGCGGTCCTGGTGAAAAAAGAATTTGCCATGCTCAGAGCGATACAAATTTCTGTTTCTTGACTAATTTTCAGCCGATGTTAAAATAACAAATGGGACTAAAACCGTGGGGGTTCATCCCTTTTTATTAACCCCCGTACATATCTTTGCAAGGTGGGAAACAGTGACCATGATCCTGTTTCTCACTTTTTTATTGACGAAAACCAAAGCGCAAGATTGCAACTCCCCATAAGCAGCGTATATTGATCTTACGGTCGACGCTTTTGGACGACTTCAGTCATGAATTTTGTTATACTGGCGGTAGAGTGTTATTGATGAGGGTGGTGTCTGGATGAATTCGAACAACGAGATTCAGGAAACATGCGATGAAACCTGCCAGGGGTCGGAAGCTTCGGAAGCGGCACGACTCGAGGATAAAATGATAGATGAGCATACAGCCGTTGATTTGGCGGACCTCTTCCGGGCGCTGGGTGACCCGACACGGGTAAAAATCATTTACGCCTTGCTGCAACAGGAATTATGCGTCCACGATATTTCTACGGTATTGGGGATGGGACAGTCTGCTGTCTCCCATCAACTTCGGTATCTGCGCAATCTGCGAATTGTAAAGCGGCGCAAAGCAGGAAAAACGGTCTTTTATTCCCTGGATGATGGACATATTGAGCAAATCTTTGTCCAGACTCTCCAGCATTTGAAGCATGAATAAGCATACGAAATCCTTCGATGAAAACTCGGCGAACGCCGGGTTTTTTGTTTTGCGCTGGCGCATCCAGCTTTTGGCACAGGCGCATCCAGCTTTTTGAAACAGGGAAAGCTATGGTTTTGAATGGGATACAGGAATGGTAGGAACTTTTTCCAAGAATTTTTGGAAAAGAGTGTTGACATTTGGGAGTGAGGAAAAATATGATAGGGGTAAGAATTCAAATATGAACAATTAATCATATATTGGGGTGTTGGAGATGTCCAAGAAGCTCGGTTGTTGTGAACCAACGAACCAAACTGAAATTGCGCTGGAAGCGTCCGATCATAGGGAAACCCATCAGACAGCAAAGCATGGTGCCTGCTGCGGCGCAGACCACCACGAGCATGGGGGTCATTCGCATTCTGTGCACGATGAGGAAGTCAGCCATGCCGACATGCTGCTAGGAAAAGGCGAGGGTGAGCTTACAGTCTTTCGCATCGGTGGCATGGACTGCGCTGACTGTGCCCGAGGTTTGGAGAAAAAGGTAGGAGCGATTGGCTCGGTCTACCAGGTCAGCGTCAATTTTGGTGCGGCTAAAATGTCCGTACACCATGACGGCAGCGCAGCAGATACGATTGTGCGGACGGTCAGGCAGGCCGGCTATGAAGCCGTTCTGGAAAAGGACCGAAAGCAGTTGGAAAACCAGAGCTTTTGGCTGAAAAACAAAAAAGCCTGGTCAACACTCATTTCGGGAGCGATTTTCCTGTTGGCGTGGGCGCTCGATCTGTTTGCCGGAACCTCGGAAAGTGTTCTGGTCTGGTTTTACGCAGCGGCCATCCTGGTCGGCGGTTTCCGGATTGCCAAAAGCGGGATCTACGGCTTGAAATCAAAGACGCTGGGTATTGATTTTCTGATGACGATTGCCGTTATCGGGGCAGCGGTGATCGGCCAGTGGGAAGAAGGTGCAGCCGTTGTTTTCCTGTTTTCCCTTGGAGAAACCCTGGAGGCCTATACGATGGAGCGGACGCGCAACTCTCTGCGCAGCCTGATGAAGCTCGCTCCTGATGAAGCACTGGTGATCAGAGACGGTCAAGAAATCAGAGTTCCGGTTGAAGAAATTACGGTTGGTGAGATCATCCTGGTCAAACCGGGCGAGAAAATAGCTATGGACGGCAGGGTTATCGAAGGATTTTCCACTGTCAATCAGGCGCCCATTACCGGTGAGTCGGTTCCCGTGGAAAAGAATGTGGATGACGATGTGTACGCAGGAACAATCAACGAGCAGGGCGCTTTGAAAATCAGGGTGACCAAGCGTTTTGAAGAGAATACGCTGTCCAAGATTGTTCACCTGGTAGAAGAAGCCCAGGCACAAAAAGCGCCTTCGCAGCGCTTCGTAGACGTCTTTTCTCAGTACTATACGCCTGCTGTGATCGTCATCGCGGCTTTGATCGCCATTGTCCCTCCGCTGCTTTTGCAGCAACCGTGGGATCTGTGGTTTTACCGGGCACTGATGATGCTCGTGGTCGCTTGCCCGTGCGCTCTCGTCATTTCGACGCCTGTGTCCATTGTCTCCGCGATTGGCAACGCGGCCAAACACGGCATTCTGATCAAAGGCGGCGTCCATCTCGAACGGCTGGGTGCGATCGATCATATCGCCTTTGATAAAACAGGGACGCTTACGGTGGGGACGCCGGAGGTCGTGTCGGTGGCGACGCTGGATGGCCATACGGAAGAGGACGTGATGACAATCGCGGCTTCGCTGGAAGCGATGTCCGAGCACCCGCTTGCAGCCGCAATCCTGCGCTATGCCAAAAAGCTGGGGGTCAGCCCGAAAGCCACCTCGGAATTTACGTCCGTAACGGGACGCGGTGTGCAAGCCAGTGTAGATGGCCGCACGTATTACCTCGGCAATCCCCGCTGGTTCAAAAATGAGCATCAATTCTCGCTGGGCGCCATCGAGTCCCTGATTGAAGAGCGGCAGCAAAAGGGAGAGACATTGATGCTGCTTGGTACGGGACAAAAGGTCATCGCCCTTATCGGTTTGGCCGACCAATTGCGTCCGGAAAGCGCCGGAGTCGTGAAAAAACTGCGAGACATCGGGGTTAAGCAGGTCGCCATGCTTACGGGGGACAACAAAGGCACCGCTCAAGCAGTGGCGCAGCGGATCGGACTGACGGATTACCGGGCGGAGCTGCTTCCGGCAGATAAGCTCTCAGCGATCCAAGATTGGCAATCCAGCTCCAAGGGTGTAGCGATGGTCGGTGACGGAATCAATGATGCCCCTGCGCTTGCTGCTGCGACAGTGGGAATTGCGATGGGGGGAGCTGGCTCTGATACCGCCATGGAAACAGCGGATCTTACGCTGATGGCCGATGACCTGACAAAGCTGCCTTACGCGATCGGGTTAAGCCGGCGAACGCTTCGCATCATCAAGCAAAACATTGCCTTCTCGCTTTTGGTCAAGGTTGTCTTTCTGCTGATGATCCTGTTTGGCTACTCGACGCTGTGGATGGCTGTGCTTGCTGATACGGGCAGTTCTTTGATCGTCATTGCCAACGGGATGAGGCTGCTGCGGTCGAAAGAGGAGTAACGGGATGCCGCTGCTCGTCCAACCTGCTACAATAGAGGGGAGAAATGTCCCAAGAGGGGAGCAGGGAGGCTGAATCGATGAGACTGAAAGGGAAGCAGGTCGTCTGCTTTGTAGAGAGTGAATTTGAGGATTTGGAGCTGTGGTATCCGGTCCTGCGGCTGCGGGAAGAGGGAGCGGTGGTCCATCTGGTCGGTCCCAAAGCGGAAACGTATATCGGCAAGTACGGCGTGCCTTGTGCGGCCGATAAAGCGATGGCAGATGTCAATCCGGCCGACTATGACGGCGTGCTGGTACCGGGCGGCTGGGCACCGGATAAACTGCGCCGCTATCCGGAGGTTCTCTCTTTTGTGCAGGCCATGCACGAAGCGAAGAAGCCGATTGGCCATATCTGCCATGCCGGTTGGGTGCTGGCTTCGGCGAAAATTCTCAAAGGCGTGACGACGACCTCCACGCCGGGTATCAAAGATGATATGGAAAACGCGGGCGCGATCTGGGTAGACCAGGAAGTGGTCGTGGACGGTCATATTGTCGGCTCCCGCAGACCGCCAGATTTGCCGGCTTATGCCAAGGCTTTTGCGGATTTGCTTGCGGAATAGATAATAAAAAGCCAACCCTTTGTTCAGGCAGCTATTGCTTGGAACAGGGTTGGCTTTTTTATGGTCATCACTTCTACTCATTCAAATGACAGCGACTCGCCGGGGGAAAGGGAGTTCAGCCCGCGAAATCCCTCCCTAAAAAGCGCCTCGGCCAGACGGTCTGTGGCTGGTTTGCCAGCGTGCACAAGCAGCGTCTGTCTGCTCGGAACCGCTTGGAGCATTTTCCGAACATCGCCCGCTCCTTGGTGGACCTTGTAGCGAATAAAACGGACATCGCAAGCATGATCGGAAGGGACGGCTTTTTCCAAAAGCTGCCGCCCCAGACTCTCGGCGGCCAGGTGACCGGTCAAGATGATCGTATTTTGCGTCTGGCCGCGCAGCTGCTCATAGTACCAGCCTGCCCGCTCTGACTCCATCATGCCGTCACCTGTGAGGATGATGCACGATTTTGCTTGGGCCAGCTCTTTTTCCCGCTCAGCGGAACTCCTGATCACGCGCATATTGGGAGCGTTCAGGGCAAGGCGAATGCGTTCATCTGCTCCCGGATGGAGCCAGTCCGTTCTCTCCAGCAGTTGCTCCAGGCCATCCCGAATATCGCTTTCTACCAGCAGGCGCACCTGCGGAAACGTCTCGCTTGCCCAGACTAACAAATCTTGACTTCTGCCCCGCACGGGTACGGGCAAGAGTACCTTTCCTCCCCGCTCGATAGCAGTCGTGATCTGCTGCGAGAGCTCAGCCAGTTTATCTGCCTGGGACTGGTCATCCATGCCATAAGCAGCATCGACAATCGATAGGCCGATCGGTTCCTGCTCCCAGATGTGCAGGTTGTCTCCCGGCCAATCAAAACGAAGCAATTCAGACTCCCCGGTAAAATCGCCAGAGAAAAAGACGCTGCTTCCCTCGATGGCAAGCAGCATCCAGACGGAGCCGAGCATATGTCCTGTACGTCCCCAGCAGATGCGCAGGCTCGGTGAAATCGAAAGCCATTCACCTGCCATCACGGCCTCGTCCAGATAGGCAAATCGCACAGCGCGGATATCCTCTTCCCGATAGGGAGGCTCAGCCGAATGTCTTGCTGCGTAGCGTCGCCATGCAGCGTAGTATCCAGGAAGCTGATCGGCCGTTGCCTTTGTCGTCCAGACGACGCCCTCGTAGCCGAATTTATACAAAAGCGGAATTGCCATGGAATGATCTTCATGTGCATGGGATAAAAAAACAGCGTCAAGCTGTGCAACCTCATGAGGTACGAGCAACGGGTAAACGCCGCCCGCTTCTTTCTTTCCCCCACAATCGAGCAGTATTCGCGTATCGTCCTTTTGAATTACATAGCTGGAGCGGCCATGTTCACCAGCGCCGCCCCATACAGTCATTTGTCTCATTTTACACATTCCACTTTCTCTTCGAGCTGATGATATGCAGAGAGAGCAGCAGCACGGTCGTCAGTCCCACTGAAATCACGGCCATCGCCATGCCGAGAGCTACCTCTCCTTGTTCGAACTGGGCAAAAATATACGTCGCAGACGTCTCCATGGAAGGGGGAAGAATCAGCAACGACGCCACTAATTCGCGTATCGAAATGGTAAACGTCATCATCCAGCCGGCTAGCATGCCAGGGATGACCAGCGGCAGCAGGAGCCGCCGCAAAATATAGAAGGAGCCGGCTCCAAAAACACGTCCCGCCTGAAAGAGTGACGGATCAATCTGGCTGAAATTCGCCTTGACGTACTGCACCGTATAGGGGAGAAAGAACACGACGTACGTCAGGACGACCATGCCGTACGTATTGTACAGCTTGAGCGGCATCCACGGAGAATTCCAGAAGATGATCAATCCCAGTACAATCACGATACCTGGCACTGTATTTGGCAAAAGCGCAAAAAGGTCAGTGAACCGTTGGGACAAGCGCTGTGACCGCTGAATCATCAAAGCGAAATAGGTGCCCAGTATGACGGCAATCGTAGCCGCTACCAGGGACAAGCTCAGGCTGTTCAGAAGTGCATGGAGTCCTTTGGAGCCGGGACTCAGCAACTGAACATAGGCTTGAATCGTGAAATTTCCCCACGTCAGCCCTTCCCCGCGCAGCTTCATCAGGGAAGCACTGATGACAGAAAAGTACGGCACACCAATGGACAAACCGAGCAGCACAGCAAGATACGTCCATGTGAGCCAGCTTCTCCAGCCCTTCAACTGATAAACCTTGATCCGCGAGCCTTTGCCTCCGACAAGCGGGTAGGTAAATTTTCGCGTGACCCATGAATGCATGTACCAAAGCAGCAAGCAGGTAGAGAGCAGGATGGATGCCAGTGCTGTCGCTTTGCCAAAATCAATGGGCCAACTGGAGATGTATTTGTGAATTTCCGAAGTCAGGACGTAATATCCGATCAGCCTGCCAAAGGTAGCAGGTGTTCCAAACTCGGCGATCGTTTTGACGAAGATCAAAAGAGCGCCCATCGCATAGCTGGATAAAAGCAGAGTCAGCACAATGCGGCGAAAGCGATACGCAAAGGACCCGCCATGCAGCGCGGCCGCCTCTTCTCGGCTGCCTCCGATCTGTTGCAAAGCATTGCGAAGGATCAGGTACAAAAACGGGAAGAGGTGGAGGCTCATAATCACCACCATCCCAAAAACACTGAAAAATTTCGGTGTCCACGCAGATGTCCATGGCAATAACTGCTCCAGATACCCGTTATGCTGCATAAACAAAATCCAGCCCATGGAGCCGATGTACGGCGGGGTCATGAACGGAATCAGCAGGATCACGTCTACCCATTGGTGCTTCACGAAATTCGTTTTCGCGAAAATCCACGCCACGGGCAGGGCCAGCAGTGTCGAACCTGCGACAACCAACAGGCCAAGCCAGATGGAGTGCAGCAAAACCTCGCCTAGCTCACTGTCCAGAATCAGCCGAAGCGGAGATAAAAGATCCAGCGCTCCCTCCGGGTATACACTTGTTTGAAAGATAAAAAGAAGGGGGATGACCACAAGGATCAAGAGCAGGGCAATTGCCAGGGCCATCCCAAGAGAGAAAAGCTTGCTCGCACGCAAAGATTGCATATCCTTCACCGTTTTTCTGTTTAGTAAACACTTTGTAGCGGATGATTTTATTTAAACACTTGAGTAAATTTCTTTGTTACGTCGTCACCATTTTCATCCATCCAGGTCCAATCGATTTTCAACACCGGGATCTCAGCTGCACCTGGGCGATCTTTCGCCGCCACATCTGTGCGTCCTGGCAGCAAGTACGTTTCTGCAACCATTTTCTGCGCTTCATCAGATAGTAGGTAATCGATGAAAGCTTTGGCGTTCTCGACATTTTGGCTCGTTTTCACAATAGCTGCAGGTCGGGGGCTGATTACCGTACCGCTCTTTGGATAGATCAAGTCGATCGGCTCGCCCTTTTCCTTCGCAGCGTACGTCATGTAATCGACAGCAGCGACGACGGCACTCTTCGAGCCTGTAATCACCGGGTCGAGCGCAGCTTGGTTGGCTCCGGCCTGTGCCACGCCGTTCTTTTTGTACGCCTCAAACAGCTCCCATCCGCTTTCGCCATGGGCGCTCAGATAACCGGTTACGAGATCAAGCGCAGAGCCGGATTGTGCCGGGTCTGGAATGTTCACCTTGTCCTTCCATTCGGGGCTGGCGATGTCTGCCCAGTCTTCCGGCGGCGTTGTCACCAGCTTTGTATTGTAAGCAATCCCCAGAGCGGAGGCAGAGTAGCCAAAGAAGTGCCCCTCTTGGTCGGACCATTCGGGAATCAGCTTGTCCGCATTTTTCGCTTCTTTATATTCCAGTGTGAGTCCGCTTTTCTTCAGGCCTTGTGCAGAAGGCAGGGAGGCAAGTACTACTACATCGACCACCGGATTTGCTTTTTCTGCTTCCATACGGGATAAGATTTTTCCCGTCGTGCCTTGAAACATTTCCACCTGTACGCCCGTTTTCTCTTCGAATCCTTTTTGAATCGACTCCGCCAATCCTTTTGGTCCTGCGCTGTAAACGACTACTTTACCGCTCAGCTTCTTCTCTTCAGTCCCTGCTGCTGGAGTGGAAGAGGATTCTGGGGCAGATGACGCTGCTTGTTTCTCTTGGGGAGTGCTTGCTGTTGGCTGAGAGCTGGTGCCGCAAGCGGTGACGCCAAATCCAACCATCGCTGTCAGTAAAACCAGTACGCTTTTTTTCAAACCATGCCTTTTGCTCATTTTGTACATCCTCCTCTTTTTTCCCTAAATCGATGTAATGTTGTGTATATGCAGGGGAGAGACGAACATATGGATCGACTCGCCTGCTGGCAGACGCTTGTCGTGATAGGCTGTCCATGAACCAAGACGGCCCATGTCCAAGTGAATCTCATACCGATCGCCCATGTAGCTGACGCTGCGGATGACGCCCTCGTATGTAAGATCGCCTTCCTCGCCGTACCATCTGATATGCTCGGGCCGAATCACCAGCTTGTCCTCCTTAAGCCAGTTGGATTTCCCAATAAAGCTGGCAACAAAGGGATGCTTTGGCTTCCCGTAAATCTGTTCGGGCGTACCTGCCTGCAAGACCTGTCCACGGTTCATGACGACGATCTCGTCGGACATCGACATGGCTTCTGTCTGGTCATGGGTAACGTAGAGAGCGGTGAGGCCGATGTCGCGCACGAGACTCATCAGCTCGAACCGCATTTCATCCCGCAGCATTGCGTCAAGTGCGCTCAGTGGCTCGTCAAACAGGACGAGCGGCGGTTTCATGACAACCGCCCGGGCAAACGCAACCCGCTGTTGCTGTCCCCCTGAGAGCTGATGGGGAAAACGCTTTTCCATCCCCTGCAGCCGCACCCGCTCGATCGCTTCGTTTACCAGTCGGTCCACCTCTTTCTTTTGGCCGGTTGCGCGAAGCCCAAAAGCGATGTTCTCAAAGACAGTCAGATGCGGCCAAAGAGCGAAGTCCTGAAAGACCATGCCGAAATTGCGTTTATGCACGGGTTTTTCAATGGCCAGAGGCCGTGAAAACAATACCTCGTCTCCCAGCCGGATTTCCCCCTGATCCGGTGTCTCCAGCCCCGCAATCATGCGGAGCAGCGTCGTCTTGCCGCAGCCGGATGGCCCCAGCAGCGTCGTGAACCGGCTTTGCCGAATCCGTAAACTTGTTGGATGTAGAGCTTGAACCTCATCAAATGATTTGGCTAATCCATCCAGGATGACATCCATGTGCGAGACCTTCTTCCCTTTCGTAAGATAGTTTCAGTCTATCGACCCAATGCTAATGTTTTGTTAGGTTCCGATTAATCTTCTATTAAGATATTGAATACAAACTATACATCGTCATAGATTTTATCTATACTACTGACAGCAAAATGGCCACGCAGGGAATCGATGAAACGGTGGAGGGAATGATCGCATGAACATCAGTCTGTTGAAAATGCAAATCGTAGAGCTGATCGGTCGGCACAAAAAGATCACGGCTGTCGCAGACCGGCTGGGTCTCAAACAGCCAACCGTAACCTTTCATATGAAAAGCCTGGAGCGGGAGCTTGGCGTACAGCTCTTTGAAGCGCGTTCGGGGAAAATGTATTTGACAGAAGCAGGCGAGGCCCTCTGTCATTATGCCGTGAAAATCAACGCGCTCGCCTCAGAAGCAGAACGGGTCGTCCAGGAGTTTCAGAGTCTCAAAAAAGGGCAGCTCAAAATCGGCGCCAGCTACGTGCCGGGTACGTACATCCTGCCCGGCATCATCAGCAGCTTTTCAGCTTCGTTTCCCAATCTATCCATCTCTTTGTCCGTCAAGACGGCGCCCGTCATCAAGGACATGCTGATCAATCATGAAATTGATCTGGGGGTGTTTTCTTCCGAGCCTTTTCACATGGAGGCGCTCGTTGCAGAGACACTGTGCGAGGATGAGATGGTCGTGATCTTCTCTCCCTCCCACCCGTTTGCCCGACAAAAGGAGCTTACGGCGAACATGCTGGCCGAGGTGCCCTTTCTCTTCCACAGTCCGGAATCAAGCACGCGAGCAATCACGCTCCAGTGGGCACAAGCCAATGGGGTGGAGCTGATGCCGCGGATGGAGCTGGATTCTCTGGAGGCAATCAAACAGATGGCCATGCTGGGAGAGGGCGTATCATTTCTCTCCCGGTTGGCCGTGGAGCGTGAAGCAGCGAGGGGAGAGCTTGTGTACAGAGCAATTCCGCAGAACCATTTGAAACGGTATTTTTCATACGCTTATAATGAAAACCGCCGACAGTCAATCGTGTTGGAAACCTTTTTGGAAAGGCTGAGGGCTGGGCTGTCATAAGCGAGGGATTTTCCCATTTGCGCGGAATCGAGCGATTTCGCATAAATTAGGGAGAAAAACGGAGATTTCAGGGGTTAAATTGCGAGGTTATCCTATGCTATTATTATCAAGTTACATCGTAGCATTTCCTGTGGAGTCATGATTTTCGAAGCTGGATTGATGGATTCTCGTTGAAAAGTGGTGGTGTTTGATGTTCTCTCGAAAAATGTTTTTGCGGGTAGATTTTGTTCTGATTTTTTCTGTATTGGCCTTGTCTATCCTCTCAACCCTCGCTATCTATTCGACCACCGTTAACCGAAACGGTATGGAAGATTGGTATCAAAAGCAAATCGTCTGGCAGATCATTTCCGTCGTTTCTATGATTGCTTTTGCCTTCCTCGATCACCGAATCCTAAAAGGGCTCCTTTCATATATAGGATACTTTCTTTGCATTTGTTTGCTGATATGCGTATTTTTTTACCCAGCCAAAAACGGGGCACAATGCTGGATCACACTGCCCGGCGGCTTCCAATTTCAGCCATCGGAGCTGACCAAGATTTTTGTGATCTTAACTATCTCTGATTTTATGACGAGAGCCAGGCAAAAAAACGAGTCATTTGGCTGGAAGCATCTTTTCGTCATTCTCGGGATCAACCTGGTTCCCTTTGTTTTGATTTTGAAACAGCCTCATTTGGGACAAGCGCTCACTCTTTTGGGGATCACCGGAGCCATGATGATTTTATTTTTAAGCCGGAAACAACTGTTGGTGTATCTAGTCAGTGTGGCCGTGCTAATCTCCGCGATTTTTATTGCGAAAACAGCTTTTACCGAGCAGTCGATCGAATTTGTCGAGAAGCTCCCTTTTATGAATCATCAAAAGGAACGGATCATTACGTTTTTGGATTCAGAAATTGATAAAGCAGGAGCAAGCTATCAAGTCTTGCAGGCAAAAATGGCGATTGGTTCCGGCCAATTGATGGGGCGGGGGATAGTCAGCGGCACTGCCACGCAGGGAAACTGGGTTCCGGAGCAGTGGACCGATTTTATCTTCTCGGCGATTGGGGAAGAGTTAGGGTTTCTCGGCGCCAGTTTCTTGTTGACCCTCTTCTTTTTTCTCTTGTATCGGCTGACCGCGATTGCCGTTCAATCAGAGGATTATTTCTCCACATGCTTTATTACGGGCGTGATTGGCATGTTTACGTTTCAAATCATCGAGAATGTCGGAATGAATCTTGATATGATGCCTGTTACCGGAATCACCTTGCCGTTTGTGTCCTATGGGGGAACCTCTTTGCTTACGAACTTTGTGATTCTGGGAATTGTCCTTTCGATGAAAATCAGAACCAATCGTCTTACGTTTAGCTAAACGACCCTCCCTATACAAAGAATTCCACGCCAAACTTCGCGTAAAAGAATTGATCAACGCAGGGAGGTATGGTACATTCGGCATGGTAGAGTAGGAGATGGAGAGGATGGTACTGGTGCAAACCCACATCATGGAGCGGGCAACAGATTTTGCCCTGCTTGCTGATCGATTGGAACAAATGGCGTCGTCCATGGAGAAAGAAAAGGACGAGGTGACTCCGGGAAAATTGCTCCAGCTTGCGGCAAAAACGCGCGAGGTGGAGTTGAATATCGCATTTTGCGGACACTTTTCGGCCGGAAAATCAACCATGATCAATACCTTGTTGGGGGTCAATCTGCTGCCCTCCAACCCGATTCCGACAAGTGCCAATGTTGTCAAAATCCGCGGCGGCGAAAAAGCTGCCCGCGTTTATACACATCACAACGGTGTGCTGACATTTGACCCTGACACGGAGATGGAAAAGCTCAAGCAATTCGCGGTGGATGGCGATACGGTAGAGTGGGTGGAGGTCTCCTATCCGGGGACCCTCTTGCATGAGCAAGCCAGCCTGCTCGATACCCCGGGGATCGACTCGACAGATGCAGCTCACAAGATCGCGACAGAGTCAGCCTTGCACTTGGCCGACGTAGTCATCTACATGATGGACTACAATCACGTGCAGGCCGAGGAAAACTTCAATTTTACGAAGACATTGAAAGACCGCGGGAAACCAGTCTATCTGGTTGTAAATATGATTGATAAGCACATCGACTTTGAGCTGGATTTTGACAGCTACAAAGAGAGCGTGGAAGAGGCTTTCGCGACATGGAACATCGTGCCGGACGGTATTTTCTATACGTCCCTGGCCGAGCCCGATCATGAGGAAAATCAGTATGAAGCGTTTCGCAGCATGTTGACACAATTGATCGATAACCGCGAGCAGTTGGTCAGTAAAACCGTAAGAGATGCGGCTGAGCATCTGATCGAAGAACATGTGCTGGTGCTGAAAAGAGAAAATGCCGAGAAGCGTCAAGGCCTGGAAAACGAGCTTGATGGTCTGCACGCAGCTGATATCGACAGCCACGATGGCAGGCAGGTCACAGAGGCTCTGCAAGCCGCCGAAGCAGCCGCGAGCGAACTGACCGGCCGCGTCGATCAGGCGCGCAAGCACATGGAAAAAGAGCTGGGCGTGCTCTTAGACAATGCGCGTCTGACTTACTACAGCACAAACGAAGCGGCTGAGCAATACCTGGAGAGCCGCAAGCCGGGCTTTAAGATGGGGCTGTTTTTTGCTGGTAAAAAGACAGAAGAAGAGCGGCAGAGAAGACTGGAAGCGCTGCTGGCAGACTTGCGGGAAAAAACAGAAGGCAATCTCGATTTTCACTTCAAGGAACTGCTGAGTAAATTTCCGGAGAAATTCGAGCTGCGCGACGACGCTTATCATACGGCGGTCTACGCTACGAAGATCGAAATGAACGCTGATTTTCTCGCCTCCCGGGTAAAAGACGGGGCGAGTACGAGAGAGTATGTGATGAATTACTGTTCCGACTTGTCTAACGGAATCAAAGCGGAGTACCGGCGTGCCGGGATGGGCTTGATTGAGCAAGTGGTCTCCATGCTGAAACGGAAGACTGAGGTGGAAGGTGCACAGCTGCAAGAGCGGCTCCGCGTGCTTCGCGAGCTGGCGCAGATCCATGCGCAATTGCAGCAGTTGGCAAAGACAGAACAGGCAGCAGGAGAGCGCCTGCAAGCGATTTTGCGTGAAGGAGCGTAAACGGACATTATGAATCAACTGAAAGAGAAACTGACTTCCGCAGCGGAACACCTGCTGCAGGTGAGCAAAGAGATTCAGTCTGTACCCGGGATGCAAGCCCAGGCCCAGGCGATGCAGGAGCGGGCTGAGCGGCTGCAAGCCAACCGCTTTACCGTGGCGCTGTTTGGCGCCTTCAGTGCCGGAAAATCTTCGTTCGCCAACGCCTTGATGGGTGACTTGGTCCTGCCGGTGTCACCCAATCCGACGACGGCGGCGATCAATAAAATCATGCCTCCGACCGATACACAACCGCATGGCACGGTTCGCGTCGTGTTGAAGTCACGTGAGTCTGTCGAGCAGGATGTCATTCGTTCATTGGCCGTATTTGGACTTGCGGCCAGCACGCTGGAAGAGGCGCTGAGCGCGCTTGGAAAAATCGATATTTCTGCCATCCCACCGACCGCCAAGCCGCACTACACCTTTTTGAAAGCGGTCACCAAAGGTCTCGGCGAGATGTCCGCTCATCTGGGCGGTGAGCTGATCGTCGACATGAAGGCGTTCAAAGGCTTTGTAGCCAAGGAAGAAAAAGCATGCTTTGCCGAATACATCGAACTGTTTTACGCTTGTCCGCTGACGGATCAGGGGATCGTGCTGGTGGATACGCCAGGAGCGGACTCGATCAACGCCCGCCATACCGGCGTTGCTTTCGAGTATATGAAAAATGCTGATGCGGTGCTGTTCGTCACCTACTACAACCACGCCTTCTCCCAGGCCGATCACGAGTTTTTGCTGCAAATGGGACGCGTGAAGGATACCTTTGACATGGATAAAATGTTCTTCCTCGTCAACGCAGCTGATCTAGCCGCTTCTGAGGAAGAGCTGGCCGGAGTTATCACCCACGTCGAAAAAAATCTGCTCTCCTGCGGGATTCGTCATCCGCGGATTTATCCGGTCTCCAGCCAAACGGCCTTGCTGGCCCGCATGCACGAGGCTGGGAAGCTGAACGCATCGGCTGAAAAATTGTACCGCCAACGAACAGGGACAGAGGAAGGAGCACCGCTGGCACCTGCCGAAGACGCATTCCGCTTGTCCGGGATGGCTTTGTTCGAGCAGGAATTCCTTCGTTTTACCCTGGAGGAGCTGACCCAAATCGCGGTCAACGCGGCGATGGGGGAAATCCGCCGGGCACACAGCACCCTGTCTGAAATCATTCGCATGGCGCAGGCTGATGAAACCGAACGGGATGCCCGCAGACAAGCTGCCGCACAGGCACGTGAAGCCGCTTTGGCAGCCGTAGAAGCCTTGTCGATCGCTTCTGCGGAGCGCGACCTGCAGAAGGAGCGGGAAGAGCTGGTGTATTACGTAAAGCAGCGCCTGTTTTTCCGCTTTACAGAATTGGTCAACGTGGCCTTTAACCCGGCTGTATTGATCGAAGATGGGCGCAACATCAAGCAAGCGCTCCAGGGATGTCTCGCCGACTTGCTGCGGTCCATTTGCTATGATCTGGCACAGGAGCTGCGCGCGACGACCCTGCGATTGGAGAAATTTTTGCACAAGCAAGGTAAAGAACTGGTTCAACAGTGGCAGCAGGACGTACAGAAATACGCCACGGGCTTGACGCTGGCCCCTTATCAGCCGCGTCAGGTGGACACGCTGTCCTTTGCGGATGAGCTTCCCTTGGCACCGAATGCGCTACAGCCATCACTCGCTCACTTCCGCAACACGAAAGACTTTTTTGAGCAGGATGGCAAAGCCAAGCTGCGCGAAGATCTGGAAAAACGGCTGCAGGACCCTGTTTCTGCCTATCTCCAAACGGGAAGCGCGGAGCTGGGTGAACAGTTTTCTTCGCTGCTGTCTGAGATTGTAGCCGAGGAGCGGAGCCGTGTCGCTGATCAGGTAGAGGCCTATTTCACCGGTATTTTTGCAGCCCTCGATCTGGACTTGGATCTCGATGAGCTCAGCAGCAAACTGGGACGAATCGAAGCGCATACCGGCACGGAAGAAAGCAAATAGGAGAAAACGCTCAGGAGAATTAGTCCTGAGCGTTTTTTCGTGCTTCCCATTCCTCTCGCAGAATCCCCATCTTGATCGCATCGTAATACTCTCCGCGGACAATCCGCGCTTTTCGCACACGCGCTTCTTCCATCATCCCGCAGCGCAGCGCCAGCTTGATCATCCGCTCGTTGCCCGACCAGGTGCCAATCCCGAGCCGTACAGTGTCCATATGGGTGAAAAGATAGTCGATCCACATCTGGAAGGCTTCGCTGCCGTAGCCGTTGGACCAGTAGCGGGAATCGTAGATGACAATACCGATCTCAAACCAGTTGGTCACCTCTGAGATCCAGTAGCGTCCTACCGAGCCTTTTATCTCTCCGTCGATTTCAATGATCAGGCTATGCCGAGGAAGCGTTGTCCCTACCACCGAAAGCTCCTCCTGGTACCGGGGAAGCTGGCGGAATTCTTCTTTTGTCAAAGGGTCGAGTGGCTTGTAGGGTCCGTTCCAGTTGAGATGCTCGCGATCCTCTGCTTCATACATCCAATAATACAAGGTATCCAAATCCTCTTCACGCATATCCCGCAGCAGTACCTTTTGTCCACGAAGTGCAACGTCCATTCCTGTATTCCTCCTGAATCAATCTTCTGATAGACTAACTGTACCGAATCACTGGCTATATCAATAGGGCCAAAAACCAAAAAAGTTATAGGGGCAGTTACTTTCAAAAGGAAGGAGATTTCTCTGTCATGAATATCACACCGATTCTCGATGGACAAAGCGAATCGCCGCTCTATCAGCAGTTGTATGGGATTCTCAGCCGGGACATCGTCTCCGGTCAAATCCCGGCGGGCAGCAGGCTTCCTTCGATCCGTCAAATGGCGGCATTGGCCGGGGTGAGCCGAATTACCGTGGAGGCTGCCTATCAACAGCTCGTAGCAGAAGGGTTCCTCATCAGCAGAGAGCGAAGCGGTTTTTTTGCTGCCGAGATGGAAGAGTGGATGGATTCAAAAGATACGAACTCGACAAAGGAAATCGATCTCCCTGTGCCGATTAAGCGAAACAAGGGCGAGCATCTTTCCAGTCGTTACAATTTTCACGGTTCTGTGGTCGATACGAGCCATTTTCCCTATGCTCTCTGGCGTTCCTGTTTGCTAGACGCCATGGATAGATTCGCGAATGATTTCGCCTTTTACGGCGATGATCAAGGGGAGTGGGAGCTGCGGGTGGAGCTGGCGCGCTACCTTCGCAGGGCGCGAACGCTTTCCTGTGAACCAGAACAAATCATCGTCGGGACCGGATTACAACAGGCGTTGAGCTTCCTTTGTCTGATGCTGCGGGATTCACATGCCATCGCAGCGGTGGAAGACCCGGGATATGCAGATGCCAGAGTGGTATTTCAGCATCACGGCTACCAGATCGCGCCCATCCCGCTGGAAGAAGACGGCCTGTCGATTGAAGCCTTGGAAAAAAGCCAGGCACGACTCGTCTACCTGACTCCCGCACACCAGTATCCGCACGGCATGGTCATGCCCGTTTCCAAGCGTATCCGGCTTTTGCAATGGGCCCGAAAAACAGGCGGGATCATCATCGAAAATGATTACGACGGCGAGTTTCGGTACAACGCAAAGCCGACGCCCTCCCTGCAGGGAATGGATCAGGAGGGCTCGGTCGTCTACATCGGCAACTTTTCCAAAGCCTTTTCTCCAGCGGTACGCATGGATTATCTTGTGCTTCCCCCTGCGCTTTTCAAGTGCTATCTGGAATCATTTCAAGCTTATCCCTCCCCGGTTCCCAGACTGCAGCAGAGGGCCATGCAGCTGTTTATGGAGAAGGGCTACTGGGAGAAGCATATCCGCAAGATGCGCACCCTCTATCAGAAAAAACATACCCTGCTATTGGGTGCAATCAAAAGGCATATGCCTCCAGAGGCAGTTGTGTTGGGGCATTCAGCCGGCCTGCATATTCTCCTGGAGATTCAGACAAAGTTAACGGAGCAGGAGCTGATGGAAGCGGCCCGAAAGCAAGATGTGCGTGTCTATCCGACCTCCCGTAGCTGGTTCTCTACCCGGCCTCCTCTGTATCCGCGCATGATCATCGGGTTTGGGGGAATGCAGCTCGAAGATATCGAAGAGGGGATCAAACGGCTGGCCAGCGCCTGGTTTCCAAAGATAGCAGAAACAACCGGAAAAAGCTCGTAAATAGTGCGTTTTCCCGCTGTGCATCATGAACGAGGCTGCCTCCAAGTCAAAGGACAAAGAGGCAGCCTCGCCGTTTATTCTCTGCCTTTTGCAAAACGGTCGAACTGCTGGATGATTTCCCGGTCAGGTTTTTGCGTCAGCAGACTGACCAGCACGACGGCGAGAAGACTGACAGCAAAGCCGGGAACCATTTCATACAGAAGATTTTTCAGCGTATCGGACCGGGTCCAGAGAATGACAGTGACGGCTCCCGCCAGCATTCCAGCCAAGGCGCCCCATTTATTCATTCGGCGCCAGTAGAGGCTGAGCAGAATCAGCGGTCCAAAGGAAGAGCCGAAGCCGGCCCAGGCATAGCCGACGAGAGCCAGGATGGTATCGCTTTTGGTATAGGCAAGTGACAGGGCGATGAGCGAGACGATCAGGACAGAAAGCCGCCCGACAAAAATCTGCTCCTGATCGGAAGCCGATCGCCGGAAAAACGTTCTGTACACATCTTCGGTCAGCGAACTAGAGGTGACCAGGAGCTGGGAGGAGATGGTACTCATAATCGCTGCCAGGATCGCCGCCAGGAGAAATCCTGTGATGAAGGGGTGAAAGAGAATTTTCCCCAGCTCGATAAAGACCGTCTCCGGGTCTTTTAGCGTCCACCCCTGTTTGGAGTAGAAGGCGATACCGATCAGTCCAGTGAACATGGCGCCCAGAATGGAAAAGATCATCCAGCCCATTCCGATGGCCCGAGCCTTTCTGATTTCTTTCACGGAGGAGATAGCCATAAAGCGGACGATGATATGAGGTTGTCCAAAATAGCCCAGTCCCCAGGCGAACAAAGAGATGATTCCGAGCACGCTCGTACCTCTGAAAATATCCAGCAAGGCCGGATTGATCGAGCGGATTTCACCGAAGGCCGGACCGAATCCCCCGACATGCATGAGCGTCACGAGTGGCACGAGCACCAGGGCAATAAACATGATCAGACCCTGTACAAAATCCGTCCAGCTCACAGCCAGAAAGCCGCCAAACAGCGTATAGGCGACTACCACCAAAGCGATAATCCAAAGGCCTGTCTGATAGGGGATGTGAAAGGTATTTTCGAAAAGGACACCTCCGGAGACGAGACCGGAGGAGACGTAAAAGGTAAAAAAGATCATGATGACAAGCCCGGATACCAGGCGTAGCAAGCGGGAGGTATCTCCAAAACGGTTTTCCAGAAAGGCCGGGATGGTTATCGAATTATTGGCCACCTCCGTATAGATGCGGAGGCGAGGGGCAACGTACAACCAGTTGGCATACGCGCCAAGCGTGAGCCCGATGGCGATCCAGGAAGCGCTGAGCCCCTGTGCAAACATGGCTCCCGGAAGCCCCATCATGAGCCAGCCGCTCATGTCGGAAGCCCCGGCGCTCAGTGCGGTCACAGCAGGTCCCAGTGTACGTCCGCCGAGCATGTAGTCCGTTAGCGTGGAAGTGCGTTTATAGGCAAAATAGCCGATAAGCAGCATGCCCAGCATGTAAATCACAAGGGAAGTAAGTAACTGCGTGTTCATACGATCGAGCACTCCTCATTTATTTGCTGGCTGACAATCTCTTCTTCCTTATCATGCACAGCAATCAAATAAATTACTTTTACTGCTCCCGATCCAGGCAAGCACTTTCAAAACCTGACGAAATGACGAGCATTTTGAAATCATCTGGCAAAAGTGATACGGTAACAGTAAAAGATCAGAAATCGGGTGAGACGATGATACGTTCCTTTCAAAAAGAAGATGCCTCTTACATCATTGATTCCCACTACGAAATCTATAACAGGGAGTACCAGTACGATTTGTCCTTTCGAGCTTTTATCGAGCGCAGCATTTCCGAATTCATGCAGCGCTCAGACTATTCCAAAGAGCACATCTGGATTTTGGAGAGGGATGGTCAGCCCAGGGGGGCTGTCGGGATTACCAAAGTGGATGAACAGGTCGCACAGCTTCGCTTATTTCTCGTCGATCCGAAAGTCAGAGGAAACGGCTATGGAAGCAAGCTGATTTGGCAAGCTATCGATTTTTGCAAAAAGGCAAGCTATCAAACCGTGATTCTCTGGACCAACACCGATTTGAAAGAGGCCAGACGGCTGTACGAAAAACATGGCTTCAGGCTAAAGGAGACCAAGACGCAAACGTTATCCGGTCAAGAGCTGATAGAAGAGCGCTGGGAATTATCACTGCTTCCAGGACGGAATCATCCCTGAGCGGCGAGGAAGGAGAGCCGATATGCGTCAAAAGAAAATCCCGCTTTTGGTCGCGCTGCCTTTGTTTCTGATCATCTGGCTGGCGGTGGCCCAAGCGTACCAGTCGCCGGAGCGCATCGTTCAAGACATGATCGAAAAGGTTCAGACCGGCACCGGGCAAGAGCTTGATCTGCCACAGGAAGATATCGAGACCGTACGCGCTTTTTTTCAATACGCAAGTGACCAGCACCTGGATAGTCCCGTGGTCGAAATCAAACAGCTTTCCCGGACCCAGAACGAGGCGCAGGTTGGTGTTTCTTTTCATACTGTTGAATACGGAACCGACAACACGATCAAAGCGATTCACGACGGGAACCTGCTGTTTACCTTGCAAAAGCGGACAGGGCTTGCGTGGAGCGTCACAGAAATGAAAATTTTAAAGAAAATGAAAAAGAACACAGCTCCCTAGTCTCCACTTTTCTCGAATCGGCATAGGATGTGGTATGCAGCAATGCTGTTCTGATGACAGGGAGGAAGCAAACATGCAAGGGAAAGTGAAATGGTTCAGCAAGGAAAAAGGGTACGGATTTATCGAGCGGGATGGAGGACCGGATGTATTTGTACATTTCTCCGCCATCAACGGAAGCGGCTACCGCAATCTGGAAGAAGGCGAGATGGTTACATTTGACATCGTAAACGGGCAGCGGGGTTTTCAAGCTGCCAATGTCACCCGTCTGACCAACGGATAAATTCAAACTGACCAACATGAGACCGGATGTTCTTTCGGGAACAGCCGGCTTTTTTATTTGTATCGGAGCATCCAGCTTCCTTGTGTGGAGGGATTCCCGGTTTTTGCATCTGGCTAAAAAACAAAGAAACTTGTCCCCAAAGCAGGCAGATTGGTTTACTATAGATGGGTAGGAAACGGTAGGGGGTTACAAGCATGAAGCAATACTTGGATCTGTGCCGCCGAATTATGGCGGAAGGTGTGACAAAGCATGATCGTACGGGTACCGGGACGATTAGTGTATTTGGTCATCAGATGAGATTTGACCTGAGTGAGGGGTTCCCGCTGGTCACGACGAAAAAGCTGCATACGAAATCAATCATCCACGAATTGCTGTGGTTTTTAAAAGGCGATACCAACGTGCGTTATCTGCAAGAGAACGGCGTTCGCATCTGGAATGAGTGGGCTGATGAAAATGGCGAGCTGGGTCCTGTGTATGGAAAGCAGTGGCGCTCGTTTGCCGGGCCGGATGGGGTGGCCGTCGATCAGATTCAGTGGGTCGTCGATGAGATCAAGCGCAATCCCGATTCTCGCCGCCTGATTGTGAGTGCCTGGCATCCGGCTGAGCTGCATAAAATGGCGTTGCCTCCTTGTCATCTTCTATTTCAGTTTTACGTGGCTGAAGGAAAGCTCTCTTGCCAGCTGTATCAGCGGAGTGCGGACACATTCTTGGGCGTGCCGTTCAACATTGCCAGCTACGCATTGTTGACGCAGATGGTAGCCCACGTCACGGGACTTGCGCCAGGGGATTTTGTCCATACGATCGGGGATGCTCATCTCTACCTCAATCACCTCGAGCAGGTAAAGGAGCAATTGACACGTGAACCAAAACCGCTGCCGCAACTGAAGCTCAATCCTGCTGTACAGTCCATTTTTGATTTCACCTTTGATGATATCGAGATCGTCAACTACGAGGCACATCCGCACATCAAAGGGGAGGTGTCCGTATGATCAGCCTGCTCGTCGCGCACACGCGCAACCGGGTGATCGGGAAGGACGGGGTCATGCCTTGGCATCTGCCAAATGATCTGAAGCATGTCAAAGAACTTACGACGGGAAAAACAATTGTGATGGGCCGGAAAACGTTTGAATCGATCGGTCGCCCGCTGCCCAACCGGAGAAATGTGGTACTGACGAGAAGCAGGGATTTTGCTCCGGAGGGAGTGGAGGTCGTTCACTCCAAAGAGGAGATCCTGGCTTTGGGAGATATCATTATCTTCGGCGGCGCTGAATTGTACCGCCAGTTTTTGGAAGAGGCTGATCGCCTCTACATCACGGAGATTGACATCGAAACCGAGGGGGATACGTTTTTTCCCGAGTGGGACCCCCAAGCTTTTCAGCTCGTCTGGAAAAAAGAGGGGATGGTCGACGAGAAAAATCCCGTGCCGCATACGTTTGCCCTCTATGAACGAAAGCATAAATAAATGTACCCCTGATAGAAAAGGCGTCTGTCCCAGTGTGGATATGGCGCTTTTTCTCATGCAAGTACATAAACTGTTGAAGAAGATCTTGAGGAAAGTGGGTGTTGCCACACGTGGACAGACGAATCGGGATCTTAACGTACCGGGGAAGCAGAGGGTTTGCAGAGCCGGAATTTTTGCGTCGGCTTGTTAAGGAGGGAAAGGCGCTGGGAGTCGAAGTGTATGTCTTTTCCCCTCAAGATATCGACCTGGTCCTGCAACGGATCAATGGCTTTGAACCTTTGGCGGAAAGATGGACATGTAAGTGGCGGGAGTGGCCCGATATCGTAATTGATCACTACCGTTACTATCCGCTCAAAAAGCATAAACATTACTTGCCGATTCGAGGGGGGAACTTGTTTACTTTTGCAAATAACCGATTCGCCAACAAATTTCGCATTCACCAGTTGCTGCAGCAAGAACCTGCGCTGTCGCAATGGCTGCCAGAAACCGTAGGCTTCAGTCAGAAAAGTTTTGAAGAGATGCTGAATCGATATCCAATCCTGTACGTGAAACCGACCAACGGCTCAGGCGGAAGAAGTATTCTTCGCGTGGAGAGAAAAGGAGACCGCTTCTTACTGTATGGAAGGCCCAAAAAAATGGCACGAAGGCAAGAGAGTCTCTCCAGTATGGGTGCAGTGATGAAGCGGGTCAGACAGTGGGTAGAGCGAGAGAAGCAGGGGGGAGAACAATTTTTTCTGCAACAGGGACTGGATTTAAGCCTGCTGCCAGGTCGGACGGTGGATGCCCGATTACTGGTGCAAAAGGACGGGGGTGGAACATGGCGCATGACCGGAATGGGCATGCGTGTGGGACCTGTTCATTCGTCTACTTCCAATCTGCATAGCGGTGGACACGCGTTGCCAGCAGGGGGCTTTCTGGCTGAACGTTTTGGGACCAAGCTGGCAGAAATGATCATCCATCAATGCAAAGAGCTTGCTATGACTACGGTGGAAATACTCGAAAAACAATTTGGCCCGATGATGGAATTCGGTTTTGATCTTGGCATCGACACTACTGGTCGCGTTTGGTTTATCGAAATGAATCCAAAGCCGGGACGGGATATTTTCCGCAAACTGGGACAGTTCGAGCGCTATCAGATGGCTGTCCGCAGACCTTTGGAATACGCCCTATATCTGCTCAAACAGGATCTTCCCGTGGAGAAATAATAAAAGTCATCGCAGCCTGTACGGGCGTCATCTGGGCACAGGAGAGACTCGCCCGTATGGACAGCGATCTTGGGCCAAGGGGTAGAAGTACGAACCAATAGACATGCGGGCTTCAATTCGGGGAAGAATCGGCGCATAATAGAGACAAAAGCTTTGGAGGTGTATCTTGCGATGATGAAATCATTTCGATTGCCGCTAGAAGAAGACCTGGTGATACGAGGAGACTTTCACGCACGTGAAAAAAATCCGCACCAGCCGCTGTTGCTGTTTTGTCACGGCTTTAAGGGATTCAAGGATTGGGGCAGCTTTCCCTTCGCGGCTGACTGGCTGGCGGAACAGGGAATTGCTGTTTTGCGGTTTAATTTTTCCTGCAACGGTGTAGGAGAGAGTATGACTGAATTTGATGAACTTGAAAAATTCGGACGGAATACATATGCTCGTGAACTTGCTGACCTGAATGCTTTGACCAACTGGCTCATCCGGGAAGACAATCCGTTTGCGGATTCTTTTGATCGGCATAAGCTGTTTTTGCTTGGACATAGCAAAGGCGGAGGCGATGTGATTCTCTTTGGTGCTGCCAATCCGCTGATCAAAGGAATCATTACCTGGAATGGAGTAGCGGACGTCAACCTGTTTGACAGCAAACTTCGGCAAGCGATCGCAGAAAATGGAGTAGGCTATATTCCAAACGCAAGGACAGGACAGCAGATGCCCATCACCCAGACAGTGATTGACGACGTTGATCAGAACCGGGAGGCATACGATTTGCTAGTCAAAGTGCGCGACATGCCGCAGCCCCTTTGCTTGATACAGGGAACCAAGGATTTTGACAGATTGGTTGCAGGGGCAAAAAGACTGGCCGAAGCGGCAAAAAATGGGCAGCTCCACTGGATTGAGGAGGGAGATCACACCTTTAACACTCGTCATCCTTTTGCCGGAACAAGTCCCCAACTGGAGGCAGCATTGAAACAGACGGCAGTTTTTGTCCATACGGAATGTACATAAGAACTTCTCGTGAAAACAGAACGTTTTCTTTCCCTCTGGGCTATGGTATACTGGGAAGCGTCAAAGCATGAAATACATCGAACATTCTGAAAAATTAAAAAGCGGAAAACGCATGGGGTGGAGAAAAAATGAAACCAAACGTATGCTTGTATGACACGACTCTCCGGGACGGGACTCAGGGAGAAGGAGTCAGCTTGTCAGTGGAGGACAAGGTGAAAATTGCCCTTCGCCTGGATCAGTTTGGCATTGACTTCATTGAAGGTGGCTGGCCAGGAAGCAATCCAAAGGATATGGCCTTTTTTGAGCGGATGAAAGAGGTCAAGCTGCAGAACGCGACCATCACCGCTTTTGGCAGCACCTGTCGTCCTCTGGTGGCGGCAGCCGATGATGAGAACCTGCGGGCGCTGTTGGAGAGCGGCGTAAAAGCAGTGGCGATTTTCGGGAAATCATGGGATTTGCATGTGACTGATGCGCTCAAAACCACCTTGGACGAGAACATTCGGATGGTGTCTGATTCTGTCCGTTTTCTCAAATCACAGGGCCTGACGGTATTGTTTTTGGCCGAGCATTTTTTCGACGGATACAAAGCGAATCCGGTGTACGCCCTGCGTGTACTGGAGGCAGCGGAGTCGGCTGGTGCCGACTGGATCGTCCTGTGCGATACCAACGGCGGCACACTGCCGCATGAGGTCTATGAGATCGTAAAAACAGTAAAAGGGAGCCTGCAGGTGAAGCTGGGCATCCATCCGCATAACGACTGTGAGCTGGCGGTAGCCAATGCCATTGCCGCTGTTCAGGCAGGTGCTGAGCAGGTTCAGGGGACGACAAACGGCATCGGAGAGCGCTGCGGCAATGTCAACCTGGTCTCGGTAATCCCCAATCTGCAGCTCAAGCTGGGCTATTCTTGTGTAGAACCGGAGCAATTGCAGCAGCTGACAAAGCTCTCACGCTTTGTGGCTGAAGTATGCAATATGGCGATGCCCAATAACCAGCCTTTTGTCGGCAACAGCGCATTTGCCCATAAGGGTGGCATACACGTCAGTGCCGTGCTGAAAGACCCGAAAACCTATGAACATATTGAGCCAGAGCTTATTGGAAACAAGCGTCGCGTTCTGGTCTCCGAGCTCTCCGGCCAGAGTAATCTGCTCGCCAAGACTGACGAGCTGGATATCAACGTGGAGCTGGACAAACAGGAGGCACGGGAAATCATACAGCGAATCAAAGAGCGCGAATTCCAGGGATATCAATACGAGGGTGCGGAGGCATCGCTTTCGCTGATGCTGCTCGCTGCAGGCGGCAAGCTGGAACAGCTGTTCACGCTGGATTCGTTTAAAATCCTGATGGAGAAGTCGGCAGATCGTTCCATACTCTCGGAAGCCACGGTCAAGCTGCAAGTAAACGGGCAACTGGTTCACACCGCCGCCGAAGGAAACGGTCCGGTCAATGCCCTCGACAATGCGCTGCGCAAAGCATTGGAAACGCATTTTCCCTGCCTGGCCGAGATGCAGCTCACGGATTACAAAGTGCGCGTACTGGATGAAAGCGGTGCAACCGCAGCAAAAGTGCGTGTGCTGATCGAGTCCGGCCGCAACGGGGAAAAATGGAGTACGGTTGGCGTCTCTACCAATGTGATTGAGGCGAGCTGGGAAGCGCTGGTGGACAGTATTCGCTACCTGCTTTGGAAAGAAGGGTGCAAGCTGTCTGAACCGGAGGAAAAGGTCGAAGCGCGCGCCGGGATTGTCAATCATTAAGCGAGAGACTGAAGTGTAAAACAAGAAGCAGCGCTGTTCCCTCCGAGGAGCCGCGCTGCTTCCCATTTTTGGCATGAAATTGGTTATAGAGTTAGAGCCGCCAATCAGGACTGCTTTCTCATCCCGCCCAATTCTTCGACAATGGCGGTCATTTCATTAATGCTGAAATTCGCTTTCTTCTGCACCATGTTGTACAGATACAACAGATCCTCGTAGTGCTCAAGATCGAAATCCTCTGGTCTCATGACTGCAGTGTTGGCCATATTCAGCTTGGCCTTGATGCCTTCGACGATCGTCGCCAGGTTTTCTGCTGTGGGCTGGGTCAAATCTGCCATGGTTGATTCCCCTCTCTATTTGATCAGTTGGCCGCGGGTAACTCCCAATTGGTTGGTGGCTTTCAGCGAGCGCCATACATGCGTTCCGCTGACTTCGCCGCGAAGTGCCTGGCGGTACAAGCGGATCACTTCCTGGACGCGCTCAGGCTCCTCTTCCAGAAATTCAATCCGGTAGCTTCCGACGCCCAATTTTTTGAATTCACTCAGATACTCAGCACCAGACTGGTCAATCGCATTGTACACCGTGTTGCGGCAGCCGGTGTCGACGCGTACAGGATGGGAAAAGCCTACCCTGTCGCGAAGTGAGACGCGAGAGGTTTCACACGGTGTCCCGCAGTTGGTATGGTCTGTACCGGGACTGAGAAACGTGCAGTATACACAGTGTTCGGTGTGGAACATCGGCATATGCTGGTGGATGACCACTTCCAGTTTCGAAGCATCGGTCTTTTCCAGGAGATCGACCATCTGCTGAATGTTCAAATCGTAGGATGGGGTGACCCATTCCAGTCCGCAATCGAGAAACAGCTCAACCGCCTTGTGGTTGGCAATATTCAGCGAGAAGTCACCGATCAACGGGATGTCCAGCTCATGTCTGCGCGCCATGTAATAGTAGAGAGCGCCCGTATTTCTCACCAGAATGGCATCAGGCTTGCTTCGGGCGATCAAGGCGAGGACACCGTTCTCGTCCGGCATGTGAATCCGCATCGTAGCAATTGCAATCTTTTTGCCATAGCGATGAGCCAGCTTAACCGCATCTGGATACTGCTTGACGAATTCAAAGTCGGCGTAGAGGAAATCGACGTCTGTCTGCGCTGCGGCTTCCACCTGGGCCAGCGAGCGGCAAAGGGCGGTCAGCTGCGGTTTTTCTACCGTTTGTGGCGACTTCACTTCTTCCAGAACATTGGCGTTATACTTTTGATAAACAGGCGGTTTGGATCGCAGGAAAAGAAGTTGCTCCACGGCTTCCCGGCGCATCCGGTTCAACTCGCTGACAGGCAGGATCAGTTCATCTTCAAGCTGGACAGTCAGATCGCCTGCGTTCAGATGGTAAACCGTTCCGCCCAAGCGCCCCAACTGTTCGTGCAGCAATTCAGCGGTCAGGGGGCGTTTCAGTGCTTTCTCCAGCGAGATGTCCGATTGGTTGCTGACGGCGTTGCTGGCCCGCTTATCAACCCATGTGACGCTCAGCTTTTCGCCCAGTTGACCGCTGACATGCACAGCAAGCGGGAAGGTCTGGTACGGTTTCTCTGTTTCAAAGGTCTTGCGGAGGCGTTTATCCAGCTCGGGATCGCTTGTTTTCCACACACGGTCCCCGACATGGATCTTTTGAAGCTTGACGTCATTTCGCCCCATGACGATCTCGTAGAGGCCGCTCTTCACTTCGCCTTCTACCTTTTGACCGCGTTGGAGCAGGTCGTAGACGCGTCCGCCTTCTTCCTTCTGAGTCGGGTCCCCGGCATCAAAGACAATGCCGTCTCCACGTTTCAGGGGAGAGTTCAGCTCTACCAGCACAGCGTGCTTCAATACTTTTTTTACCGTCCCTAGAAAGACCCCGCGGCTTTTCGGAAAGGTGCCGTCCAACAGCTTTTTGTTGTTGGTCCCTTCCAAAAAACCGGTTGTAAATCCGCGAGAGAAGCTCTGCTGCAGCTCCCGGATATCCTGTTCGCTCGGCTTTACATCCTGTCCGGCAAAATAGCGGTCGATGGCTGCGCGGTATTTGCTCACTACGTTGGCCACGTATTCTGGAGATTTGAGGCGGCCTTCGATTTTAAAAGAAGTGACGCCCGCTTCGATCAGCTCGGGCACCAGTTCAATCGCCGCCAAATCTTTGGGAGAGAGCAGGTAGGCGATGTTGCCCATCTCCCGCTCAACACCGTCAACGATCAGATCGTACGGCAAACGACAGGCTTGTGCACACTCCCCGCGATTCGCCGAACGTCCTCCCCACATCTCTGACGTGAGGCATTGACCGGAATAGGAGACACAGAGTGCGCCATGAACGAATACCTCCATGGGAAGCTTCGCTTTTTCCCCAATGACTTTGATTTCCTTTAAGGAGTTCTCCCGCCCCAGCACGACGCGCTCAATCGCGAACGGCTTGGTAAAATCAACCGCTTCCGGGGAGGTAATCGTCATTTGGGTAGAGCCGTGAATCGGAAAATCGGGTGAAATCTCCCGAATCAGTTTGACCAGACCGAGGTCCTGAACAATCAGGGCGTCCACCCCGGCCTCTATGCAAGCTTCCACCAGTTCACGGGCATCATTCAGTTCATCTTCAAAAACCAAAATGTTAAAAGTCAAAAAGCCTTTGACTCCATACAAGTGCAAAAATGCCATAATCTCCGGCAGTTCTGCCATTTGGAAGTTCTCGGCTCTTGCTCGTGCGTTAAACTTTTCTACACCAAAAAAAACGGCGTTTGCACCATTGGCGACAGCAGCCTTCAGGCAGTCCCAGTTTCCTGCGGGTGCCAGAAGCTCAATATCCTCACGTTTGATACCATTTCGCATGTGTATGTTCTTACCTCCAAGGTCAAACAGGCTATCTTCATCATCATAGGGAAATGTCCCTGTCTCCGCAAGGAAAACCTTGATCGGATGTGCGCTTTGGAAAACTTTCCTTCAACTCTGTAAAAGGAGATGATATGCTTGGAGGAAAAAGTCGAAAAATTATGAATGGATTGAGGTTCCGCCATGCTGATTGTGAAGGATATCCTGTTGCAATTGCTTATCATTTTGGTGCCGGCTGTATTGTACAAGAGCATTTGGTTGGACAGAATGTCAGCAGATCATTCGCGCGGAGCCATTTTGCTTACCTTTCTCAGCTCCATGACGGTTCTCTTCTGTATGAGCTTTCCCATTCAGGTAAATGGTGATTTGCAGTATGACCTTCGTTCTATTCCTGTGATGGGTGCGATTCTCTATGGAGGGACGCTCCCGGGAATCATTACCTCTGCGGTCATGTTGTTGTATCGCGTTTACATCGGGGGAGAAGGGGTTCTCGTCGCCTTCTTTAATTTTGCGATATACGGGCCTCCCCTGTTTATGATCATGAGCCGGTGGGAAGGACTTTCCCAACGCAAAAAACTGACGTTTATCCTGTTGATCGCATGCCTGAACCAACTGGCCCTGGCATTGGGAATCGCGATGGTTTTCTATTCCAATGGTGATCCGACGGATATCATCCTGCACAATGTCTGGACTCTTCTGCATTTCTCCCTGGTTGCGGTTCTGGCTTCCATCCTCTACGTCTATTTGATTGAATTTATCCGCGAATCCTTTTTTATCCGGTCGCAACTGATCCGCTCGGAAAAACTGAAGTTGATCAGTGAATTGGCCGCCAGTGTCGCTCATGAGGTGCGGAATCCGCTGACTGTGGTCAGGGGCTTTATTCAACTGCTGCGAGAAGAAGCCCATACAAAGAATGAAGCGTATTTCAAGCTCGTGCTTGGTGAACTGGACCGGGCAGAATTTATCATTTCGGATTATCTCAGCTTGGCCAAGCCTCAGGCCGATGTGCCGTCAAAAGTAGGGATGGCCGAAACGGTGACGGACGTTACTGCGTTAATCACCTCCTATGCCTTGATGAAAAAGGTCGAGCTGAGGGTAACGACCGAATCGGGGCTTTACGTCTATGGAAATAGTGTACGGATCAAGCAGGCTCTTTTAAACCTGATGAAGAACGGAATCGAATCAATGAAGCAGGGAGGAATCCTGGAGATTGAGGCCAAACAGAGCAGGGGATACGTGGTGGTGATGATCCGGGATCAGGGGGAAGGAATGACTGTATCCCAGATTGAACAGGTAGGCTTTCCCTTCTACTCGACGAAGGAAAAAGGAACCGGCCTCGGATTGATGGTTACCTGCAGAATTGTGGAAGCGATGGGGGGGAAGCTGGAATTCCAGAGTGATCCGGGAAAAGGAACGTGTGTCAAGGTATGTATTCCGGCATTATAGAAATAGAGGATTAATAGAGACAGCATCTCTGTTGGAAGGGCTGAACGCTGAAAATTAATCGGCGTCCAGTCCTTCAAATACGATGGAAACCTTCTCTTCCATGATTTCTTCAAGTGCCCAAGCTCCCTCGTTTCGGACCCAATCATAAAGGGCATTATAATAGATGTTTTCCAGCATGTTGGCAGCAACCAGCGGATTAAAGCGGGTTTTCAGCCGTCCTCTTTCCTGGGCTTCTTCGATCAGGTCCGCAAACAACTGACGGAGCTCGTAATAGACGTTTTTCTCGTTCTCCAGGATTTTTCTGTGCTTCATGGAAGACTCGACCAGAACCTTGATGAAGTCGTAGTTCTGAATATTTACTTCGTTCATGATTTTGTAGATGCGCAGCACCTTTTGTTTACAGCTGTCTCCGAAGTCCCACTCTTCCCGGCGTTCTTCAATCTCGTGCAGCCGCTCATATCCCCAATTGGCGAGAATTGCTTCCTTTGACGTGAAATGAAGAAAAATCGTCCCGCGGGCAACATCCGCTTCTTCCGAGATCATGTCAATCGTGGTGGCTTCAAACCCGTGCTGCTTAAAGAGTTTGATGGCGGAATTAAAGATCTTTTCTCTTGTTTCCCGCTTCTTTCGTTCTCTGCGTGTCGTCAAAAGGAAGACACCTCCTTTTTTGTTATTGTAGATTATAGCACAACTGATTCCGTCAAAAAAAAGGATGATCGCCAAAAAAACGAAAAAGAAGGGCGAAAAAAGGATGGACTTATCACGCTGGTGAATGTATATTTATATATCATATTGAATAAATATTACATTACAAGTGGCTTGGAGAGCTGGGTGTGGAGGAGAGGAAATGAGCGTATCAAGTGCGTTGGCTGTGCGCCAGGCGACTATGTCAGATGTCGATCAGATGCTGGAGATTATTAATCATTATGCACAGCAGGGACTGATGCTGCCGCGAACAAAATTATCGGTTTGCGAACATCTGCAATCATTTATTGTGGCGCATGACGGGGAAAAAGTAGTCGGTGTCGCCGGGCTGCATATTTTATGGGAGGACCTTGCCGAAATTCGTTCTCTGGCGATCGCCGAGGGGACAAAGGGGCTGGGGGTAGGCAAGCAATTGGTTCTCTATCTGGTCGATCAATGCCGCGGTTTGGGCATCAAGCGAACCTTGTCGCTTACGTATCAAAAGGAATTCTTTGAAAAATGCGGCTTCAAGGTGGTTGCCAAAGAAGCGCTCCCGCAAAAAGTGTGGAAGGATTGCATCAACTGTTCGAAACTGCCCATGTGTGATGAGATCGCCATGATCCGCGAAATCTGAGGATAAGATAAGCCGGTTCCCTCTCTGTCAGGAAGGCCGGCTTTCTTTTGGCCTTAAGACCCTTTATGTGCTATCGATTCCTCATTTAGGAAAAAGGGAGTCCCTCTCTTCTTGCTTTTCTGGTACTATGTTCTTAGTTCTCATAATTTTGTAAAGAATATAACAGGTAATGAGAGAAGGGGGCAAGACAATGAAACTAGGGGCTCGGATGCTGATTGCTTTATTGCTCGCAGGGATTGTACCGCTAACGGCAGCAGGGGTATTCTCCTATTCTCAGACAAAACGAGAACTGTTGGAGGGTAGTGCCGCCACTTTGGAGGCACTTCGGAATAGCAATAAAGAGCAGGTGGAAAATTATTTTCGTGAACGTTCGAAAAATTTGGAAACCTTAGCTGCATCCGGCGCTGTCATCGAAGCAATCCCGATCTTTGGCACGGTCTGGCAAGAAGGGCCAGAGTCTAGCTCCTATCAGGAGGTTGAACAAGACAGGGGAAAAGAGTTGAAAATGGAGGTAGCCCGCTACGGCTTTGCCAATGCCTATCTGCTGAACGAAAAAGGGGATATCATTTTCGAGACCAAACGTCAGTCTGATTTTGGCACCAATCTGGTCGATGGTCCGTACAGCGGCTCGATCTTGGGCTTAACGGTAGCAAAGGCGGCAAAAGGGCTTAGTTTGGAACTGTCCGACGTCAACAGATATGAGCCTTCCGGCGAAGAACCTTCCCTTTTTATGTCGGTTCCTGTATTCGATAAAGGAACGGTCATCGGACATTTGGCTGCCGAGGTGCCGCTTGATTACATCTCCCGCCAGTTGAACAGGAGAGAAGGGCTGGGCGCCACAGGCAAAGTATACCTGATCGGGATTGACAAGCTGATGAGGACTGCCCTAGACCACGAGAGCGGAGTGTCCACCCTGCTGCAGCAGCGGGTCGAGACAGATGTGTCAGAGAAGGTCCTGTTCTCGAAAGAGCCAACCGGTACACAGCAAGCGGTTGACTATCGCGGTGAACAAGTGCTGGTATCCTATGACCAGGTCAAAGTGGGCAAGCTGACGTGGGCGATCTTGGCAGAGATGGACATGGCCGAAATCATGGCTGGTCCCAACAAGATTTTAAAAGGCATCCTGTTGTTTAATGGAATCGTATTGATTCTCATCGTCATTACTGCATCAGCCACTGCTGCCTGGCTTCGCCGCTCGTTTGCAGGCATGCTGGAGGTAGCCAGAAGAATTGGCCAGGGAGATTTCACCTGTATGGTGCCGCCCGCTCTTTTGAAGCGAAAGGATGAGCTGGGAGAGCTTGCCCGATCCCTGTTTGCCATGCGGGCACAATTGCATGATATTTTGGTCCAGGTGCAGCATGCTTCTCACTCGGTTACCGAGTCTGTGCGTGAGATTCATGGGAATACGGGGGAAATCGCATCTTCCAGCCAGCAGATCGTTCAGGTTGTGGATCAGGTGGCGACTACTGCCGATCAGCAGGTGGACCAGTTGGGTCATACCGTTCTTTTGGCCGAAGATTTGACGAAAGCGGTTACAGGTGTGACAGGAAACGTCGAACAGGTCGCGATTTCCTCGCGAGAGATGCGCACCCATGCGGAAGCGGGACGTGAGGCGATTGAAGCCGTTGTGAGCAGCATGGATCGCATCCAAAGCGCCGTTGAAGCGACCACACAGGTGATTCACGGTTTGGAGCTGCGATCGCGGGAAATTTCCCAAATCATCGGAGCGATTACAGAGATCGCCAGTCAGACCAATCTGTTGGCGCTCAATGCCAGTATCGAAGCAGCCAGGGCGGGAGAGCACGGCAGGGGGTTTGCCGTCGTCGCCAACGAGGTTCGCAAGCTGGCTGAGGGAAGCAATGAAGCTGCGCAGCAGATCGTCAGGATGATACACGATGTCCAGGTGAGCATTGTGGCTGCTGTCGAGAAAATGGAGGAAGGAAGACGGACAGTCACGGACGGATCTCTTACCGCAAGACAGTCGGGAGAGCTGTTTGAGCGCATCGAAAACAATATTTTGCGCGTTTCTGCGGAGATGGAGGGCGTTCGCCTCGCCTTCGCCAGAATCGCGCCGGATGCACAAAAAGTCGTCGCCGTCGCTCAGGAGGTTTCGACAGCATCAACTGAAGCCGCAGCGGGCGTCCAGAGTATATCAGCCGCAGTGGAAGAGCAGAGCGCAGCCATGGAGATGATCGCCTCCTCGGCAGATCAATTGACTTCACTGGCTGACACATTGCGGGAGTCGCTGGCCGCATTCCGTCTGGATCTAAAATCGTAAAAAGAGGCCCGCTGGGGTCTCTTTTCTCATCAAGGGGAAGGATATCCCAGGCAAAATGTTGAATCATAAGGACGATGGAGTTTCGGGCCGGAGGGAACTAGCATGCAGAAATTGGACTGGGAACTATACCTACTACCGTTCGAACAAGCCGTAGAAGAGCTTAAAGTCAAACTGAAGAATATCCGCAATGAGCTCAGAAAAAGAAAAGAACATTCACCCATCGAGTTCGTAACGGGCAGGGTCAAATCGATCCCGAGCATATACAACAAGGCAAATCGCCTGCAATTTCCGATCGATGAAAACATCAGTTGGGAACTGAGAGACATAGCGGGAATCCGCATCATTTGCCAGTTTATCGACGATATCCCGGCAGTCGTAGAAATGATCCGCAGGCGCAAGGATATGCACATCTACCTGGAAAAGGACTACGTGTCCAGGCCGAAAGAGAGCGGCTACAGAGGCTATCATCTGGCTGTAGAATACCCCTTGATGACGGCGCTGGGAGAAGTAACCATCCCGGTAGAAATTCAGATTCGCACACTGAATATGAACTTTTGGGCAACGATTGAGCACTCGTTGAACTATAAGTATGAGGGAATTATCCCGTCGGCGATCCGGCAGCGGCTGATCGAGGCAGCCAAGGCATCGTCCAAGCTGGACAGTGAAATGAACAATATTCGTGAAGAAATCAAGGAAGCACAGGTAGAATTTACGGCAAAGGAAGTACCGATGGAATCGTTGATTTCACTGGTCGAGCTGGATTTGGATGTAGATGACGAGGAAACGGGCGATGGCTTGACGATAATAGAAGGGAAGAAGCATAAAGATGACGACGATGAATTGGCTGGAAGAAGTTGAAAAGAGAAAAGAGGACCTGATTTCAGCGACACAGGAGTTTTTGCGCATCAAAAGTGTGCTTGATCCTTCTACAGCCAAAGAAGGCATGCCTTTTGGAGAAGGAATCGGGCAAGCACTCGATTACGTGCTGGGACAATGCGAGCAGGCAGGAATGACGGTCAAAAACGTGGGCGGCTATGCCGGGCATGCTGAATTTGGAGCTGGCGAGGAACTGATCGGCGTACTGAGTCACGTGGATGTGGTGCCGGAGGGAGATGGCTGGAGCTCGCCGCCCTTCGCTGCTGAAATCGTTGACGGCAAACTGATTGCACGGGGAGCGATCGACGATAAAGGGCCGACAATGGCCGCTATTTTTGCCGCCAAGCTGGTAAAAGAATCAGGCCTGCCTCTGTCAAAGCGGGTCAGACTGATTTTCGGGACGGATGAGGAATCGAACTGGCAATGTGTAAAAACATACTTTCGAACGGAAGAGATGCCGACCATGGGCTTTACGCCTGATGCTGATTTTCCGCTGATTTACGCGGAAAAGGGTTTGACTGACTTGACCGTGTTCCAGCGTCATGAGGCATTTGCGGCCCTCGGCTTGCCAGGAGCGGACAATCCGGCCGCGAAGCTGATCTCGCTCGATTCTGGTCTGCGGATGAACATGGTGCCAGACAAGGCTGAGGCGAGATTGCAGCCTCTGGGGTTGGAAGCCGCAGAACTGATCGAAAAATACGAGGCTCATCTGCAAGCGAGCGGTTTGCGAGGGAGCGCAGAGCTTGTGGGCGGTTCCGTTTTGCTCCGCGCTGAGGGTGTTTCCGTCCACGGCATGGACCCGGGCAAAGGTGTAAACGCCGGAACCGAACTGATTCATTTCCTGGCGAGTCTGGGATTGGACGCAAGAGCCAATCAGTTTGTCCAGTTTACCGAACGCTATCTGTATCGACAGCACTACGGGGAAGCGTTCGGCATCGCCCGTGATGATGAAGAGATGGGACCACTCACGCTAAACACCGGTGTGATAGCGTATGAGGCCGAGGGAGATGCGGTGTTCCGTCTGAATATCCGTTACCCCCATTCGCTGCCGTTTGAACAGTGGAGCCGCATCCTGCAAGAGCGACTGGCAGAGGCTGCGTACGCGCTGGAAGTGGTGGAACATCTGCCCCCTCACCGAGTCGATCCCAAGCATCCCTTGGTGACGACTCTGCAGCGCGTCTACACCGAGCAGACCGGAGAAGAAGCAGGGATTATCGCTATTGGCGGCGCTACTTACGGACGCTCCTTGCAAGTAGGCGTTGCTTTTGGTCCGCTGTTTCCCGGACGTCCGGACAGTGCTCACCAGAGAGACGAGTACATCCTCGTAGACGATCTGATCAAAGCGACGGCGATCTACGCGCAGGCGATTTACGAATTGGCCAGATAAATAGGAAGGTAAAAGCGGTCAACCACATGGTCTTGACCGCTTTTGTTGTGTTTTTCATGCGACTCCTATACTATAAGGAGACGGAAATCGGTAAGATGCCGATGAAAACGAGGAATGGCAGCCGTTTTCTCCGCGTCAGGCACAAAGCTCTGACCGCTCAGGGAAAGCGGCTTCTTGGTGAAAGGAAGTGACCCCATGACAAAAGCATTTGCGACTTTTGGTTTTCGCCCTGAACTTATGCAAGGGATTCAAGAAGCATTTTACAAGGAGCCGACGCCCATCCAGGCAGAAGCGATTCCATTGATCATCGAGGGAAAAGATGTCATCGGCCAGGCTCAGACAGGAACGGGAAAAACAGCCGCATTCCTGCTGCCTATCCTGAATCAACTGAAGGCAGGAAAACGGGATATTCAGGCTTTGATCCTCACCCCGACCAGGGAGCTGTCGATTCAGATCGCCAAAGAGGCGGAGAAGCTGGGCAAGCACTTGGGAGCCAACGTGCTCTCGCTGCACGGTGGGACCGATATCGACAGACAGTTGAACAAGCTGAAAGAGACGGTTCACATCGTAGTAGGAACGCCGGGCCGGGTACTGGATCACATGAAACGGGCCTCGCTGCACTTCGGACGGATCTCTACCCTGGTACTGGATGAAGCGGACAAAATGCTGGAGATGGGCTTTTTGGAAGACGTGGAGCAAGTTATTGTAAACACGCCGCAAAACAGACAAATCCTGCTTTTCTCCGCAACCATGCCTGATCAGGTGAAAAAGCTGGCGCAGCAGTTTATGAAGCAGCCGCCCCATATCCGTATTGAATCCAAACAAAAAACGGTGGAGACGATCGAACAGCTTTACTACGTCGTGAATCAAAGTGACAAGGCAGATGCTTTGGTGGATCTCTTGGAACAAGAGCAGCCCTATCTGTGTATCGTCTTTGCCAATACACAGGTGCGCGTCCAGCAGTTGACCGCCCGCCTGCAGGAAAATGGGTTCTCGGCCAGTGCGCTTTACGGCGATCTGTCCCAAAGCAAACGCGAGCAGTTGATGAAGCAATTCCGCGAGATCAAATTCCAATTCCTCGTGGCCACCGACATTGCCGCGCGCGGGCTAGATGTCGAAGGGGTGACCCATGTCATCAACTACGACCTGCCCAACGATGTGGAAAGCTACATTCACCGAGTGGGGCGGACGGGCCGTGCCGGTCAAAAGGGAAAAGCAATTTCACTGGTGTCCCCGCGGCAGAAAAACCTGTTAGCGCGATTTGCCAAGGCAACCAAGGCTCCCATCGAAGAAAAACTGCTAGTGTTGGGACGTCATTTGGATGCAGGGCGCCGAGAACGTGCCAAAGCACGGGAAGAGTACTTTATCGAACTGCGAGAGCAAAAAGCCAAGGAAGAGGCAAAGGAGAAAGACAAGCAGTTTGCACCGATTCGCGAAGCGATCAAGAAAAAAACCAAGGTAAAGCCAGGCTACAAGAAAAAGCTGGCACGTGAGCTGGATGAACTGAAAACCCAATATGAACGAAACCGCCGCCGTGAAGAAGCGAAAGCTGCCCGCAAGGCCGGGAAAACAGGCAGTGCGGGAAAAAGCGCTGGCCGAGGCAGGGCCGGGAAACCGGTAGGCGGAAAGAGTGGTGGTCCAGACAGCCGCGGCGGGAGTCGTTCCGGTGGTTTCTCAGGAAAGCCGAAGCGTGGCCAATAGTAGATGAGTAAGGCAGTCCCAAACATTTGGGACTGTTTTTTGTTTGTTAGACTTTGTGAAGCTTAAAAGGCTTCCATAGGGTGGGAATTTAGGCTAATTAACTTAAGTGTTTTGAGACTTGGCATATTTCTAATAGTGGGAAGTGAATCTCGATCATGTTAAAGTCAAATGAGTGGATAATTGGTAAAATGATAGAGAAACTTGCACATTCCCATTGATTTTCGTCCGCAAAGGAAGGGATTACGCGATGATCGTCGCCACCAAATTACATATTCCGCGGCCGCGAACTGCAATTGTCACACGCCCCCGCCTGGGTATCGCTTGATCAGGGGGATAATGATCACATGCGCTTCTGGGCGCATACGATCACAGCGCTGAAACAAGCCTACCCGGTTTTTGATGAACAGGCTGTGCTTCGTCATGCCGCGGAAGACGCATCGGGTGACTCGCTGATTGCTGCACTCGTAAACGGATTGCACCGCGTATCGGATACGATGGTGCTTATATAGGATGATTTTCACCAGATCGAAGAACCGGCGATCCTGAAGGGAATCATTTATCTGCTGGAACGCCTACCGTCTCACGTGCATCTCTATATCTCAAGCCGAATTCCGCCGTCGCTCTCGCTCTCAAGATTACGGGCAGGCAATGGGCTAAACAGGTTGGAAGCATATGATCTGATCTTTTTTCCGGAAGAAACAGGCCGAGGAGGGAACCGTTTTATTCCCGATGAGACGGCGACCCGTGCAGAGGCAGTCGCCATACTGCTAAGGATGCTGGAATACAAAGAAGATTAACAAGGTGGTGGCGGACGCGAATGGAGTAATTTCTTTTTCCATAACGTGTCCGCCCTCGTTTTTGCCACGGGAAAGGCGAGGCGCTACTGAACGCCATTAAAAAGAGGGATCGTTGATTTTTGTTCGGATCTTAATTGGGAGCGACACCGGAGCAGGTGCTTATATTGGATGAGGGCGTCGCCATCTACCAGCCCATGGTCCGGCGGCTTCTCCGCCCCTTGACGGATTCCCCGACAGGTCTGATCTGATAGTCTAATTCCGAGATGATTTTCCGGTATTGCTTCAGAATGACTCAGAAAAGGAGTTTGTCATGAAGAGATCGCTGCACAAATCCATCTGGTTTACCAGTCCGGTAACTCTATGTTTGTCTGCCATTGCGGTTGCGATTACGTTTGCCATCGTCATTGTCATAGGCGTCTTTCCTCCATGGCCAGCAGTGGCAGAACAGAATCCGCCTCCCGCTGACTCTTCCTTAGCGTCTGCTGGCCAGGATGGGCGAAAGGGCCTCTTCGAAAAAGTGGATCAGTACATGGATGTGGCGAGTCCGAAACTGAAGGCCACGGGCGGCACCATGGTGATAGTGGAGGATGGAAACATCGTCTACACCCGTGAATGGGGAGCAGCGTGTGATGGTCAAACCCATGTTGCAGCACAAACTAAGCCCGGTGAGTGGCACCAGTACAGCAACGCGAATTACGGGGTGCTGGGAGCCTTGATCGAACAGATTTACGGCGTGCCTTTTGATGAATATATGGACAGAGAGGTATTTCAGAAGCTCGACTTGAAACGGGCAGCAGCCAGTGTTCAGCAGGTCATGGAAAAGGGGCTGCTCGCATTTTATGGCCTTTTTTCAATCCCACTATAGGTCAGATAAAAGGGGAAAAAACCGCGGTGATACCTGCGTTATAGATAAAAAATGAAAGTGGCATTTGCAAAACGAAGGAAAGGACGAAAGGAAATAAGGTCATGTTAATGATCTTCTTTAAAATAAAAGGATAATTCCATAAAAAGACTTATGATTTTAACTCCTTGCTATAATGAAGGCAAGGGAGTGAGAAATCATGGACCGTATCGACGAACAGATTTTGTATTTGCTGAAGAAAAATGGCCGGATGACTGGTTCGGAGCTGGGGAAGCATGTCCATTTGTCGGTTCCGGCTGTATCCGAGCGTATACGGAAAATGGAATAAAAGGGATTAATTGACTGTTTCACTGTGAAACTAAACAGGGAAAAAATAGGTTTCCCCTTGCTGGCTTTCATGTTTGTGCAGTTGGAGAAGCCAGAGCACATCCCGGCTTTTCGCCAATCCATGCTGGCACATGAGCAGATTCTGGAGTGTCATCACATCGCGGGGGAATATGACTATTTGTTGAAAACCGTCTCCAGGTCCCCGGCCGATCTCGAAAACCTGATCTCCAACACGATCAAAGGAGTAAAGGGTGTCGTCAAATCAAATACTGTCGTCTCCCTGTCGACGTTGAAGGAAGAGGGGTGACAGAACAGATGGCGATCGTAGAAGGTTTGCTTTTTGGATTTGTGCTGCAGCTTTCGATCGGTCCGGTCTGCCTGTCCGTCTGGCAGCGGTCCCTCACGGCCGGGTTTTGGCAAGCATGGCTGATGATACTGGGGGTCGCGACAGTGGACGCCGCCTATATGATGGCTGCCCTTTGGGGCATTGGCCGGTTTCTGGAAAATCCGGTTGTCGGTGCAGCACTCATCGTGTATGGGATCATCCTGCTCGGGAGGGGACTGGTCCTATAGATGCAGGGTTTTCCTCGTATCCGAAAACAGGTACAATGGATAGAAGAATGAGAGAAACGTTCGTTTACTCTGGACCAAAAGCCCTAGATAAGGGACTACACTGGGTGTGAGGAGAAACCTGTGATGAAGCAACAATTTTGTGAACAATGCGGTCTGCCGATTCCGCTTACGGAATCGGGATGCAAATCGTGCGCGCTGGAAGAACTGGATGAATATCGCATCGTGCGAGAGTATCTTCGTCTCCATCCGAACTCAAACGCGATGCAAATCGCCAATACTACCGGAATCTCTATCTCGCGAATTCTCCGCTACATAAAAAATGGTTCATTAACCATGGTCAATGACATGCCCAATCGACGCAATCGGTAGGTAAGCCCGCCAGCAAAGAGAATCATGCCACTCTCTTTGCTGAGGGGCTTTTTTTGTTTGGCAGCCTAAAATTTCCCGAGGCGGGAGCACGAAGCTGGTTACAGCCAGCGCAATCCTTTGGGATAGTGGTTTTTCAATTGTTCCTGGGCCTGCTTCCCCCAGCCAATGGGATATCCATCTACGCAGACGAGTGTCCATCCGTTTTCGCCGTCACGTGTCAACGTCTCCCCCTTCAGGTAGCGAAGCAGATCGGGATCGTCAGCGCGGTAATTTGCCGTGCGCGCAGCATCGCTCGCTTGGATAGCCAGAGCCAGTGCATGAGACGGCTCGAGGCGGTTCTTTTTGAGCGTACCGATGTGCAGCCCGATCCGGTTGATTCGCAGTCCGGTTAAATCAAGTCCGGGGTGTGGGGTATAATAAAGCTGGTCGCCAAATAACAAAAAGGCAGAGGAATCAGGATACCTGTCACCAAGGGCAGGGAGCGATTCTTTTACAAAGGCCATCCAGGCTGCGACCGCTTCCCTCTGGCCGGCAGCGCTTTCCGCTTTTCCGTTCTTTTTTCGGGCTTGCTTGCGGGGGGGTTCGTCTCCTTCGGCAGTAAATGCTTTGACCAGCTTGGCGACGAAGTGCCCCTCCCCTTCCAGCAGATGCGGCCACAGTCTAGCCGTGTGAACGAGAGAAGGCTGCGGGGGATCAGACCATTCAGGTCGTCCGGATTTGATGGTTGGTACAGATGAAATTGGCATCAAGGCAAAATCGGAGTGGCGTTGCAAGAAGGAAACGAGGGTTTGTTCGTTCTCCAGCGGAGCGAATGTACATGTCGAGTAGACAAGCGTTCCCCCCGGCTTCAGCATGGTGGCGGCCGCCTCCAGAATTGAAAGCTGTGTGCGGTGGCATTCCGTCACCTTTTCCAAAGACCAATCCTCGATCGCTTCTGGCAATTTGCGAAACATCCCTTCGCCCGAACAAGGCGCGTCAACCAGAATCCGGTCAAAAAACAAGGGGAACCGCTCTGCCAGCCGCTCCGGTGTCTCATTGGTCACGATCGCGTTTTGAATACCCAAACGCTCTATATTTTGCGAGAGGGCTTTCACCCGTGTGGGATGCGGTTCATTGGCGATCAGCAGGCCTTCGCCGCGCAAAGCAGCCGCCAGTTGGGTAGACTTGCCTCCGGGTGCTGCACACAGATCGAGCACGTTTTCGCCAGGCTGCACATCTGCTGCTACCGCCGGAAACATGGCGCTGGGTTCTTGCAGATAATACAAACCGGCTGCATGATAGGGATGCTTCCCTGGCCGGACTCCCTCCCCGTAACGAAATCCGAGAGGGCACCACTCGACAGGTTCTAAGGGAAACGGGGACAGAGCGAGAAACGAACGG
The DNA here is from genome assembly GCF_023746555.1 of Brevibacillus ruminantium. Classification (NCBI taxonomy): domain Bacteria; kingdom Bacillati; phylum Bacillota; class Bacilli; order Caryophanales; family Paenibacillaceae; genus Brevibacillus; species Brevibacillus ruminantium. Next base: position 1,471,634 of record NZ_CP098755.1, read on the forward strand.
CACTCTGTTTTCAAAGGATTAACCCGCAACCCGTGGATGAAAGGCTTCTCGTAGCTGGCAAGAAAGGATGGATACTCCTCTTTCAGTAATGCCTGCATACGCATGGTGAAGTCGGTGGGTAAAGCGTTTTTCATAGCATGCCTCCAATGTCAGATTTTGTCTTCCTTTTAGAGGAAAAAGAAGAATCATGGCGAATCATTTTTAAGGTGAGGTGAGGACAGTTGAAAGAATCCCGCGCGGAACGGTACCGCTCACGCCGGCGGAATGATTCGGAAGTTAGCCGGTTTTGGATTATGGGTTTGCTCTTCTCACTGCTGGTACTAGCCTTTGAATTTTTGATCGAGATTCCTGTTGACGCCAAATGGCTTCAAGAGATGGAAATGGCTTTATTCAGTGCAAGCTTTACCCTGCTTGCCTTTTACCTGTTGGGTCTGACGTTTGTCTTCTCGCGTCAGCAGGAGGCGGGCAAGGTAAACCACCATGTCATCATTTACGCCTGGCTGGGAGCCATCCTGTTTCACCTCTTCCTGCTGATCACCAACATCGCCAACCAACATGTGTACAAAGCGGGAATCATTTTATTTTTAGGGCCTTTATTTTTAACTGTTTACCATTTTATCACGTACTTGTCCGCTTTGCGCGCAGCAAGACGAGAACAGGATATGGCGACCGCTGCCTCCTATGAACGGGCAGCGTATCAGCTTATTCTCGAAGGATCCAAGGTGTACAGTGAAATAAGCAGGCTGAAAATCGCCTATCCAGAGGTAGAACAGATGCTCAGAGCTAATGATTTTTACGACAAATTGGAACGCTATGCTCTGGAAATGCAGCAGTATCTGCAGGCGAAACAATTTACCCGAAAAGACGTGGAAGTGCTGGAAGGCCATTTTCTCTACCTGGAAAACCTGCTTCATTTGGCGAAGCAGCATCCGGGAATTATGGAATCGCGTGCGTTTGCCCATCGCGAAAATTACGAAAGCTAGTCTCCAAAAATGCTTGTAGCTGTCGTTTGGCAGGCTGCAGGCTGTTGCATTCTATTTTTTGAAAAACAAGCAAACGTTTTTCACGAGAAAAGGAGAGTGTTGTTGATGTTTTGGAAGAAAAAGAACCAGGAAGCGGGCCAATTGGAGGTAGCTGCGACAGCAGTAGCCGTGGCAGAACCCGTACAGGAAAATCAGGCAGAGCTGAAAGAAGAATTGCTTGCCGTTTATGAACAAATGGGTGCCATTATCCAGCAGCATGGCCGCGTAAACGATCAGCATGGATCGCTCGATGCACTGGCGAACAAGATGAGAGAAATCGTGGACAAAATCCAGGGCATCACTGCTGAGACGGATCAGTCGGCAAACCATCTCTTTTCTCGCGGAGAACGTCTGACAGGTATCTGTATGCAATCCGTCGAGCGTGCCAATGAAGGCAGGCTCGCTATGACTGAGGTCGTCCAAGTGATGAGCCTCCTTGAACAGCAATCGGCCAGCACCTCTGCATCGATGAGCAGACTGGAGGATCGCTCCTCCGAGATTACCAGCATCGTGCAAGTGATCAGCGATATCGCCAACCAGACGAACCTCCTGGCACTCAATGCCGCTATTGAGGCAGCTCGTGCCGGTGAACAGGGACGAGGCTTTGCCGTCGTAGCAGACGAGGTGCGGAAACTGGCTGAAATGACAGCGAATTCGACCAAAAATATTGCCGAGCTGATTGGAAAAATTCAAGAAGAAACAAAAGAAGCGATCGCCAACAGTGAAAAAAGCGGAAGCGCCATCCAATCAGGCTTGTCGACCAGCAAGGAAGCGGCCGGGAAGATGGACAGCATCGTGCAAGCCTTGCGTGATGTGAGTGAAGAGACGGCGGGCGTCATGGAAATCATTCAACAACAAAAGCGTTTCGCTGACGAGAATGAGGCCCAGGTTCAGAAGGCTAAGCTGGCATTGGAGGAAATGAACGAAGCATTGGTTCATCATGTACAAGAGGCGAGTGTGGTTGACCAGCAGCTTGAGGCCAGCTACCAAAATATTCAACGTGTATTGTCGAAATAAACCATTTCTTTTGAACAGCAGCGTCCCGATCCTGCCAAGCAAGCAGGACCAGGGGCGCTTTTTTGTACGAATCCTGATGTGCCCAGGGCCTGTCGAATGATGCAGAGTTATGGTTCTTTCTGATCAAAATTGTCATGAAATAAAGGAAATCCAAAGAGAATGTGTAATATACTTACAGTGGCGTGGAAGTTACTCCGGAAGCAGACAGAGCGAGTTTGCAAACCTTCTGAACAAGGGGGATGAAATGACCAGAGCAAGAAATTTCTTTTTGATACTGTGTGTATCACTCTTAATTACGCTTACAGGGTTTTCTACTGTGTCGACAGCCTTCCAGTGGGAAAAGCCGTTGGTTTCGGAAGAGAGCGTACCTGTGGCAGGAGGAACCTTACAGACAAAAGTATATCAATTCAAAAACGGGGATATTTATCGAGCATATCGGTTGGAAGGACAGCTAGAGGCGCAGTCTCATCTGATCAACGTTCCTGTGCCTTCTGAGGGGGCGGTATTTCGGCACGTCATGAACCAGGAGGGGCAAGCCCGGCAATGGAACATACTTTCCTTGCTAAATCTGCAAAGTCTGCCGCTAACCCCCGGTTTTATCGAGTCGCCCAGCCGTTATTACTGGATAGGAGCGCCGATCGTATATCAGCCCCTCGGAAACACGACGATCGAAGAAAAAAAGGAATTGGCCGCGCCGATTACGGTTAAACAAGAATGGTTTCGATTGATTCTCGAGGTCAATCTTCCAGTCAAGCCCGGCATCGTCAGCGAGTGGTGGTATATGGAGTCGCGCTCCCCTCAGGTGGCGTGGGATAACCAGCCGATGTCCAATCTGTGGCTGAGCAGAGATTTCTCGGAGAAAGCAAAATGGCTCTACGACGGTTACTATTATGCCAGCCCGTCCACTTATGTACCCTATACAGCCAATGCCTATTGGCGAATCCCGGAAAATTACATTGTTCGCTCTCTGCTTGCCAACCCGAGTGACCGAGCCTCGCAAAACATGGCCTATATCATGCTGGACACGGCTGTCCGCAATCAGGAGCCGGATGGGCACTGGAAGTCCTATCCGTTATCGCAGTGGCTCTATGAAGATTACGGTATCCAGGATGGCTTTTACGATACCCGTTTCAATACGGGGATGGCCGAGATGCTGCTGGAGGGCTGCAAGCTTTATGACGACAGCCAATTCTGCGATTCAGCGAAAAAATACGCCAAATACCTGCGCGACCATGCCAGTCAAAATCACTATGTTGTAAGCGGTCCCCAAGACGGTTGGCTAGTGGCTGATTACACTCATCCAGTGCCGCACACGCCGACACATGTTTCACTCAACCATCAGTTGGCAGAAATTAACTTTCTGTGGAAAATGTACATGAAATTCCATGATCCCACTGACAAAGAGCTGGCCAATATTATGCTCTATGGTGTCACGAACCTGGGCGAGAAGTGGATCACCCAAAATGGGGACCTTCATTACGCCTGGTTCCCGGACAATTCATTCGGCAGACCGGATTATCCGTACCTGACCTACAATGATTTACGGGACACCCAGCGTCTCTATCAGTCCTTGTATGGTGTGGAGCAAACGACAATCGCGCAGTTGATGCGAAGTAAAGAAATGTGGATGGCTGCCAACCAGGTGGTCATTCCGGTGCAATAAAAAAGAAAAAAGGTGTCCCGTGGGCACCTTTTTTCTTTTTTGCTCGCCAAACAAGCCGTTAATTGCTAGCTGGTGAAAGTCCAACCGAGGTAAGAGCCAAGTCGCATTGTAGCTGACAGGCAACTGGTGGAGAGATCATATAGGGATCGGCATGTTGAGAAAGTCGAGACCGGGTTTTATTACTTGCGGGCGTTCCGACGGTGGGGTGGTTTATTTCGGCATAGGAAGCAAGTGTAAGCAAAGGAAAGCTGCAAAAGTTAAGAGAATGCAACAATTTCTGTAAATGTCCTTCTGCCAAAGAAAATACCTATTGACAAATTTTTCAAGAACATTCAGAATGAAATTGGAAATATTTGCATTTAATCCTATTTTTTGAATTGTAGAAATTCGATAGTTTCATTTTGTTCCACCAATTTGCTTGTGGTAAGGACAAGTCACCTTTTTTTATTTGGTTTTGAAATTTTGCTAAAGCATCGGTCTTCGCAACAAAAGTTTTCTTGAAAGGAGGTGAATTGGCAATGCAGCCGATCAGGTCGCCGAACGAATGAAAAAAGAGTTCCTACACATCCCCCATGTCTTGCCCCTTGCAGAGCTTCTGACTGGGTGGATAGGTAAAAACTCAGAAAAATTGTACATCAATACTTCATCAATGTAAAGAATCTTATTTCTGTACTTGCCCATAATCGATTCAAAAATTTTACAGTGGGTAGGAATGGAATGTCCCCTTAGGCTACTTGAAGCTGTTTTTTGATTTGTTCTAGCGAGTCCCCAGATTTCGTTTGGAAAAATACGAAATCAATCTAACTGAACATTTGGCTTTGCTGCCACTGATTCAACCCAACAATCAGTTGTCCCTGACCAATATGGATGCAAAAAACAGCGGAAAACAAAGCAAGAATCCAATAACGGTCAATTGTGCGAGCATTTCTCACTTGATAGCGATCTAACGAAACTTTCCCATTCATGGTACGAAAGTACTTTCAATCGCCCATCGTTTGCTGTAATCGTTTAGAATTTGGTTGTTTGTCAGTGAGGCATCGGTACTCCTCCTTTTTGAACATGCACCAATAGTGTAATTTTTAAAAAAGTGACACAAAGGAGGAAGTTTTATTATGAGAATCAATTTCATAATTGCTGCTCGACCAAATGAGAGTATGACGCCTCGGAAGGAAGTGGATCAGAGACGAGAAAGCGACATTCCAATCGAAAAATAAAGTGATGTTTCAGCCGTTTCCGTAAGTCGAGTTTTAAACAATTTCTTACTAAACGCCCGATAAATGTTGTAATTTAGTAAAATGTTTTATTTTTTTGGATACAATAAAGATAGGAGGAGACCATGATGTGTTTTTTGAGGTGTAGTAAGCAACGTTCTCTACTCATTATTATGATTCTGGTGAGCACGTGGACATATGTATTGGTTGGTATTAAACCAACTTCAGCTGCAAGTGCTCCACTCTATACAACAAGTTACTATGTGACAAAAACATCACTATCGGCTATGTATAATTTGGGATGCTCACTCGGTACTAGGGATAAAAACACTTCTGGGATACAGGACAATTTAGTAATTTTAGCTTTAGGACAACAACGGAAGAATTCTGCCGGGGATTGGGGGGCAAGTTTATTTGGGAATTTCCAGACAAACAGGCAAATTGTTGACTTAGTTGCTCAATTTGGACAGGGGTACTACAATTGTACAGGCAGTGATACAGATTCGACCGTCAAAATTGTTGTAGGAACAAACAATTATGGTAGCTTGGTCAATTACACAGCAGGAAGTGTTTGGGGGAGTATGGTAGGCACTGTCCATAGAAAGGTGAAGGATGAGTTAGGGATCGGTAGCCAGGTAAGAATATACGGAGGAAATGATATGGAAGTAGGCTATAACAGTGCTGCTGCAACTTTAGATTGGGTAGAGGGCTACGACGATAATACTGATTCTCGTCTATTTTATAACTTCGGAGATGCAGCCGGATGTCCAACCTCTGGCACATATTCTCCGAGTACGAAGTGCGTATCTGGTAACACTTGGTCAGTAGATGATCTTTATTATATCAGCTATGGCGCTAGTTCAGCACTAGTAATGCCACAAATATATAACACTACAGGAAGCAACGCTAGGCAGTGGCAAAAATTATCTCTTTATGCAGATAAATATAAAAATGGAATGGATATTAGTGGAGCATTAACCCAATATCAGGCATGTGAGCAGGTTGGAGGCTGTTCTGGTACCAACAATACACCTTTGCAAGGTTGGACACAATTGTACGACCAATTAAATTCTGATTCCAGAACAGCTCAAAGGTTAAGATATTCTAGTGACATGAAGTGGCAATGATTACGGGTATTTAAATTAGGAGCGCTTCGTGCGTCAAAGATGAAAACATGTGAAACAGCGAGAAAAACGGCGAAAACATTAATTTATTGAGGGAGGGAGTAAGTCATGGGAATTGGGAAGTTGCCTAAAAAGTATCTTCTATACATTCTCGTAGCACTTTCAACCGTTGTTGTACCAGTTTTTGCATTCGCTCATCAATACGTAAACCCGGATAGAGAAGAACTAGATAAGATAAAAAACTTATTTCCGGAAAAAAGGGCAGTCCTGGAGAAGGACATTGCTGAATACGAAGAAGCCCGGAAGGGAAAAAGGGCAGAAAAAGGCCGAAGTTTGAATCAATTTGTTGCAGAAGGGAAGATCTCACTTGGGGAGACTTCGACGTTCCCCTCAGGTATAGAAGATGATCCGGTGATCCCCCCTGCTTATCACAATATCAAGCTTGTAAACCAATGGTATGGCAAAGTGAATGATAAGCTGGTGATTATTTCGGCGGGAGCATATTTTGATAATATTGAACAGGGATTATTGGTGGTTTCGTATATGGATGAAGATCGGGGCAATTTGAAACAGCATGATATCTATACCCCATCTAAAAACGGGCCTGTAAAAATTGTCCGGGAGGAAACGGAGAAGCTTATTCTGGAAGCAGAAGACGGAACCAAGTTTGACTATCAACTGGAGACGGAAGTGATCAGTGTGCTACAAGATGACCTTGTCCTTGAAGAAAGCGACTCCCAGTAGCTTTTCAGAAAAGTCGTTGGCACGTGAAAGCGCTCAGTGTAATAAAATATAAAAACAGTCTTGGGCACATGTGCAAAAAGAGCTGAAGTGACCCCAAAAAGGTAGACACGTATTTTTAATCAAGAACATGTAGGGCTTGAGTTCGGTATTGTACGGGACTCAAGCCTTTTAATTTTGTTTGATTTGCTTACAATTGTAGTATTCGATGTAGTTTGCTATCTCTTTCTTAAAATGCGCAACACGGACTAATCAAATGACAAACAAGAGTCTCGGTAGGAAGGACTGCCTTGCTTATGAAGTGCATAAAAGCGCTAAAAAGTACATTGGACCAACCGAATTTGCCAGCGTCAGCCTCTTTTCAATACGAATAAGGTAAGAAAGCTGAGCGCTTCTCTCAGTTCTACCGGTAATGGTTGGGCCAAACTGGCGGGAACACCTTCCTTGTAGACAGGCTCTTCTTCCAGGAGAGTAAAGCCGTTTTCTTCTGCCAGCTGCTTCGCTTCCCAGGGCATCATGGTGTTCTGGATTGTCGCTTCTCCGTACAGACGCCGATAGCTATGTCCTCGGGGACCTGCAGTAGGACCGAGGATGCCGAGAAGCAGGATTCCTTCCGGTTTAAGAAGGCGATGAAATTCTTGCAGGGCGGCTAATGGAGAGGGCGTAAATTCTGTTACATTGATGCAGAGAATGCCGCTGAACCTCCCATCCTCAAAAGGAAGCTGAGAAACATCTCCCGTTTGGAACTGTGGAGGAAACGGACTATTTTTTACCCGGTCATCTACCCGGTCATAGGCCAAACGAATCATTTCCCCGGCAATATCTACCCCTGTTACCTGATAGCCGCCGACTGCAAGTTTACAACTGGCATACCCATCTCCACAGCCGGCATCAAGGACGGGACCGCTCTTCGGACCGACAAAGCGGGTGAACAGGGGGAGGATCGTTCGACGACTTCCTTTTTCCCACATGTTCTCGCTGCGCTTATGCCAATCTGCAGCGAATTGATCCCATTGGTCTTTTGCCATTTGACTCCATTCATTCATGGATGAGTCCTCCTGAAAGTTTCTCGTCTTTTTCTTCCTACATTGTACCAAGCAAAGCGGATCATGCGTACTTTATTGGATGAATGCTGTGGGGCGTTTTCGCGTTATTCCGTGTTCTTGCAAGGAGTAAGCGCTTCCATGTAATCTCAAGTTAACGACAAAATCATCCCAATCATACAAAAATTTGAAAAAATCGGAGGGAGAAGTAGAATGAGCAGCAATACCGATTTCTTTCCCATTCAAGACTGGGATTACCTAGAGTTTTACGTGGGGAACGCCAAACAGGCCATGCATTATTTTACCAAAGGGTTAGGCTTTCAGGCTGTGGCCTATTCAGGACTGGAAACAGGCTCGCGAGATAAGGTTTCTTATGTACTGAAGCAAAATCATCTCACCTTTGTCCTCTCAGGTGCCTTGACACCAGAGAGCCCGATCAATTCATTTGTCAGCATTCACGGGGATGGGGTAAAGGACGTGGCGCTGCGTGTCGATGATTGCGAGCAGGCCTATCAAGAAGCTGTTTCGCGTGGTGCCATTCCGATCATGGAGCCTACCGAGTTTTCCGATTCCTTCGGTACAGTGAAAAAAGCGATCATTGGCACCTATGGGGATAACATTCATTCCTTTATTGAGCGGAAAAACTACAACGGCCCGTTCCTTCCAGGCTTCCGTGAATTTGAGTCTCCGGTTTCGTCCTCCGATACGGGTCTGATCGGTATTGACCATATCGTCGGTAATGTGGAAGTGATGGACGAGTGGGTAGAGTACTATTCCAAAGTGATGGGCTTTACCGCGATTCAAAACTTTAGCGATGAGGATATCTCTACGGAGTACTCGGCGTTGATGTCAAAAGTGATGCAGAGCGGAACCGGGCGCATCAAGTTCCCGATCAACGAGCCGGCGGAAGGCCGCCGCAAATCACAGATCCAGGAGTTCCTGGAGTTTTACCAGGGGCCTGGTGTCCAGCATATCGCTCTTTTGACCAATGATATCGTGAAAACTGTCTCTCAGCTTCGGGCCAACGGGGTAGACTTCCTCTATGTGCCGGACACGTATTATGAGGAGCTGAAGGAGCGGGTCGGAGAGATCGATGAGGATATCGAAGCCCTGAAAGAGCTGCGAGTGCTTGTGGATCGGGATGATGAAGGCTACCTCCTGCAGTTGTTCAGCAAACCGATCGTCGACCGTCCTACGCTGTTTGTCGAGATCATTCAGCGAAAAGGGGCGCGCGGCTTTGGAAACGGCAATTTCAAAGCGCTCTTTGAGGCATTGGAAAGAGAGCAGGAGCTGCGGGGAAATCTGTAATTGGCTGCGAGGATGAGGATTTAGGTAATTGTCTGCCAGGAAAATCTGTAATCGTTTTGCCCAGGGAGCGCCGACGGTGAAAGCTGTCGGCGCTTTCTCTGTGGATGACTTGACTTATCATTGGACCTAATGTTCGCCGCCGATCGTTTTTGTTGTATTTTTCAGGCAAGCCTGACGAATGACTTGACCTGAAATCGACTCCCTAGCAATAATGTAGGAAAACAGTCTCGTAGAGGAGCGACAAGAATGAATCTGGCACTCATGATCCCTTTGGCTGAACGAACCGCAGTGCTGGTTGTTGCTGCCCTGTTATTTACCCGGGTGAAAGCATTTCGCAGCTTGCTCAACCAGCGGGCCACTTACAAGGACAAAGCCGTAATGGTGTTGATCTTTTCCGGCATATCCATCCTCGGTACCTACAACGGGATCTGGTATGAAGATGCGATCGCCAACTCGCGAGTCATCGGTACCATTGTCGCAGGTCTTCTTGCGGGCCCGTGGGTCGGATTGGCGACGGGACTGGTCGCCGGGATTCACCGCTACACACTGGGAGGGTTTACCGATCTGGCCTGTGCGATTTCAACGATCAGTGAAGGTGTGCTGGCAGGCTTGGTGTATCGGTTTCGCAGAACGAGGGAAATCCGCTGGACGACAGCGATGGCAGTGGGCTTCGTGGCAGAGTGGATACAGATGGGGATCATTCTTTTGGTAGCAAAGCCTTATGTAAGCGCTTTGGCTTTAGTAAAGGCAATCAGTGTGCCGATGTCTGTCGTCAATGCGCTGGGGATTGCGATCCTCATCATCATTATCGATCTGGCCAAAACCGAAGAGGATCGGATCGGCGCTCTCCAGGCGCAGCGGACTCTGCAGGTGGCAGACAAGACCCTATCCTATCTCCGGCAAGGTCTGACCTACGAATCAGCCAAAAGAGTTGCTGAAGAAATTCTCTGTACAACAAGAGTGGCTGCCGTGGCCATTACGGATACCAAAACGGTTCTCGCCCATGTCGGGGCAGGTGCGTCCCATCACGTCGTAGGGGAGGAGATTACGACCAAGGCGACCAGACAGGTTCTGGAGACCAAAGAGGTGAAAATCGCCGGAAACAAAGAAGAGATTGGCTGCAAGGAGGGAAACTGTACGCTGCGCAGCGCGATTCTCGTTCCCCTGATGCGCAAGCGTGGCGAGGTGGCAGGTGTGCTGAAGCTGTATCAGGATCGCTCCCGGAAGCTGTCCGCGGTCGATCTGGAGCTGGTGAGAGGACTGGGCAATCTCATCTCCACCCAGTTGGAGCTGGCTGATCTGGAAAAGCAGGCGCGTCTATTGGCTGACGCGGAAATCAAGGCTTTGCACGCGCAAATCAATCCGCATTTTTTGTTTAATGCACTCAATACGATTGTTTCCTTTATTCGTTTTCGCCCGGAGCAGGCGCGTGAGCTGTTGATCCACCTCGGCGAGTATTTCCGGCGCAACCTGCACGACAGCGGGGGCTTTGTCACTCTGGCGGAGGAACTGGAGCATATCGAGGCATTCCTGGCGATCGAGCGTGCCCGTTTTGGCGACAAGCTCAAAGTCGAGTACGAGATTGAGCCGGGGGTTGAACGGTACGTCGTTCCTGGACTTGTCCTGCAACCGCTGGTAGAAAACGCGATCAAGCACGGGCTTTTGCCCAAACGCGAGGGCGGCACCGTCAAAATTACAGCGCGTCTGAAAAACAGCCAGGTCTTGCAATTGATCGTCGCTGACAATGGTGTGGGGTTGACACAAGACCCCTTCGTTACGCCGCCTCCCGCAGAGAACGGCAAGCGGAAGCTTTCGGGAATTGGACTGTCAAACGTGAGGAGTCGTCTGCACGCGATTTACGGACAACCACACGGTATCGTGATCGAGAGTGAGCTGGGGCAGGGGACGACCTGCGTTATTGAATTGCCATTGGGGGTGAAAGTGAATGCTGAAAGTCTTCATCGTGGATGATGAGACACCGGCGCGACAGGAGCTGCGCTATCTGCTGGAGCAGTTTGCCGACGTAGAGGTGATTGGCGAGGCCGCGAGCGGGGATGAGGCGATCGAATGCATCCCGGAAGCGGAGCCTGACGCTGTTTTTTTGGACATCCATTTGCATGATCGCGACGGGGTAGACGTTGGAGAGGAGCTTCTGGAATTAATGGCCCGTCCCCCCGTCATTATCTTTGCCAGCGCGTACGAAATCCACGCCGTCCGCGCATTTGAGACGGAAGCAGTCGACTACATTGTCAAGCCGTTTAGTGAACACAGATTAGAGAAGACCATCAGCCGGGTGAGAAGACTGCGGCCCAAGGGGGAAAGTGATGAACCGGAGGCGCCCCGTTTGGAGCAAAAGCTGCACAATCTGCTGAAGTCGGTGCTCGCCGAGCAGCAGCCGCGGCGCATCCCTGTTGAGCGCAACGGAAAAATCATGTTGATCGATCCCAACGAAATCGTCTTTGCCACAGTAGATGGACGCTGTGCCACTATCTATACGGAGTCCGAGCAGTACGCGACATCCTTTACCCTCCAGGAATTGGAGAGTCGGCTGTCTGCTCAGCAGTTTTTTCGCACGCATCGCGCCTTTATCGTCAATCTTTACCGTACGGCCGAACTGGTACCCTGGTTTAAAGGGGCAGTCTACCTGGTCATGCAGGATGCGAAGCGAACAGAAGTGCCGGTGAGTCGAAATGTCGTAAAGGAATTGAAAAAACAGCTCGGTTTTTAATAGACCGAGCTGTTTCCTTTCAACCCCTCTTTTTCTCCTTTCGTGCGTGATTTTTTACTGTTCAGACAATTTGTGTACATCTCCTGTCCCCCTCATGGTAGGGTAGGGTGAGGTCTTATTCCTCATGTTCCTATTTATTTTATAATGAAGGGGGAGAAAGGTATGAAGAAATGGCTTCTCTCAGTCCTGATCTGGGGTGGGGTTGCCGCGCTTGGAGCTGTGGGCTTCGGCTTTCTGGCTCTGTCGCGCGGTGAATCAGTCAACTCGTTCTGGCTACTGACAGCCGCTATCTGTACTTATGCCGTTGCTTATCGTTTCTACAGCCGGTTTATTGCTAAAAAAATCATGGGCCTCGACGACAATCGAGCAACCCCAGCAGAGGTCAACAACGATGGCAAGGATTTTGTGCCGACAAACAAATGGGTTTTGTTCGGTCACCACTTCGCTGCGATCGCCGGTGCAGGACCGCTGGTTGGTCCGACCTTGGCTGCGCAGATGGGGTATCTGCCGGGAACCATCTGGATTATCGTCGGGGTGGTGATCGGCGGAGCGGTTCAGGACTTTATTATTCTGTTCGGCTCCATGCGCCGCAATGGCAAGTCGCTTGGTCAAATCGCCAAGGAAGAGATTGGGCCGTTCGGCGGAGCACTTGCGCTCGTTGGTATCGTAGCCATCATGATCATTCTGATTGCTGTACTGGCAATGGTTGTTGTGAATGCGCTTGCAGATTCTCCGTGGGCGACCTTTACGATCTTTATGACGCTGCCCATCGCCATACTGATGGGATTGTACATGCGGTTTATCCGTCCGGGCCGAGTCATGGAAGGTTCACTCATCGGGCTTGCGCTCCTGTTCGTCTCCCTCTGGTGGGGACAAATGGTTGCGGCTTCTCCAACCTGGGGACCGGCATTTACCTTCAGCAAGGTTCAGCTTGCCTGGATGATCATTGTGTACGGATTTGTCGCCTCTGTCCTGCCGGTCTGGCTGCTGCTGGCGCCGCGTGATTATCTCAGCTCGTTTTTGAAAGTAGGTACCATTGCGGTACTGGCAGTGGGGATCGTATTTACACTGCCGCCGCTGCAAATGCCGGCTCTGACCAAATTCATTGACGGTTCGGGTCCTGTTTTTGCCGGGAACCTGTTCCCGTTCCTGTTTATCACCATTGCCTGCGGGGCCGTATCCGGATTCCACGCGCTCGTCTCATCCGGTACGACTCCGAAGATGATTGCCAAAGAAACGCACGCGCCGCTGATCGGTTACGGCGGAATGCTGATGGAGTCGGCTGTTGCCATCATGGCCATGATCGCCGCTTGCGTGCTGACACCGGGTATCTACTTCGCCATTAACTCGCCGGGTGCTGTGATCGGGGCGGATGCAGTTGCGGCTGCCCAGACGATCTCAAGCTGGGGCTACACGATTACGCCGGATATGATTACCACCCTGGCGGACGATATTCAGGAGAAAACGATTCTGTCCCGTACGGGTGGGGCGCCTTCTCTGGCAATCGGGATGGCGACGATCTTCGCCTCTGTTTTGGGCGGAAAGGCTTTAATGGGCTTTTGGTATCACTTCGCAATCCTGTTTGAAGCCGTGTTTATTCTGACGACCATCGATGCGGGAACCCGTGTTGGACGTTTCATGGTGCAAGACATGCTGGGCAACATCTTCCCGAAAATGAAACAGGTAGACTGGCTGCCTGGCAACCTGATCGGTTCTGCTGTCATTACTGCAGGCTGGGGTTATTTCCTCTATCAGGGTGTCGTCGATCCCCTGGGGGGCATCTACACGCTGTGGCCGCTGTTCGGTATTGCCAACCAGATGCTGGCGGCGATCGCTTTCGTCGTCGGTACGACGCTGATTTTCAAAATGGGCAAAGCCCGTTACTCTTGGGTCACCCTGCTGCCGATGGTTTGGCTTACCTCTGCGACACTGACGGCTGCTTGGCAAAAGCTGTTCCATGCTGATCCCAAAATCAGCTTTCTGGCGCATGCGAATGTCTTCCAAAAGGCGCTGGATGCAGGAACACTGCCTGCTGGCGTTAAAACGGTAGAAGCTGCGCAGAAGATGATTCTCAATGACCAGATCGACGCAGTAGTTTGTGCGATCTTCATGCTGATCACCATCGGAATTATTGCCGACGGCGTTCGTTTATGGATCAATATCCTACGCGGGAAGAAGTACGAGCTGCATGAATCTCCGTACATTCAATCCAAAGGGGATAACTACTATGACGGAAATGGGCATTCGGTAGCATGAGAAAAAGGTGGAGAGCGATCAAGAAGTCCCTTCGTCAGATAAGCTCGAACATCAAGACCATCTTCGGGATGCCGGACTATGATCGTTATCTGCGGCATTGGTATCAAACACATGCCAAGCCTGGCTTTTTCCCGATGACGGAGAGAGAGTACTACATGTACGCACTTCGAGAGCGTTATGAAAAAGGCGGCGTGACCCGTTGCTGTTAACCGCTATTCGATGCGAAATGGCAAGGACGGACGGGGGGCCTGATCGGGTCTCCCGTTCATCTTTGTTGGGGAGAAAAGTGATTATGAATGCCCATTTTTCTGCCTTCCAAACAAATTTTGTTGGAAACGGAGCCGGAGTGAGAAGAAGCATGTTTCCCTGCTCAGCTCCGTATTCCGCCCCCGCCGATGTATGAACTGTCAGCTCCAGGGGGATTCGCAGGGGATCGCAAAAGCCGCACCGCTCCGAGGTCATCCCAAGGTTGCGCTCCTTTATCCTGCGAATCCCCCTCCGCTGGGGCAGGGCTTCACAGTCGCAACGCAGGGAACCATGCTTCTTCTCGAAGCCGGTGCGTTATAAAAATTTGTGAGTGGAAGCGATGAAGAATAGGAGTAAACAGTTGGCTTTTGATCAGACCTCATCTTCTTTATGAAAGGCTGTGTTAAAGTTTAATGTTAATAATTTAAAGAAATTAAGGGAAACCCGATACAATTCTGGTTTCCCTATTTACAGCACAAATGTTTGCGGTAGTAGAATAATTATCATTCGCTCCGTAAAACCCCTTGCTTTAGCTATGGGGATATAAGGAACTTTGCTCTATATCCTCGTTAGGGGATGCTAAGAGCAAACAAAAAATAGTCCTTTTTTGCATCGTTGTTAGATGTGTACCATATATCTAACGAGATGTGGTATAATTAACCATAGGTGATGGTTTTGAGTAGATCAGTGGAAAGCAACCACAATATCATATTTGACTGTAAATATCACGTTGTCTTTTGTCCAAAGTATCGTAAAAAGGTTTTGAAAGAACCTGTAGACATTCGATTAAAAGAGTTGTTTCTTGAAAAGGCGATGGAACTACGTACCGAAATTGTTGGAATGGAGATCATGCCCGACCACGTTCATTTACTCATCAAGTGTGACCCACAATTCGGAATTCACCGAGTCGTAAAACATTTGAAGGGCTATACATCCAGAGTGTTGCGAATGGAATTTAAACATCTCAAAAGCAGGCTCCCTTCGCTATGGACAAACTCCTACTTTGTTGCCACCGTTGGAACTGTTCAACTGGATGTGATTAAGAAATACATTGAGTCTCAAAAGGAAAGGAGTGATTGAATATGCACAGAGCGTACAAATTTCGTCTATATCCAAACAAAGAACAAGTGATGCTCATCAATAAAACAATCGGCTGTACTCGCTTTGTATTCAATCACTTCCTTGCAAAACGGAAAAATGTTTACGAACAGGAAAAGAAAACGCTCAACTACCACGAATGCTCTGCCATGCTTACACAACTAAAAAAAGAGATCGAATGGCTGAAGGAAGTGGATTCGACTGCCTTGCAATCCACATTGAAAGATTTGGATTCTTCTTACAAAAAGTTTTTCAAAGAGAAAAAAGGCTTTCCCAAATTCAAAAGCAAGAAGAACCCGAAACAATCCTACACATGCAAAATGAATATCAAAATAGAAGGAAATCGCATCAAACTTCCTAAACTTGGATGGGTTGAGTATGCAAAATCAAGAGAAGTCGAGGGACGTATCCTATCGGCTACGATCAGACGAAATCCTTCGGGAAAATATTTTGTGTCGGTATTGTGCGAGACTGATATTCAACCACATCCGCAAATAGAACAGATTGTAGGAGTTGATCTTGGTATCAAGGATTTCGCCACTCTGTCTACTGGTGAGAAGGTAGCAAATCCCAAGTACTATCGTACGTATGAAAAACAACTGGCGAAGTGGCAAAGAATTCAATCACGTAGGCAAAAAGGCGGTAAAAACCGTAACAAAGCACGCATCAAAGTAGCTCGTTTGCATGAAAAGATTGCAAATACCCGCAATGACTTCCTACATAAGCTGTCAACCAAGCTGATTAACGAAAACCAAGTGATCTGTTTGGAAGACTTGCAAGTGGAAAATATGGTCAAAAATCACAAGCTGGCAAAATCCATTGCGGATGCTTCATGGTCTATATTTCGCACGATGCTGGAGTATAAGGCGGAATGGTATGGTAGAACGATCTCCATTGTCGGGAAGCAATTCCCTTCCAGCCAACTCTGCTCCACTCCAAATTGCGGATACCGAAACAAAGACGTGAAAAACCTCAACCTTCGAGAATGGACTTGCCCGAAATGTGGTATGAAGCATGATCGTGACGAAAACGCAGCCATCAATATTGAGCAAGAAGGACTTCGACTGTTGGCATAGCCAACTGAACTGTGGGACACACAGGGATAGCTTGGTGAATTTCACTCCGATAGGAGTGACTACCCAAGAATCCCCTGCCTTTAGGCATGGGGAGTGTCAAAAATTTTTCTATCTCTACTGTTCCGTCATCCATAAATTCAACTTCCCAACGTTGTCCTGGAACTGCAATTTCAACCATAATTGCTTCATCCCTCACTTTATTGAGCTTATAAAATATTTTACTTTTCTCTAATTTATTTAGAAAATTGATTAAATCTCTCAGCTCCATAAAAATATACACCATCCCTTCAATGATAACGAATAAGCCTGAAAACGGGAAAAAGAACTACACATTGAATTTTGCCAGTCGCAAACTGTAATTATCAACATTTACCTTTAACAGAGCCTTATGAAAAGTAATCTTCTTTTTCTTCCTAAACGATTTTGCTTTTCATATTTTAAAAAGCGGGTAGGAGCAGGAAGATCGGAGAAGAATCATGTTTCCCTGCGGTGCGACTGTGGAGCCCAGCTCAGCGGAGCAGCGGATGGCGGGAAACAGGGCCGCAACCTTGGGATGACCTCGGAGCGATGCGGCTTTTGCGGACCCCCGCCAGCCGCTGAGGAGCGGACAGTGAGTCCTCCCCGCAGGGCGGAATACGGAGCCAAGCAGGGAAATATGATTCTTCTCACTACGGCCACGTTGCGCGGACTTAAAAGCAGTCGAGAAAAGATAGAGACGAAAAACAGACGTAGTTGCATTTCGGACGTCTTTACGAGAATGGGAAGAAACAAAAGGGAGCAAGCAGATGTCCCAGGCTTATCAGAGCACACTTTACGCGTGCAAGCGTAGGGTGTACCAACAGGGAAAGTATGGTACACTAAAGGCAAAGTCAAGATGTGGGTGGCGATACATGTGCAGGCAACAACTTTGGAGACACTCAAGGAACTGGCTCTGGACTGCGCCCGGAGCGCGGGCGAACTCAGTCTCAAACGAATGAAGCAGCCGTTTACGGTGGAATATAAAACCTCCGCTTCCGATCTTGTTACAGCCGTAGACCAAGAGGTAGAGAAGCACGTGATCGATGCGATATTGCGCCAGTTTCCAGAGCATGGCATTTTGGGTGAAGAAAGTACATTTAAAGGTGACCCCCGCCAGTACGAAACGCTTTGGGTGATTGACCCAATCGACGGAACGACCAATTTTGTTCATCAGCATATCAACTTCGCGGTTTCCATCGCCGTCTACCACAAAGGGGAAGGATTGATCGGGGTCGTCTATGATCCGTCCCGGGACGAGATGTTTCATGCAGTGAAAGGGCAAGGCGCTTTTTTAAATGGACAGCGATTGCGTCTGGAAAAGACCGTGACCTTGGAGGAAGCCTTGCTTTGCACCAGTGTGTTTTGGAACAAGCAGGCTGAGCAAATGGGGATCGACCAGATTGTCAAAAAACTGGCCGGAAAGGTGCGGGGCATGCGTCTTTTGGGAAGTGCCGCGTTGGAGATGTCCTATGTGGCCGCAGGACGCCTGGATGGCTATGTCAGTCTCTCCCTCAATGCGTGGGACTTTGGAGCGGGACGCATTCTGGTGGAGGAAGCAGGCGGCCGGGTAACCTCGATGGACGGAAAACCACTGCCTTTTGATCAAAAAAGCAGCGTAATGGCTTGCAACCCGACCTTTTATGAAGAATTGCAACAATACATTCTGCGGTCAGAGCACGAACATGACCCGGTGTGAGATAAGAAAAAGAACTGCCTGGAATGAACTGCACCTCCCGTTGTTAGCGGTGTCTAACAAATGAGCGGCGGGTTCAGGAGGGCAGTTCTTTTTTTGTTAAAAAACAGTAAATGCGGGTTCTTTCAACATCAAGTGAGATTCACGAAGGGATATCGGTGGATCATGAAATCACAACAACCAATTGCGCACCAACAGAAAAGCTGAGAACAGAAAGCTGATGACAAAACCGATCAAGGTGACAGAGGCAAAACCAATAAACAGGGAGTACAGCGGTTCGATGATCCATTCCACGACAAACTTGACCAATGGATTGGAATGACTGCGCTTCTGATGAAAGAGCAGGAGTGTGACGGCAAGGGTACACGCCATCGAAAACATTAACGCGTAGCGGGCGATCAAGTAAAAGTAATCGGTATAGCCAAGTCTCGTATCGAGATCGAAAAACCAGGGGATATGATCCACTCCGATCGGAAGAAAAATGATACAGAGCGCAAAGCCGATCAAAAAACTGTAAAGGGCCGTTTTCAGTATAGGTTTCTCCAACTCGTATAATCCTCCACTTTTTTACAAACAGTATATCAAGAGTGAGAAAAGCATTCTACGAAAAATTGCCAAAAGACTGTGAAGATAAGAGAGTGGATAGCATCGGGGAGGGATCTGCATGAATACGGCCATACAATCACAGGGAGGAAAAACGAAGCATCCCCCAGGTTTGTATCTGCTATTTTTTACGGAGCTTTGGGAGCGTTTCAGCTATTACGGCATGCGGGCGCTCTTGACATTATACCTGACAACAGAGCTGGTCAGCGGCGGGCTGGGCATTGACAAGAGCGTGGCGATGAGTATTTACGGTTTTTTTACGGGAGCTGTCTACTTTACGCCTGTCCTGGGCGGCTATCTGACTGACCGCTTCCTGGGCAGACGCACTGCGATTACGATCGGCGGGATTACAATGGCAGTGGGCAACTTTCTTCTCTTTGCCATACCAAGTTCGGTGGGCCTCTGTCTGGGACTCGCTTTGCTGATCATCGGGAACGGTTTTTTCAAGCCCAATATTTCAACACTGGTCGGCGAGCTCTATCCGGAAAATGACAAACGCCGAGATGCAGCCTTTACGATCTTTTACATGGGAATCAACATCGGCGGATTTATCGCTCCGCTGGTTTGCGGCTTTTTAGCTGAAGAATATTTTAAGACAGTGTTTAATGATGTGGTGATCTACGGATTCAAATACGGCTTTTTGGCTGCTGCTGTCGGAATGGTGGTGGGACAGATTGCCTTCAATCTGTTGGGGGACCGCTATTTGGGAGAGATCGGGAAAAAGCCGATCGGCAAGAGTGAAGTGCCTGAATTGCAGGAGACAGCCAATCGGCCATTGACCCAAAAGGAAAAGCAAAGGACAGCCGTCATTGTGATTCTGGCTTGCTTTGTCGTCTTTTTCTGGGCTGGATTTGAGCAGGCCGGGAGTTCTCTGACGCTCTATACAGATTTATTTGTCGATCGAACGATTGATGGTTGGGAAGTGCCGACCTCCTGGTTTCAGTCACTCAACCCGTTTTTTATCGTTTTGCTGGCCCCCCTCGTCTCCATACTCTGGGTCAAATTGGCCGGACGGGATAAGGGCGACATAAAAATCCCGACAAAAATGGGGTTGGGCATGGTCATGCTTGGGCTCGGCTATATGATTTTACTTTTGGCTGTCTGGCAAACGGGGAGCGACGAAACGCACATCGCCGTCAAGTCGCCCATGATCATCATCATCCTGACCTATTTCATGCACACGCTTGGGGAGCTGTTTCTTTCCCCTGTCGGCCTTTCGATGGTGAGCTCGATTGCGCCGGCCAAACTGGCATCGCTCTTGATGGGAATCTGGCTGGCCAGCACCGGAGTGGCCAATGTACTGGCCGGCCAACTGGCAGCCTACACGCAATCACTCGGGTATTTTGAAGTCTTTAGTCTGATTGGCGTGCTGGCGATTGTGCTTGGTTTAGTGCTGCTGCTCGTGTCACGCAAGCTTGTACAGATGATGGAGTAGCATTACCCAATACGGATACCGTGACTGTTCAGAGTTTCCCGCAAAACGGACGCCATCAGGTTGTAACCCAGCACGTGGGGATGCAGACCGTCATCGGCCAAATCTTTTCGCAGGGTCAGTCCATCAGGATCTGTCAGATGCCGGTGGTAATCGACATAGATGACATCCAGGGCACGAGCGCACGCTTGCAGCGATTCATTGATACGGACAACCAATTCATTTCGGATTTCATTCCGGGCATATCGGTCCATACGAGTTGGCAACAGGGAGCAGAGAATGGGAGTAATTCCATGTGCTTTGGATTGCGTCAGCATTTCTTTCAACTCGGTCAAAATCTCTTGGTGCAGCTGTTCTGGTGTCTTTCTGTCCTGCGGCAGCCATTCATCCAGCGCCCATGTATTGTTGATGCCGAGCAAAATGATGACGAAGGCGGGACGGAGCTGCAGCACGTCGGCAGCAAAGCGGCGCAGGGCAAACGCGGTGGTATCGCCGCCAATGCCGCGGTTGACAATCACTTGTCCCAAGCTGCCGAAGTAGGTAGCTGTGTCCCACCAGTGAGTAATCGAGTCTCCGAAAAAAAGAAAATCGATTGGCCTTTGGTGAAAGAGCAGAGACTCGTTGTGAAAATCAAATTCATTTCGGCGTCGATCTGCTGCCGCCTCAACTGTGAACTTACCAGGTCTGATGAGATCGGGTCTTTTTTGTTCCAAAGCCATCCACTCGCTTTCCAGCCAATATTTTTTGGGGGGGACGAACCATCTGCATCTATCCTATCATGTTACAGGAGAGGGATTCCCCACAAAAGAAAAAACGGCACTTCCAAGGGAAGTACCGCTGTGTGTGGAAAAAAAGACCGCCCGTTAGAAGGGGGCCAACGGGCGGCAATGGAGGACGATATGTCCATCGTAGGGTCTGACAAGTCTTATCATAGATTTTCCTTGTTAAGTTCAGGTAGAGAAACCATAAAGGCTTTGTAAAATTTGCTTAATGGTATTAGCCCCAGCCCTTTTTCTGCTGTTTTTATCCTCTCGTAGACAGGCATCCATACAAGGGAGGGGATTCTCTCATATTCTGTGAAAGGGAGCGGCGAACACATAGAGTCCGCTTCCCGAATAGCAGAGGAGGGAATAGGTATGAGTTTTTTCGAAGGTAACTTTATCTGGATTATCCTGATCATCTTTTTGATTTTCGCCTTCTGTGACTAAGCTGTTCTTAGGATAGGAGAAAAAGAAAGGAAAAGAAGACACTGCGCATACGAAGACGAAGCTGCAGTGTCTTCTTTCTTTTTGTATGTGGTTTTGCCAGGAGAGGCAGAGCAATTTTAGCGCCGGTCATTTCAAATGCTGCAGGAATTGGCGCGTCCGCTCTTCTTTCGGCTTAGCGAAAAGCTGCTCCGGCGTGCCACGCTCCACGATGACTCCTTGATCCATAAAGATGATCTCGTCAGCCACTTCGCGGGCAAAAGCCATTTCATGCGTGACAACGACCATGGTCATCCCCTCCAGAGCAAGCTCTTTCATAACTTTCAGCACTTCACCGACCAACTCAGGGTCCAGTGCCGAAGTCGGCTCATCAAAAAGCATGACCTGCGGGTCCATGGCAAGCGCACGTGCGATTCCGACACGCTGCTGCTGCCCACCGGAGAGCTGGGCCGGATAATGGTCAAGCTTGTCCGCCAGGCCGACCTTGGTCAGCAGCTTGTCTGCTTTTGCTTTGGCTTTCTCCGGCTTTTCGCCTTTCACCGTAATAGGCCCTTCCATCACGTTTTGTCGAGCGGTCATGTGCGGGAAGAGATTATAGCTTTGAAAGACCATTCCGGTCTGTTTGCGTAGACGCAGGATATCCTGCTTGGCTGCCTTTTTGGAAAAATCAAGCTGGACAGAACCGATTTGCACACTCCCTGCAGAAGGGATTTCCAGTGCGTTCAGGCAGCGGAGCAAAGTCGTTTTGCCAGAACCGGATGGACCGATGATCACGACGACCTTGCCCTTTTCTACGGTCAGTGAGATGCCTTTCAGAACGTCCAGTGCGTGAAATTGTTTGTGTAGATTGGTGATGGTAATCATGTAGATGCTCCCCTTTAGGCGACGTAACGATCAAGCCGGTTCTCGATGCGATCCTGGATCACCGAGAGTACGAAACAAATCACCCAGTAGATCAATGCCGCTTCCGAGTAAACAAGCAGCGGCTCATAGGTGGCTGCGGCAATCTCCTGCGCTTTTCGGAACATCTCCGGCACCAGAATGGCAGCGGCAAGCGAGGTGTCTTTGACCAGACCGATGTACGAATTGGACAAAGGCGGCACCGAGACGCGCGCAGCCTGTGGCAGGATGATGCGGATCAATGCCTGCCGGTAGGTCATGCCGATGGAGTAGCCAGCTTCCCACTGCCCTTTGGGGATGGACAGGATAGCGGCACGTACCACCTCGGACGCATAAGCGCCTACGTTTAGAGAGAAACCGATCACGGCCGACGGAAACGGATCGATCGTAATCCCGATGCTGGGCAGTCCGAAAAAGATAATGAACAACTGAACCAGCAGGGGCGTACCGCGAATAATCGAAACATAGATGCGGGCAATGCCGCTCAGCACGTTATTCCCGGAAATACGGGCCAACGCGGTAAAAATCGCGATGACGAGTCCAATCACAAAAGCTACCAGCGAAAGAGACAGAGAAAAGGTAAGGGCGCCCTTCAAAAGCGGCCAGAAGGAGGTTTTCGCAATGCTTACCCATCGGTCAATGCGTTCCGGATTCTCGAAAAAGCTACTTAGAAACATCTTCACCAAACCATTTCTCAGAGATTTTTAGGAGCGTTCCGTCCTTGCTCATGTCGTCGAGCGCTTGATTGACGGCTTCGACCAGTTCTGTGCTGCCTTTGCGGAAAAGAAAGCCGTTTTTCGCCACATCCGGGTGCTTGGCAACGATCTTGATCGGTGTATCCGGTTTTTGCTTTAGAAAATCGAGCAGAGACAGGCCGTCATTGATGGTGATATCCACACGCTTGGAAACGAGCAGGTCGATCGCTTGATTGAAGCCTTCGACGGCGACGATATCTGCCCCGTTTTGCTTGGCGATATCTGTCAGATTGCTGGTCAGGGTTTGTCCTGCCTTTAATCCCTTGATGCTGTCAAAGCCTGTAACGGTGTTATTGTCTTTATGTGTAACCAGTACAGCGGTAGAGACGGTGTACGGAGCGGAAAAATCGTATTTTTCCTGACGGTCCGGTCTGATGCCGACCTGGTTGGCGACAACGTCAAAGCGTTTGGAATCAAGTCCGGCAAACATGGCATCCCATTGTGTTTCCTGGAAGACAGGCTCAACTCCGAGGCGCTTCGCGACTTCACTAATCACCTCAACATCATAGCCGGTCAGTTTGCCTGATTGATCGTGATACGTAAACGGTGAATAGGTGCCTTCGGTGCCAATCACCAGCTTCCCTTCCGCTTTTACTTTATCTAGCAAGTTTTGTTCAGTCTTTTGCTCGGTCGGGGCCGGTGCTGGAGCAGGGGCCGGAGCAGCGGTGTTGGATGAAGAGCCAGAGCCTGACGAGCCGCATCCTACAACGCCTATCAACAGAGACGAGATGAGAGCGGAAAACAATAGTTTTTTCATAAAATAAACCCCCACTAAACCGATGTGATTTGTTTAGAACATACTAAAAGTCTTTGCCTGTTTTGTCAATAAAGAAATCGGGAGCCCGACGGCAAGGAAAGGCGTGACTCCGGTAAAGGAAGAAGAAAAGTGGCAGACCGCGTTTCCCGGTGGAAAAAGCGATCCTGCCACTTGCTCTCTTACTTGGAAATATCCTCGCCAAACCATTTTTCAGAAATCTGTTTCAAGGTGCCATCCTGATGCATGCCGTCCAGCACCTTATTGATTTCCTGGATCAGCTCCTCGCTTCCTTTGCGGAACATGAACGCGCAAGGGAGACCTTCCTCTCTCACTTTGACGATTTTGATCGGCGTATCGGGTCTTTGCTTCAGAAAATCAAGGACAGTCAGGTTGTCGTTCAGGACGACTTCAACGCGCTTGGTTGCGATCAGCTCCATGGCGTTATTAAAGTTGTCGACCGCGACGATATCCGCCCCCAGATCGCGGGCCATGTCAGCGTAGTTGCTGGTCATCGATTGGCCTGCTTTCCGCCCTTTGATATCCGGGAAGTCCTTTACCGTCTCGTTGTCTTTATGCGCTACCAGCACTGCGCGGGAGATGGAATACGGCGTGGAGAAATCATATTTCTCCTGACGGTCCGGACGCACACCCACTTCGTTGGCAATCAGATCAAAGCGCTTCGCGTCCAGTCCGGCAAACATGGCATCCCATTGCGTCTCCTGGAAGACGGGCTCGACGCCGAGGCGTTTGGCTACTTCTGTCACCACATCTACATCATAGCCGGTCAGCTTGCCGGATTGATCGTGAAAAGTAAAAGGGGAGTAGGTGCCCTCTGTTCCGATGACGAGTTTGCCCTCTGCTTTTACTTTTTCCAGCAGGTTTTGCGGAGCGGCTGCCGATTGGTTGGGTGCCGAAGATTGATCTGGTTTGGCCGGTGCAGGGGAGTTCCCGCAACCCGCTACTCCAAGCAGTAGTGTCGAAATAAGTGCTGAGAAAATCAATTTCTTCATGATGAATCCCCCAGTAAGTTGATATGTTTTTATGGGTTCATACTAAAAGCCTTTTTCTCTTTTGTCAACGAAAACCTCCCCTTTTCATAGGATGCCTTTTTTTATGTTTGCTCATGACTGTGTAAAGCGAGAAGTCAGAATTCCTTCGCTGCAAACATGCTGGAAAGCAATCGGCAAAAGAAGGAGCTGTTTTTGGACAGGGAAGTCCTGGTTGAGTCTATGAAAAAAGAAGCGTAAAATAGGGACGTAGCATACAGGCCCCCGCCCTTCGGGTACGGGGGCTGCGGTATATAACCGAGGAAGCAAAGGAGAAGAGCCTCATGTTAAACGATTGGCGCATGTATACAGATGCGAGTGGTGTCGACCAAAATCACATGGCCTGGCACGAAGTATTGAAAGAGGTTGCCCAACTGAACGGAACAACGAGAACGCTGGTCCATGCCGCCTATGGCGATCATGTGGATCTGGTCGTAGCCGGGGGCAATCAGGGACAAGTGCTGGTCCAGTGGAAAGAGCATGATCCGCAGGAGCGTCATTACGTTTTGACTGAGGAGAAGCCTGATGGGGTGATGAGCACACTTACGATCGAGGGCGCTGATGTGCCGTTTCCGGCAGCTTGGTGTGTGCAGGTGGAAAAAGCGATTCCGGTATTGGGAGATTTGCTGCGTACCTGTGAAAAGGGAGAGCCCGCCGATCTCCGCTGGATTTCCGTGGAGGCATAGCGGGGAGGAACGAGGAAGATGGAAATGTCGCTGCTGCTCCAATCGATTTTGCTGATGGGTGCAATTATCGCGATCGGGAGCGCTATTGGTTATCGGCATCCGCTGACGGGGGAATCCCGTCAGCTCATCATCACGATTATCGTCAACGTAGCGATGCCGTGCATTATTCTGGACGGGGTCTTTCAAACCCCGATAGACAGCCAGACGCTGACGCAAATTATTGCAATTTTTTCTATTTCCGTACTATTGAATTGTTTAGGCATTTTGCTGGGCTGGCTGGGTGCGAGGACTCTGCCTTTGCCGGAAAAAAAGCGGCGGGAAATGGCGATTTTGTCCGGACTTGGCAATACTGGATTTATTGGATTGCCGCTCTGTGCGGCCCTGTTTGGTCCCAAAGGCGCTCTTTTGGCAGCAGTTTTTGATGCCGGTGTCGATGTGGTGATGTGGACTGTGGCCGTGATGATGCTGCAGGAGAGAGGGTCTTTCAGTCTGAAAGGATTGAAGGCAGTAGTAAATATCCCGATGGTAGCGATCGTGTTTGGACTTGGCTCCGCCATGCTGGGCTGGATGCCGCCTGAGCCGGTGAAGCATCTGGTCGGAACGTTGGCCAAGCTGGCCTCTCCGCTGGCGATGATGTACATCGGTATGCTGCTGCCATTATTATTGAGAAAAAAGCCGCACATCTCTTTGCCTGTCATCGGGATGCCGGTAACGTTCAAGCTCTTTATCTTCCCCCTGACGGCCGCCCTGCTGCTTTCCGTTCTGCATCTGGATGCGGAGATCACGCGCGTCACCATCATTCAGGTGGCGATGCCGACGCTGACGATGGCTTCGATTCTCTTTGCCCGTTATGCCGGAGATGAAGAGATGGGGGCCATGACGACCGTTTTCTCCACGCTGCTCGCTCTGCTGACGATCCCGGCTGTGATTATGGTAGGGAATTTGTTTTTTCACTGACTGATTATCTTCCATCATCAGGTGCTTGTGTGAAACATTTTGCGGTCAAAAGCAGTCATACAAGGTAAATCTGGCTGTAGGCAATGGAGGAATGCAACATGAGAGGGAAAAAAGCGATGGCGATACTGATCGGGCTGCAACTGATGATGGCGGTACCAGCCAGTGCAGCAGGCGGTCAGCCAGCGAGCCAGCCGGCACATAATCCGGGAAGTGCGTTGATCACCGTAAATGGTCATGTTACTCAGCTAAAGCAGCCGTCTGTCAATTTAAACGGACGAACCTATTTGGCGATAGAAGACTTGACTGACCTGCTTCACGCCAAATGGCAAACAAACGAGAAAAAGGAAGTCGTAGTGACCCTGCGTACGGGGGAGACGCTCACTTTTCAGGTGAACACCAACCGTGTTGCGGTGAACAACGAGTGGAGTGAGATAGGCCAAGGAGCCATCCTGCACAACAAAGAGATCTATCTCCCGCTGAGATGGGTGGTGGAGAGGGCCGGGCACGAATTGATCTGGAATTCCCAAACAAGGACGGTGGATATCGTGGCGCCAGAGGGATATGACCAATTCAAGCAAGTCGATTTTGCGTCGCTGAGCCAGGAAGAAAAGGATTTTGTCCAACAGGTAAAAAAGACAGCAGGTCTGCACAAGCAAGGGGATTTGTACGTAATCTCCCGCGGTCAGTCGCCCAATCCCGGCTATGGCATTGAGATTGTCGGCACCGAGTGGAGCTGGGAGCAGCTCAAAGTGTACGTCAAGCTGACGAAACCGGAGCAGGGGCGGATGTATGCGCAGGTGATTTCGTATCCGTTCGTTACCGCCAGGGTCACGCTGCCTCCGTACACGACGGTGGTTTTGCTCGATGCCGATACGAAGAAGCCTTTGTTTGAAGAAGCAGAGGGGAAGTAAGGTAGGGTGAATGTAGTCAGCAAAAAAGCGTCAGAACGCGCGGTCGGATACCAGACTCGCGATTCTGACGCTTTTTGCTTTGCGTTATTCCCTCTCTTGGTACGTCCACTTTCCTTTTGCCGGGTCGAGTCGAATCTCGAAGGATAAGGTTTCGCCGCTTTTTCGTGTGAAAGAGAAGGTGCCTTCCTTTAGCTCTTCGTCCAGGAGGATGATCGGGATCTGATCGCCGATCTGGGCGTATTTTTGCATGATTTTGTCCTGGACTTCGATAAAAGAGGATTGGATTTCCTCTGAGTAGATTTCTCCTATTTTCTCATCAAGAGGAGTTCTTTCGGTAAAATCTGTGTATATCCAATGATTTCCATTCATGTCTGTCAAAGTGTTCAAATTCTTAAGCGACTTCGTTTCTACGTCAATTCCCAAAGTATGAAGAGTTGACTGATGTCTTACTTTTTCCTTCATATCCGGATCTTCCGTTGCGTTGATTTGATTGCCAATGAATAAGGTTGTACCTGCAACAAGTAGGGCGAGTCCATAAAAAATTATTCTCTTCTTTGCCATTACTTAATCCTCCTTAGTTTATTTCAGCCACTGATCCAAAGAAGTTTTCATTTTACTCTCTCCGTATCATAGTCAGTTTTTATCAAATCACCGTTCACGTAGAAATATGAATAAACACGGGCGTAAGATAAATCAGACCCCTCTCCGGCAAAAAGCGTCGGAACATGCGGTCGGATACCAGACTCGCGATTCTGACGCTTTTTGCTTTGCGTTATTCCCTCTCTTGGTACGTCCACTTCCCTTTTGCCGGGTCGAGTCGAATCTCGAAGGTTAAGGTTTCGCCGCTTTTTCGTGTGAAAGAGAAGGTGCCTTCCTTTAGCTCTTCGTCCAAGAGGATGATCGGGATCTGATCGCCGATCTGGGCGTATTTTTGCATGATTTTGTCCTGGACTTCGATAAAAGAGGATTGGATTTCCTCTGAGTATTGTTTTTCGAATTTCTCCATGAATGGAGTAATTTCAGTAAAATTAGCATAAACCCATTTTTTATCCCTCTCATCTGTCAAGATTTCAAGGGTTTCTAGTGACTTTGCTTCTGCATTAATTCCCAAGGTTTGAAGGGTAGACTGGTGCATTACTTTCTCCATCATATCGGGATCTTCTGTTGCACGGATCTGATTGCCAATGAATAAGGTAGTACCTGCAAGCAAAAGGGCTAGTCCCAGCAACGTTACTTTTTTCCTCATTACCATAGAAAGCTCCTTTCCTTTTGTGATAGGGCTGCAGGGAAAATTGTGACTCTATTCCATACTAATCCATATCACGATTAGAATAAATGGGAACTTGGATGTTTTTTCCATATCCTTTTCTTTATAAGCCGATCACTTTTGAACGCAGCCTCTATTGCCTCGCCCGCTTATATCGTGTATAGTTTTAATTGGAATTTTTTCATTCTCAGGAAGGAGGTGCAAGGTACGTGTTTGGAGCTGTTCAGGCTTGGTTTATTGTGGAAACCAACAGTATGACCCATGATTTTTTGCTCCAAGGGAGAAGTCTGCCCTTTTTTGGTCATACAATCGAGCGGAACAAACCAGGCGTACCATGCATCGGAATTAGGAAACAGTAGCGGACGACTCGCGTAATCGCGTTCGTTCATTCTCCTATACGCGTAAACGATGCCGCAGGTGGTTGCCTGCGGTTTTTTTGTGTTCAAAATTTTAGTTCTAAAAGGCACATCGTGTTGCCGTTGTACGCATAATACGCACCATCCAACCTGAGGAGGAAAAGAAAATGATTATCGTATCTGCACAAAACATTTACAAAGGCTATGGCGCGAACCCTGTACTGGAAGGGGTTACGCTGGAGATAAAAGCAGGAGAGCGGGCTGGCTTTGTCGGCCCCAATGGCGCTGGTAAAACCACATTGTTCAAGCTGCTGGCCGGCATGGAGCAGCAGGACCAGGGAGAGCTTTTCCGGGCGCGAGGGAGTGTGTGGGCCTATTTGCCGCAGACGCCGATCTACCCGGAGGCGTGGACGGGACAAGACGTGATCGCCAGTGCCTTCGCGGATGGATTGCGTTTGCAGGAGGAGCTCAGGGAGCTGGAGAGACAACTGAGCCTCTGCACGGCAGAAGACCCCGATCTGGAGCGGCTGATCCATCGCTATCAGCAAAAGCAGGATGCCTTCGAGCAGTTGGGCGGCTACACCTGGGAAGTGCGGATGGCCCAGGTGGTAGAGGGATTGGGTATCGAAGGCCATCTCCTGTCCACCCCCTTTGTTCAGCTCAGCGGCGGTGAGAAGACCAAGATCGGCCTGGCAAAGCTTCTCTGCGAGAAAAGCGACGTGCTGCTTCTCGATGAGCCGACGAACCATCTGGATGTGGAGGCCATGGAGTGGCTGGAGGGTTTTCTGCGAGAGTATGAGGGAACCATTCTCCTGATTTCGCATGACCGCCATTTTCTCGATGCCGTCGTTACTTCGATCTACCATGTGGACGGCGGCGAGGTCGAGCATTATCACGGCAATTACAGTTATTTTGCTACGGAAAGGGAAGAGAGGCTGCTGCGCCAGTTTGAGGCTTACGAAGAGCAGCAGAAGAAGATCAAGAAAATGCAGGAGACGATCAAGCGGCTCAAAGAGTGGGGCAACCGCTCCAATCCGCCGAACGAAGCTTTCCATCGCCGGGCCAAAAGCATGGAAAAGGCATTGGCCCGAATTGAGCGGATTGAGCGACCGCGGCTGGAAGCGGAACGAATGGGACTTTCTTTTCAAAAAGCGGACAGAAGCGGCGAGGATGTCCTAATCGCCTCCAAGCTGCACAAAGCTTTTGGGGAGAAACAGCTAGTAAACGGAGCGGATTTGCTTCTGCGCTACGGAGAAAGGAAGGCCCTTCTCGGCCCGAATGGATGCGGGAAGTCTACCTTTATTAAAATGATGCTGGGAGAAGTGGCGCCGGACAGCGGTACGGTTCGGATCGGAGCCAGCGTCACGGTAGGTTATCTCTCGCAGCAAGCCCTGGAGGGGGATCAGCAGCGAAGGCTGATCGATGTTTTCCGGGAGACAGCCGGGATTTCCGAAGCAGAAGCGCGTCATCGTCTCGCCCGCTTTCTCTTTTACGGTGAGCATGTATTCAAGCGCCTCGGACAACTGAGCGGCGGGGAGCGGATGAGGCTGCGGCTGGCACAGCTGATGCATCAGGAGATCAATTTGCTGATTCTCGACGAGCCGACCAATCATTTGGATATCGAGTCGCGCGAGACGCTGGAGGAAGCGTTAACGGATTTTCGCGGTTCTTTGTTCATCGTGTCTCATGACCGCTACTTTTTGCAGAAGATGGTGAACGGCGTGTACTGGATGGAGCAAGGGCGTCTGGTGCACTACGAAGGATCGTTTCAGGAAGCTGTGGAGAAGAGAAAACAGGGGCGTAGCGAATCGGTTGTCTCATCAAAGACGGCGTCAAAGGGGGTATCTGTTCCTGCAGAGACTCCTGCTGAGACGTCACCAAAGTCATCGGAAAAGACTCCAACTGGGGAACCTGCTGAGCCTTTTGCGCAGACTTCATCACAGTCATCGGCCAAGGCTCCAGCTCAGGTACCTGCCAAGGCTATTGTTTCGACTTCTTCACAACCATCAGATAAGGATCAAGCTCAGGCCTCAGCCCAGACTACGGCCCAAGCATCAGCTCAGGCTTCGGCCCAGACTCAGGACCGAGTTTCCGTCCAGCCTCCCGCCGAGGCAAAAGTCAAGGAACCTGCGAAAAGGGTCAATGCCTTCAAGCTGGCAGCGCTGGAAGGCAAGATCGCCGAATTGGAAGAAAAACGGGAACAGCTGCTGCAGCTTTTATTCGAGGGGAGCGAGGATTATACGGAGCTGATGAAGTGGCAGAAGGAATTGGAAAACGTGGAGCAGGAGCGTGATGACTGCTATTTGGAGTGGGTCGCCATGCAGGAAGGATAACGAAATCATATCAGCAGGATATCGGCCAATCTGGAATTTGATTCCAAAGGGTGAGCAAATTTGTGTAACCATGCCATAGGCACTTCCGTAATAGTAGTGGTGAGGTGAATCAGGTTTGCTCTATTTATTGACGTTATTCGTCGTTGGACTCATAGGGATCACCCTGCGTTTTGTCATCAAGGGTGAATTCGACCTGGAACAACTGCTGATCCTGTCCATGCTGCCTATCGGAGCGATTCTGGTTTGGTTGCTCCAAAAGCGGCAGATCAGAAGAGATTCTACCTACCAGCCCAAACAGCCCGAGCCCCGGTGGCAATCTTCTGTAGCGGAGCGACATTCTTCCGGACGGAAGCTGCTTTATCGCGGCGGCGAGATTTACGCGACGTATTCTCGCTATTACAGAAAGCGTTGGCAGGAGATATTCAACCAAGTCATAGACGGCAAGGGAAATGGCTATCTGAATCTCTCGTTTACGAAAGCGGACGGGACTGCGATCAGGTTTGTGGATCAGAAGGAAAGCATGCTGCGTTGGAATGAAGCCTGGCAGATTGTCCAGGACGGGCAAGTAATCGGTGAGATTAAAACGGATTTTACGGTCAAGAACAGCGTTGCTCTGCAGGAAGGGATTACGCTGATTTGGAAGGACCAGTCCTACTATTTTAAATCCTTTCGACTGGATTCACGGACAGAAGTGATGCGGGATCAGCAAGTGATTGCCAAAGGCAAGCGTTCGGATCTGTTCCGCTCCCACTATCAGTTTGAAGTCATCACTGATCAGGTGGATGAGGAGGAAGAGTCCATCCTGGCGATGGTGTATGTACTCTTTGTCTATATCCATAAATAAAAAACAGAGCTATCTCCCGAAGTGGATGTATAGCTCTGTTTTTTTGGAGAGAATGATGTTGTCAGGCTTACCCTTCGGCTCTCTCCGGCAGCTGATGGGAACGGGTGCGGAACAGCACCAGCATGATCACCATCAAAACGCCGCCGAGGATAAAAGGACCGCTGAGATACCACTGGTAGACAGCGCCGCCTGCAAGCGGACCGAGGATACGCCCAAGGCTGTCCATAGAGCTGATTGCGCCGCTGGTGATCCCTTGCCCTTGACGGGTGCGCTGCGTGATCATGGCTGTTCCCGTCGCTCGGATCATCCCTTGGCCTGCCCCGAAGAGTGAAAGTGTCAAGGCGAGTGTCCAGAAATGGGCGGAAAGCGGGATCGCGAAGAACCCGATGGCATAGAGGGCCAGACCGAGGGTGAGGACCAGTGGCTCGCCCAGCCGCTTCACCATTTTGCCAATCAGTCCGCCCTGCACAAAGGCGGAGATAATGCCCATGACCAGGAACATGTTGCCCAAATCCTTCGAGGTAAAGCCATACAAGTCATTGATGTACAAAGCGAAGGTGGTTTCCAACCCGGAAAAGGCAAAGGAGACGATAAACATGATTCCGTACATCAGCGAGAGTGGACCGAAGACGACGGACAAGAGATTTCCCTGCTTCTCCCGTGCCACGCCCGTCCGTTTTTCTTTCGGCAAGCTTTCCGGCAGGGCAAACAAAATAATCAAAAAGGTTACAAAAGCAACACCGCCCGATGCAAAAAACGGGACAGCGAATCCAAACGGACTCAGGTATCCGCCGATCGCGGGACCAAATACAAAGCTGAGCCCGATTCCCGCACCGATAATCCCCATGCCCTTGGCCCGTTCGTCTGCGGGAAAAACATCCGCAACCATGGCTGTGACGGTTGGCAGTGCAGCCGCGGAAACAATTCCGCCCAATATCCGGTATACGAGCATTTCGGTATAGCTGCCAGCCATACCGAACAGGATAAACGTGATGGAAAAACCAAACAGGCCAAAGGCGATCAATGGTTTTCGCCCAATCCGGTCAGAAACAGATCCCCAGATAGGAGCAAACAGAAATTGCATGATGTTGTAGCTTGCGAACAGAATGCCTATTTGAAAGGAGGTTGCGCCGAGTTTTTCGGCAAAAAACGGTAGAATCGGTATGATGATCCCGAACCCCAGCATGGTTAAAAATGCGATCAAAAACAAGAGGGGAAGGTACTTCTTTTTCACACACACTTACCTCTTTCCGCCAAAAAAATTAGATGATGTTTCCACCTTACGTGAAGGTCTGGATGAAGTCAAGCAAGCCAGCGTTACGGATGGAGCGAGACGTGGTATACTGGGAGAATGACATACATTCGTCAAACGAAACAGCGGAGTTAAGAGGTGTGTGATAGGATGTCTACCGCCATGATGGTCTATCTGGCTTGGGAAGAGGATGACTGGCTGGATGAGGTTCTCGATCGTTTTCCTGAAGTACGCGCAATGGTGCCGAATGTAAAAACCTGGCAACTGCTTCAGGAGGAACGGCATATACATGGACTGGACCGATACGTCATTGTTCTGAATGCCGCCCATGAGCAAGAGGAGTGCCGCCAATTTTTGCGGCTGCTGCAGGAGAGTGAATCGTTTTCGCGTGATTCGCTTTATATTGTGGGATTGAAACCGGAGGAAGAGGAGAGCTGGCAGCGGGACTATCCGCAAGCAAAGATTATTGTGATTACGGGTTTTGCCGTCGAATTCGACTATGATGCCGTATTGTCACAAATGGAATCCGATCTGGAGGGGTAGCCTTGAACAGACGTGAAGGGTTTGACCTGCAATCTTTTCTGAAGCGCTATAGTCTCTTCATTTATACGGGAGATCCGGAGGGTGACCTAATCTTGCTCGAAGATGAGATTCGCGAGCTCTACCAGTTGGGCATGATCGAAAAGGAAGAAATGTTCGAGGCTTTGGGGGCTGTAAAGAAACAGTATTCAAGAGAGGAGCGGTAGAAGCCGCCTCCTCTTTTTTTCTTCATCTGAAATCTTAAGAAAATCTTCAGTTTTTTATTTTCTTTTTTCTAAGGAATGAGGAGTAGGATAGGTAGTGTGAGAGGAGTGACCGGATCGATGAAAAGTACGTCTGAAAGAACAGGGTGCCTGGAGCCCAAGCTCATCCCCATCACAGACAAGCTGTTGTTTGCCTCCCGGTTTCTCATTTCCCCGAGATCAGTTGGCAGCATCATACCCAGCTCTCGCCAACTCGTAAAAAAGATGATCGAGCCCGTAAACTGGGAACGAGCTACTTCGATCGTAGAGCTGGGTGCAGGAACAGGTGTCTTTACAGAAGCAATCCGCTCTGCCATGCGAAGGGACTGTACGGCGTTGATACTGGAACAGGATGAGAAAATGCGTCAACGGCTGATTCGCCGCTTTCCCGATCTGTCTTACGGACACGATGCCCGCAGGCTGATCGACACACTGAAGGAAAACGGCGCGGGCCAGGTAGATGCGATCATCAGCGGCCTTCCTTTCGCCAATTTTCCGCAGGAGATGCGCGATGATATTTTGGACCAGGTAGAGGCTGCATTGAAGCCGAATGGTGTCTTTGTACAGTTTCAATATTCCTTGCAGATGAATAAGCAATTGAGGAAACGCTTTGGCGAAGTAGCGGTGCATTTTGTTCCATTCAACGTTCCGAGCGCGTTCGTCTATGTTTGCCGAAAGAGAAGGTGAGATTCGTGGAAACAGATTTGATTACCAATATGGTTGCCCAATACGGTTATCCGGCTTTGTTTTTTGCCTTGTGGCTGGGGATAGTCGGCATGCCTATTCCTGATGAAATGATCGTCATGACAGCCGGAGCGATTACCGCCAAAGGGTGGCTGCTGCCTGTTCCAGCTTTTATCGCGGTTTATCTGGGAGTGGTATCCGGTCTGTCACTCGGTTACGTTCTTGGTTATCGGGTCGGAGCGCCGATTCTTCAGTGGCTTGCCAGAAAGCTGAAAGGAGAAACGTATCTGAAGAAAGCGGAGAATCTGCTGAACCGATACGGGAGTGGCGCGATATGTCTGAGCTATTTTTTTCCGGTTGTTCGCCACGTCGTTCCTTATCTGGTCGGCATTCAGCGGATGCCTCTGCGCCGTTATGCCCTGTACTCGCTGCCCACCGGCTTTGTCTGGACGCTGAACTATTTTATGGCGGGCCGGTTATTCGGTCATCACCTGGATACGATCGCCAAAAATGTGCAAACCTATGGCTGGATCAGCTTGCTTGCACTGGGGCTGTTTGCTGTCATCTACTACTTGATTCGGCAGCGTCGTCAAGCTGCTTGAACGTCAAAGAGCGCGGAGAGACCGCGCTCTTTTTTTAGTGCGCCCAGCATGGGCGATAGCTATAGGGTGGAAGTCCCGAACGGGGGGTGGCTGTCCCAACCGTTAGCTCAAGGCAAGGGTGTCGACCGTGAGGTCGAATCTGAAGGAAGCCAGCGGCAAAATCCCGACCTGAGGTACACGAACCCAATTTGAGGCTGTTGTATTCGGGCGAGTCTGCTAAACAAGACAAAGCCCCATACAGCCAAGGGATACAGCAGTAAACTTGGGCAGGTACATGGGATGAAAGTTATCGTTCTTACCTGGGGAGGTCTGCATGGAACGCCTTCAACTGTTGGTAACCGCCTCCGTAAGGAGGCGCTGAACATGCAGAAGTCAGCAGAGGCCATAGTACCCGAGTAGAGGACGCTTGAATGGGGAAGGGCTGAACATCAAGTCAGCACGCGATCCATGTCTTTTGTTACGATACGTCGAAGCAGAATTCCAGAAAGGAACTACTTTTGAAGAGCAGGGGTGAAGCCCCGAGGGTACAAAAAGAGGGCTGAGTATCGTTCAGCAAACACGGAACCCGCATGTGCGAAGGAAGGAATATCGTTATGGACTTGCTGGAGAAAGTTTTATCACGGGAAAACTTACGGATGGCACTTCAACGAGTAGAAGCAAACAAAGGTGTTGGTGGAGTCGATGGTGTTTCAACCGAACAACTACGCGACTATCTACACGAACACTGGCAAACTATCCGTGAGGAATTGGAAAGAGGAACCTATCGACCTTCACCTGTCCGCAGAGTCGAAATCCCGAAACCTGACGGAGGCGTAAGGTTATTAGGCATTCCCACCGTGGTGGACCGCTTCATCCAGCAAGCCATCCTCCAAGTATTAACACCGATCTTCGATCCCACCTTCTCGGAGTCCAGTTACGGATTTCGCCCGAAACGTAGCGCCCACATGGCAGTAAGGAAAGCGCAAGCGTATATCAGGGAAGGATACAGATTCGTGGTGGACATCGATCTAGAGAAATTCTTTGATCGTGTCAACCATGATATCCTGATGAGCCGCGTGGCTCGTAAAATCCAAGACAAGCGCCTTCTAAAGCTGATTCGATCCTATCTAAACGCAGGTGTCATGATAAAAGGAATCTGTACTACCTCAAGTGAGGGGACACCGCAAGGTGGACCGCTAAGCCCACTATTAGCAAATATCTTGCTTGATGATCTGGATAAGGAATTAGAAAAGAGGGGACATCGCTTTTGCCGCTATGCGGACGATTGCAACGTCTACGTGAAAACAAGACGAGCAGGAGAACGGGTTAAGAAGAGCATGAAAGATTACTTGGAAAAGGTGCTTAGGCTAAAAGTAAATGAGGAGAAAAGTGCGGTGGACCGGCCGTGGAAACGTAAATTCCTTGGCTTTAGTTTTACTTTCGTAAAACAGACAACGGTTCGTATCCACCCAAAATCCCTTCTCAAGTTAAAAGAGAAAATCCGCACGATCACGAATCCAGTGTGGAGTATCTCGCTTGAGGAACGGGTTGAAAGGTTAAACCAGTATCTCATGGGTTGGATTGGATATTTTGCCCTTGCAGACGCAAAGGGAATCTTACAATCCATTGAGGAATGGACAAGGCGTAGGCTCCGTCTTTGCTTGTGGACGCAGTGGAAACGAGTGAGAACCAGATATCGAGAACTCCGTTCTCTTGGTATATCTCACACAAAAGCAATTGAAATTGCAAACACCCGCAAGGGGGCATGGCGTACTACAAAGACTCCGCATATACACAAAGCCCTCGGCATTGCCTACTGGCAACAACAAGGGCTCAAAAGCTTAACACAGCGATATTTTGACATTCGTCAAGCTTGGTGAACCGCCGTATACCGAACGGTACGTACGGTGGTGTGAGAGGACGGGGGTTAGCCACCCCCTCCTACTCGATCGTCCAGCCAAAGCTGCCAAACCACTGATCATTGCGAAAATTGGAGATCGCCTGACGGATGTAGGGGATCACGTTGTCCGGCAGCTCGTCGAGATGAACCCAGCGCAGCTCATCGCATTTATCCGGTTCTGCGTTGATGATCGTACCTGTCCAGTTTTGAGCCGTGAGAAAAAAATCGATCCGCTCATCGGTTGATCGGCGATGCATGACGCCGACGACATGCAGGTCGGCAGGGTCGATCTCAATGCCAACCTCTTCAAGCGCTTCGCGGATCGCCGCTGCTTTTACCTCTTCGCCGCCATCGAGATGACCGGCTGGCACGCTGTAGTTGCCATCCTCATAGCCTGTTCGAAAGCGGCGCAGCAGCAGGATTTCCTCGCCGCGCAAAAGGAACAGATGGACGGCGACAGGCATGGTATGCCGCTGTTTGGTCATGAAACAAGTTCCTCCTTCCGATTACTCGTGAGAATCATGGTTGGGCCGATGATGCTCGGCAGCTTTTTTCTTCAGCAGCTTGTCCCGATTGCGGATAGCTGGCGAGGTAACCATCGCGTAAAGCAGCATGCCGATTCCGGCGAGCCCGCAGATAATTCCGATAATCAGATATCCCATATGCATTTCATACCCCTCCTTTTTTCAGCCCCAGGCATGTTAGTCTCCTCGAACTGTGGTATAATTTGCTGAGTTGCAATGTGGCAAGAAAATAACGCAGGGAGGCTCCACTCGATGACTCAGCACACGTCTGTTGATCAATTGGCAATCAACACCATCCGTACGTTGGCTATCGACGCTATTGAAAAGGCCAACTCCGGTCACCCGGGAATGCCCATGGGTTCTGCCCCGATGGCCCATGTTCTGTACAGCCGCTTTATGAAGGTAAATCCGAAAAATCCTGGTTGGGTAGACAGAGACCGTTTTGTCCTGTCGGCCGGACATGGCTCAATGCTATTATACGCGATGTTGCACCTGATGAAATACGATGTTTCCCTGGAAGACTTGCACAACTTCCGCCAATGGGGAAGCAAAACGCCCGGTCACCCCGAGTTTGGGCATACTCCGGGTGTTGATGCGACGACTGGTCCTTTGGGACAAGGGATCGCTATGGCTGTGGGTATGGCGATGGCTGAAAAGCATCTGGCTGCTGTTTACAACCGTGATAATTTTGCAATCGTCGACCACTACACCTACGCAATCTGCGGTGACGGTGACCTGATGGAAGGCGTGTCCAGCGAAGCCTCTTCACTGGCTGCCCATCTCAAGCTGGGCAAGATGATTGTACTCTACGATTCCAATGATATCTCTCTCGATGGGGAGCTCTCCCTTTCTTTCTCTGAAAATGTGGCGCAGCGTTATCAGGCGTATGGCTGGCAGTATCTGCGCGTCGAGGACGGCAATGATTTGGCCGCAATCGAGGCGGCGATCGCAGAGGCCAAACAGGATGTGAATCGTCCAACGCTGATCGAAGTGAAAACCGTGATCGGTTACGGAAGTCCGAACAAAGGCGGTTCCAGCAAATCGCACGGCGCACCGCTTGGCAAAGACGAAGTCAAGCTGACCAAAGAGCAGTACCAATGGGGCTACGAGGAAGAATTCCACGTACCGGCAGAGGTTGCGGACTTCTACGCCAACCTGGCAGAAGCCGGAAAACAGGCGGAAGCCGAGTGGCAGGCTCGTTTTGCGGAATACGCGAAAGCTTACCCGGATTTGGCCCAGCAATTCCAGACAGCTGCGCAGGCGCAACTGCCCGCAGGCTGGGACAGCCAAATGCCTGTATATGAAGCAGGAGCAAAGCTTGCCACTCGCGCTGCATCCGGCAACGCGATCAACGCATTGGCCAAAACGGTTCCGTTCCTGTTTGGAGGCTCGGCCGACCTGGCTTCTTCCAACAATACCCTGATCAAAGAGGCCGGCAATTTCCTGCCAGGCTCTTACGAAGGGCGCAATATCTGGTTTGGCGTCCGTGAATTTGCGATGGGCGCGGCGCTGAATGGAATGGCGCTTCATGGCGGTCTGAAGGTATACGGGGCTACGTTCTTCGTCTTCTCCGACTATCTGCGTCCGGCGATTCGTCTCTCTGCCTTGATGAAACAACCGGTTGTCTATGTCTTCACCCACGACTCCATCGCCGTCGGGGAGGACGGTCCTACCCACGAACCGATTGAGCAATTGGCATCGCTGCGTGCGATTCCGGATCTGACCGTGCTTCGTCCAGCTGATGCAGCCGAGACCAACGAGGCGTGGAAATACGCAGTATCTCGCACGGATGAACCCGTTGTTCTGGTGCTGACCCGCCAAAACCTGCCGGTCCACGCAGAAACACTGGAGAAAGCGGCAGACGGGCTGAGCAAAGGCGCTTATGTATTGGCGGATGCTCCAAATGGTCAACCGGACCTGCTGTTGCTCGCTTCCGGGTCCGAGGTATCGCTGGTGATGCAGGCACGTGCTGAGCTGGCTGAACGCGGCATCCAGGCGAGAGTCGTCTCGATGCCAAGCTGGGAGCTGTTTGAGCGTCAACCTCAGGAGTATCGAAGCGAGGTCATCCCGCCGGCTGTCAAAGCGCGTATGGCCGTCGAAATGGGCTCTCCGCTTGGGTGGGAGCGCTATACCGGTGATGGCGGCAAAGTGATTGGCATTCAGCAGTTCGGTGCATCTGCTCCAGGCGAACGCATTATGAAGGAATATGGATTCAGCGTGGAAAACGTAGTTGCAGAGGCAGAAAAACTTCTCAAATAAATGCTTGCCGTTTTTTCGAAAAAGCCTATTTCCCGAGGGAGATAGGCTTTTTCCAGTGACAAAAAGGCCTGTTTATGAAATCATAGACGGCAGTTAAAGAAACTTTTTCAGAAAGCGTCCGTCTATAACAAGTGGGGGAGTAAAGAAAGAAACCAGGAGGTCAGTCATGGCAACAAAGGCCAAGAAAACAGTCAGAAAGAAAAAAAGCCACCTGCTGATGTTTACTGTTTCTTTTACGATCTTTCTGCTCTTGAGCATCATCGGCGGCTATATGGCACTGCTGTATGCCGGAGAAAAGATGATCGATACAGAGATTCAGAAGCTAGAGGCTTTGAAAACAGAACCAACTGTCATTTACGATAAAAACGGCAAGGAAATGACCAGTTTGATCTACCAAAAAAATCGCGAATACATGCAGATTTCAAAAATGCCTGATTACCTGATCAATGCGTTCATCTCGGTAGAGGACAGACGCTTTTTCGATCACAAGGGTGTGGATATGATCCGGATCGGCGGCGCGATTATCAATGACATTCGCAAAGGCTCCCTGGCCGAAGGGGGCAGCACGATCACGCAGCAGTTGGCCCGAAATGTATTCCTTTCCCTGGATAAAACCTTTTGGCGGAAAACCAAGGAAGTGAGTATCGCAATCGGGATGGAACGCAGATTTTCCAAGGATCAGATTCTGGAAATGTATTTAAACCAGGTCTATTTGGGAAAAGGAGCGTTTGGTGTTGAGGATGCTGCCCAGCATTACTTTGGCATGTCGGTAACCGATAAGAATTTCACCCTGGCCAAAGCAGCCACGCTGGCGGCCATCCCCAAGGCGCCGACCCATTACTCTCCGTTCAACAATCCGGAGAAAGCCAAAGAGCGCAGGGATACCATCTTGCGTTTGATGCAGGAGCAAGGCTTTATCACCATGGAGCAAAAAGAGCAGGCGCAGGCAGAACCGCTGCCCGAGCCAAGGGAAGATGCCTCTGACAATGGCGGCGTGGTGAAAAAAGGAGACCGTGCGTTTTTTGATTACGTCGTGCGTGAGGCAAAAGACAAGTACGGTGTCACCGAGGAAGATTTGTATCGCGGAGGCTGGTCCGTTTATACCTCCTTTGACCCTAATATGCAGAACGCGATGGTCAAAGCGTATGCCGACGAGAAGAATTTCCCGAAACCGGGTGCAACACGGGCCGTTCAATCTGCCATGATCGTAGTCGACGCTAAAAACGGCGGGATCGCTGCGATGATGGGCGGACGCGACTACCAGGCCAAAGGCTTCAACCTTGCGACAGACATGGCGCGTCAGCCAGGTTCTTCGTTTAAACCAATCGCTGTGTATGCACCGGCGATCGATATCAATTTCTCCAAATGGAATTCCAGCTCGATTCTGTCCAACAAGCGTCAGAGCTTCAATGGCTACGAGCCGCGCAATGCCAGCGGAAAATACAGCGAAACGACCAGTATGATGAGGGCTGTGATCAATTCGGATAACGTGCCGGCTGTCTGGTTGCTCAATGAGATCGGCGTGAATAATGGGATGGATTATATCGAGAAATTCGGTATCGAGCTGTCACCGGAAGACCGTAACCTGGCGATCGCGCTCGGGGGATTGAGCAAAGGGACATCCCCGATGAAGATGGCCCAGGCGTACACGACTTTTGTGAACGGTGGCAAGATGGCGGAAGCCCATGTCATCGACCGGATGGAAAATCAGCAAAAGGGTGTCGAGTATAAATACAAACCGGTTGAAAAGCAGGTAGTGAAACCGGAAACGGCTTGGGAAGTCCACACGATGCTGGAGCGGGCCGTCAACGAGGGTACAGGCCGATCTGCGCGTATCTCCGGACGCCATGTAGCCGGGAAGACCGGTACGACCCAATCGATGGTCGGGGGCGGAGACGTCAACAAGGATGCCTGGTTCGTCGGCTATACGCCCGAGTATGTCGGGGCTGTTTGGATGGGCTTCGATCCTGAAGACAAGCAGCATTTGATGAGACAAGGCAGCAGTTTGACAGCCAAGATGTTTGCGACCGTTCTCGGCGAAGGATTGAAGGGAGTCAAAGCCCGTGATTTTGAACCGCCAGCCGGCATGCACAAGCAGCAGGAAGAAAAAGAGGAAACTCCTTCTGTGCAGCTTTTCGCGGATTTGACTCTGGATGAAAACAAGCTGAAGGTCGTACTGAGCTGGATGGGCGGAAATCAGGACTACACCTACGATGTCTATCGCTTTACCGACAATCCGGAGAATCGCGAGAAGATTGCATCGGGATTGAAAGAGATGATCCATGTAGATACGCTCAACGGTCCAACGATGTACAAATATATCGTGATTCCGCGAGATGCGAACGGGGAAGAGAAAACGCCGTCCAATATCGCCGAGATTAATACGAGCCAGTTGGATAACCTCTTGCAGGAGGGAGACCAGCACGATGACGGACAAATGCAGGAAGGGGATATTCCCATTGATGGCGGCACAGGGCAAAACCCTTGGCCTGGACAGGGAAATGGCAACTGGAACGGTGACAATGGAAGTAATGGAAATGGCAATTGGGATGGCGGGAACGGCAACAATGGAAACGGAAACTGGAATGGCAACAACGGCAACAGTAATGGCAATGGACATGGAAGCTGGAACGGAAATGGCAATGGCAATGGCAATGGCAATGGCGGCCAACCACCGGTAGCACCGCCTGACATCGTGCCCCCCGGCGGGAATGATTCACAAACACCGCCGCCAGGTATCGAACTGCCGCCTCCGCCTCCAGATTTCGGCGGCCAGCAGCCTGATCCGGCTGGCGGCCATGGATAATCTGCAGAGCTTTCCAGAGAATTGACAATCGGCCAGCTATTTTCACTTCATGTTACACATGGTACAATACTTGTAAATCGGGAGACAGGAGGGACTGTCCATGAAAGACTTTACACAAGAGAATTTACAAGAATTTTTCACGGAGAAACTACGGCGTGCCAAGGTAAACTTTGAACGTGCTCTCGACTGTAAACACACCGATTTTGACGACCTGTACCCATACATGAATGAACAGCCACAGTTCTTCTGGTACAAACGCTATGTCGCCTGGTCGGAGCTGCTGACCGTTGTCCGGTTGGCAGAGGAACTGGGGATTGACTGGATACGTGAGTTTAACGAATTGCAGGTGGAATTTATCCAGGGAAAGGTTCTTCAGGGAAAAGTGCTCGATCAATGGCATCCTGAGACCGAACAGGAAGAAACCGTCAGCAATCTCGAAGAATAAACAGATGACATGCAAAACGCGCTCTCTTTTGAACTGCACCCCATTTGTTAGACATATCTAACAATTGGAGGTGCAGTTTTTCTATGGCCAAATTTACAGCTGACGATAAATTGTCGGCGGCTCTACGCTATTTAGATGGTACAGAGAGTTATGAATCGATTGCTACGACCCTGGGTACAACAGAAAGCGTCGTTCGAAATTGGGTGAAGCAATACGAGCACAATGGTGTAGAAGCATTTAGAAAATCCTATACAAGCTACTCCGCCCAATTTAAACTAGACGTACTCAATTATATGAATCATTTTGGGACGTCTCCGAATGAAACTGCTGCCATTTTCCAAATCACCTCTCCTGCTTTAATCCGGAAATGGAGAATACAATTTCATTCACTCGGAATAGACGCCCTACAATCGAAGAAAAAGGGGCGTCCAACCATGAAAAAAGAAACTAAAAAGGGAATACCTGTTGAGGGCTCAGTCGAGGCATTACGGGAAGAAGTAGAGCGTTTACGCATGGAGAATGCTTACCTAAAAAAGTTGAATGCCTTAGTTCAAAGCAAGGAAAAATTACAAAGCAAGACAAAGCACAAGTAGTATTTGAGCTAAGGACAGAATTCCCTGTAAAAGCTTTACTGAAACTCGCTGGCATTCCACGCAGTACCTACTATTACTATGTGAAAATGAACAGTCGTCCAGATAAACATGCTGAATTAAAAGCAGTGATTCAGGTCATTTACCATGAACATAAAGGGCGCTACGGGTACCGCCGTATTACGCATGAACTGAGGATTCTGGGGTATCTGGTAAATCATAAAAAAGTTCAGAGATTAATGAACAAGTTAGGTTTAAAAAGCATAGTTCGGATGAAAAAATATCGCTCGTATAAAGGGAAAGTTGGCAAGACAGCACCGAATCTATTGAACCGAGATTTCCATGCAGAAAAGCCAAACGAGAAGTGGGTAACAGATATAACTGAGTTTAAGTTATTTGGTGAAAAGCTCTATTTATCACCAATGTTAGATTTGTATAACGGAGAAATTATCGCTTATACAGTTGATACAAGACCAAGATATTCTCTTGTGTCTAAAATGTTGGAACAAGCATGTCGACGACTAACCGCTACAGACAGATTGATGATTCACTCGGATCAAGGTTGGCATTACCAGATGAACCAATACCGACAGGTATTGAAAGACAATAACATCACCCAGAGCATGTCGCGAAAAGGAAACTGTTATGACAACGCTGTGATGGAGAGTTTCTTTGGAACTTTAAAATCGGAATTCTTATATACGCAAGAGTTTGAAAGTGTGGAACAATTTAAACGAGAGTTAGTAAAATACATCGATTACTATAACAACAAGCGAATCAAGACAAAAT
Source organism: Brevibacillus ruminantium (assembly GCF_023746555.1). Taxonomy (NCBI): domain Bacteria; kingdom Bacillati; phylum Bacillota; class Bacilli; order Caryophanales; family Paenibacillaceae; genus Brevibacillus; species Brevibacillus ruminantium. The sequence goes on from NZ_CP098755.1 coordinate 1,516,542, forward strand.
TAAAAGGTCTGAGTCCAGTGCAATACCGAACTCAAACCTTACGCACTGCTTAATAAAAACTGTCTAACTTTTTGGGGTCACTTCATTTTGGGGAGCGCGTTTTTTTGAGTGCGCCACGCATGGCGTGGTGCGCAATCTAATGCTCAAATAACGTAAAAAGCTCTTCTAGCGTTAACTTTCTTACTTCATCCGTTGTTAGAACAGTAAAGATGAAATTTCGGACATCTTGCTCCTCTTTAGTAGTAGTATCGGGTAATAGTTCCCCCTCAGAAGTGTTAAAACGCTGGTTAAATTTTTCAAAGTTCGTGTGAGCCGTCATGGAGACTTTCATGTTCTTTTTCTGTCCGTTTGGTAGTAAAAGTTCATACTGAGCTGTTACCGTTACATTTTCACTATTGTATTCATCAACTGAGATATTTGTTACCGTGTATTCCTGTGCAGGCAGCACACCTTCTTTCAATAACTTGAGATACTCCTGGTATTCTGGATGAAGTGTTGAAAGATTCTCTTGCAAATAGTTTTTGTCTTCTGAATCGATATGCCAAGTGATAAAAGAGTATCTCTGTAATAAATCTTCTTCTGTTTTCATAGTAAAGAGGGTTGGCCATTCGGATTCCAACTTTTGGATTAAAATGGATAATACTGATTCAGGAGATTTTATGCGTTTTATAATTTCGAACTTTTTATTGTAGTCAACCTTCGGAGCTGTCAGGTTAGGTTTCTTTTCCCCCAGGTCGCTGGAGGTTTCAACAGTCTCGGCAGAACACGCCGTTAAGCCAACGACAAGGGGAATTACTAGAAACAGTTTGCGCACGTTCATAATAATCAACCTCCCTGGAATAGGAATAGCGAACCTCATACGGCTCGCCATCACAAAGTTATTAGGATTTTTTCCTTCTCTTAGCTTTTTCCTTTGCTTTTTCCTCTGCTATTTCGAAGATTTTCTCAACTTCATTATCATAGTCTACACACATGTCCATTTTTCATTTTCTTCTACATCGTTACTTGACGTAAGGGCAAAGAAAGAAATTTCGGCCAAAAATAAACTGGGTTAATCGTTTCTTCCACACCCGCATGGCGATTAACCAGGCGGTGCGCAATCTAATGCTCAAATAACGTAAAAAGCTCTTCAAGCGTTAATTTTCTTATTTCATCCGTTGTTAGAACAGAAAAGATAAAGTTTTCGACATCTTCCTGCTCCTTGTTATCAGGATCGGGTAATGGTTTCCCCTCAGAAGTGTTAAAACGCTCGTTAAATTTCTCAAAGTTCGTGTCAGCCGTCATGGAGACTTTCATATTCTTTTTCTGTCCGTTTGATAGTAAAAGTTCATACTGAGCTGTTACCGTTACATTTTCACTATTGTATTCATCAACTGAGATATTTGTTACCGTGTATTCCTGTGCAGGCAGCACACCTTCTTTCAATAACTTGAGATACTCCTGGTATTCTGGATGAAGTGTTGAAAGATTCTCTTGCAAATAGTTTTTGTCTTCTGAATAGATATGCCAAGTGATAAAAGAGTATCTCTGTAATAAATCTTCTTCTGTTTTCATAGTAAAGAGGGTTGGCCATTCTAATTCCAGCTTTTGGATTAAAATGGACAATACTGATTCAGGAGATTTTATGCGTTTTATAATTTTGTACTTTTTATTGTAGTCAACCTTCGGAGCTGTCAGGTTAGGTTTCTTTTCCCCCAAGTCGCTGGAGGTTTCAACAGTCTCGGCAGAACAAGCCGTTAAGCCAACAACAAGGGTAATTACTAGAAACAGTTTGCGAACGTTCATAATAATCAACCTCCCTGGAATAGGAATAGCGAACCTCATACGGCTCGCCATCACAAAGTTATTAGGATTTTTTCTTCTTCTTAGCTTTTTTCTCTGCTATTTCGAAGATTTTCTCAACTTCATTATCATAGTCTCTACACACTTGTCCATTTTCATTTTCTTCTACATCGTTACTTGACGCAAAGTCGAAGGAAGAAAGAAATTTCGGCCAAAAATAAACTGGATTAATGGTTTCTACCATACTCGCATGGCGATTAACCAGGCGGTACGCAATCTAATGCTCAAATAACGTAAAAAGATCATCTAACGTTAATTTTCTTATTTCATCCGTTGTTAGGACAGTAAAGATGAAATTTCGGACATCTTGCTCCTCTTTAGTAGCAGTATCGGGTAATAGCTCCCCCTCAGAAGTGTTAAAACGCTGGTTAAAGTTTTCAAAGTTCGTGTCAGCCGTCATGGAGACTTTCATATTCTTTTTCTGTCCGTTTGGTAGTAAAAGTTCATACTGAGCTGTTACCGTTACATTTTCACTATTGTATTCATCAACTGAGATATTTGTTACCGTGTATTCCTGTGCAGGCAGCACACCTTCTTTCAATAACTTGAGATACTCCTGGTATTCTGGATGAAGTGTTGAAAGATTCTCCTGCAAACGGTTTTTAGCTTCTGAATCGATGTGCCAAGTGATAAAAGAGTATCTCTGTAATAAATCTTCTTCTGTTTTCATAGTAAAGAGTGTTGGCCATTCAGATTCCAGCTTTTGGATTAAAATGGACAATACTGATTCAGGAGATTTTATGCGTTTTATAATTTTGTACTTTTTATTGTAGTCAACCTTCGGAGCTGTCAGGTTAAGTTTCTTTTCCCCCAAGTCGCTGGAGGTTTCAACAGTCTCGGCAGAACAAGCCGTTAAGCCAACGACAAGGGTAATTACTAGAAACAGTTTGCGCACGTTCATAATAATCAACCTCCCTGGAATAGGAATAGCGAACCTCATACGGCTCGCCATCACAAAGTTATTGGGATTTTTTCTTCTTCTTAGCTTTTTCCTTAGCTTTTTCCTCTGCTATTTCGAAGATTTTCTCAACTTCATCATCGGAAATATTAAAATCACTTTTCAATTTCGTTACTGTTCGATCCGAGACATCGAGGGAATCGAACCAATTATCAAACTCTTTTTCGCCAACATAATCGATAAGAATTTGATCGAAGAAGAAATCAGGGTTATCAAAGTCTTCAGGCTCATGACAAATTTCATTTTCTTCTACATCGTTACTTGATGAAAGGGTGAAGGAATCAATAAATCTCGGCCAAAAATAAGCAGGGTTTATCGTTTCTTCCTTACGATCATTAAAAATAGGATATTCACTCTCCGCTTCATTTATATCAAAATGCAAATGGTACGGGACACCACCAGTGTTTCCGGAGGTTGCAATTTTATCTCCTTCATACACAGTATCGTTTTTTCTTACCAATAAGGAATTTTCTTCTAAATGGAGATAACGTGTATAAAGTGGTGTACCGTCTATAGCAGTATCATCATGTGCAATTATAATCACTTGTGTCCCATCCCTAAATTCACCCGACTTAACAACTTTACCATCTGCTACAGCATACACTGGCTTCTGTTTCACACTAATATCTATTCCTACATGATAGGGATTCCTTTCACCTTTCCTCGGTACCCCGTATTTACTGCTGATAGTACGAGATCCAGTTCCACTTGTTGGCCAGGTCCATCCATAATTTTTGTAAATGTTATCTGGATCTCCAAGTGGTTTTAGTTCTTCTGCACTTACAATTCCAGTCATTCCAAGAGACAGCACTACTGCGGCTAAACCAATTTTTAATTTTCTCACATTTTCCTCCCCTTCATATTAGAACATTACTAATATCATATATTCATCATAATTGGTTGTCAATTGAAAAATAACCATTTTTTTCAATTTTATTACGCGCAATCTTTTACGGATTCGCATGATCTACTGGAAACAGTAGAAACGAGTGACAACGAAGTTCGAAAGGTTGAAATCGCTCGGAATCCAAGAACATGTGAATGCTAACCTAATTATTGACCACCTAGCATCATGACGCTCATAAAAAAGTTGACCACCTGAGCAACTCTTTCCGATATCTTGAATGTTGACGAGACAACAAGATATGGGGGGAAAGGAAATGCTTCAGATGGCTAATTATGAGTTTATCAGGAAACAGCACTTCGTGCTAGGAAAGTCGATTCGCCAAATTTCCAGAGAGACAGGATATTCTTTATAGAATTTCTTGATTGCGGGCAAGCGTAGACGTTTTGCATAGGCTTCAAGTAAAAATGTTGTACTCAATGAACCACACTCCTTTTTTGCAGCAAGTCATTGTATTGAGTAAGATTGGGGGACTTTACTCGGATAAGGGGGACATGGCTGACAGAAATGGCTCATGATGCGATGGAGCGTCAAATACCTTACGAAGACTTTCTCTTGGCTCTTTTGAAGCAGGAGCTTATGCAAAGAGATGCAAATCAAATTGCATCCCGCACCAAGCAGGCAAAGTTCCCTACGATTAAAACCATGGACCAATATGACTTTTCAGTCATGCCAGCCCTAAATAAACCGAAGGTTCTCCAGCTTTCTCGTTGCGAGTATATCGAGAAAGCTGAGAATGTAATCTTTATTGGGAATTCAGGTACTGGGAAAACACATTTATCGATTTCCCTTGGGATGGAGGCTTGCCGTCACGGTTACACCGTTCAATTCTGGACAGCAGCTAAGCTGTGTAATGAACTGATGGAAGCTCAATCAGAGAAGCGCTTGCTTCAATTGGAGAAACAGTGGTTAAAAGTCGATCTAGCCATTCTTGATGAGGTAGGGTTTGTTCCTCTAAGTAAGTCGGGAGCAGAGCTACTCTTTCAGTTCTGCGCTGCCCGATATGAAAAGGGAAGCATGATCCTTACGAGCAATTTAGACTTCGCTAACTGGACTCAGGTGTTCAAGGATGAACAAATGACAGCTGCATTAGTGGATCGACTTACCCACCGGGCACACATCTTTGCGATGAATGGCGACAGTTACCGGTTTAAGCAAAGCTTGAAGCAATCGTGATCATGAAAAAGTTACCCACCCGTCGGGTGGTAATAATTTTGCCATGGTGGTCAATTTTTTGATGAGCACGGTGGTCAACATTTTGATTGACATTCACACCCGCATGGCGATTAACCAGGCGATGCGCAATCTAATGCTCAAATAACGTAAAAAGCTCTTCTAGCGTTAATTTTCTTATTTCATCAGTTGTTAGAACAGAAAAAATGAAATCTTGGAAATTATCCTGCTCTTTATTAACAGGATCGGGTAGTAGTTCCCCCTCAGAAGTGTTAAAACGCTGGTTAAAATTTCTAAAGTTCGTGTCAGCCGTCATGGAAACTTTCATATTCTTTTTCTGTCCGTTTGATAGTAAAAGTTCATACTGAGCTGTTACCGTTACATTTTCACTATTGTATTCATCAACTGAGATATTTGTTACCGTGTATTCCTGTGCAGGCAGCACACCTTCTTTCAATAACTTGAGATACTCCTGGTATTCTGGATGAAGTGTTGAAAGATTCTCCTGCAAATAGTTTTTAGCTTCTGAATCGATATGCCAAGTGATAAAAGAGTATCTCTGTAATAAATCTTCTTCTGTTTTCATGGTAAAGAGGGTTGGCCATTCGAATTCCATTTTTTGGATTAAAATGGATAATGCTGTTTCAGGAGATTTTATGCGTTCTATAATTTCGAACTTTTTATTGTAGTCAACCTTCGAAGCTGTCAGGTTAGGTTTCTTATCCCCCAAGTCGCTGGAGGTTTCAACAGTCTCGGCAGAACACGCCGTTAAGCCAGCGACAAGGGTAATTACTAGAAACAGTTTGCGCACGTTCATAATAATCAACCTCCCTGGAATAGGAATAGGAATAGCGAACCTCATTCGGCTCGCCATCACAAAGTTATTAGGATTTTTTCCTTCTCTTAGCTTTTTCCTTTGCTTTTTCCTCTGCTATTTCGAAGATTTTCTCAACTTCCTCATCGGAAATATTAAAATCACTTTTCAATTTCGTTACTGTTCGTTCCGATATATCAAGGGAATAGAACCACTTATCAAACTCTTTTTCGCCAACATAATCGATAAGAATTTGATCGAAGAAGAAATCAGGATTATCATAGTCTATACACACATGTACATGTACATTTTCATTTTCTTCTACATCGTTACTTGACGAAAGGGCGAAGGATGAAGGAAATTTCGGCCAAAAATAAACTGGGTTAATCGTTTCTTCCACACGATCATCTTTGTAAATGTTATCCGGGTCTGAAAGTGGTTTTACTTCTTCCGTACTTACGATTCCAGTCATTCCGAGAGACAGCACTACTGCGGCTAAACTAATTTTTCGTTTTCTCACATTTCCCCTCCTTGCTTTTTTATAAGACCACATCTAATTGTCATATATTCATCTTAATTGGTTTTTGATTGAATTTAAACCAATTTTTTCAATTTCGTTACGCACGATCCTTTACGGATTCGCATGATCTACTGGAAACAGTAGAAACGAGTGACAACGAAGTTCGAAAGGTTGAAATCGCTCGGAATCCAAGAACAGAAGGCATGAAAATACGCAAATACAAGAAAGAGCTACTGGAGAACCTCCAATAGCTCTATCCTCTCAAACTCCTTCGGAAATAACGCCATAAAAGAACTATCCGATCCTGCTCTGTTAGAAAACATGCCGAATTGTTTGGACAGCAAATTCCGGTTACGTGCTTGTCCAGCTCAGTGAAGCCAGCGATAGGTAATCCCCGGAGTTTCCTCATCCGGTCGGGCAGGCAGCACATTGGCGGCCGGATTGACCCATTGGGGAACAGGCGGCGTTTTATTGGAGATCACGACTTCTGTCCCTGTTGCGGCGAAAGAGTACAGCTCTTCGACATCCGGATTGTGCAAGCGAATACAGCCAAGAGACATGGACTCTCCGATGCTCTCGGGCTGATTGGTACCATGTATGGCGTAGCCGTCCGCTTGAAAGACGAGTCCGCGTGTTCCGTAGATATTGTCATGGCCCTGGGGCTGATTGATCTTTTTCTCGATAGAAAAGTAGCCTTCCGGGGTGCTGCCGTTCCGCCCGATTCCAATGGGATATCGTCTGACGATATGAGGACCGCTGGTAAGCGTCATCGTATGTGTCGCTTTGTGAACATGAACCTGCAAAGGTTGGAGCGGGACAAAAGGCTCTGGATACCCCTGGAGCGGGACAACCTCTTTCAGGCTCTCCCATGCCGATTCGGGACGGAAGAAGGCAGGATAGTATGCCCAGCTTGCCAGTCCGCTCTCAGGGGGCGGCACCGGAATCTCTGCCAGCGTGTTGACTGGATAGGGACCGGCTAACTGCGCAAGCGAATCCGGCAGATAGCCGATGCGCTGATGTGTTCGGTACAAGGCGTTGCGCAGGGTGAGAACCTGTTCCAGCGTCTGCTGCTCCTCTGCCAAGGCGGCCAAGGCTGTTTGGACGGCTGGCTTGTCCTGACAGGCGCAGGGCTGCTCAAACCAGAGATCACTAAGCACGGTACGGCTTACGGGATCGTAGCGCAGAAGGCCGCGCAATTCAACAGGTCGATAAAAGAGGAGCGGGGCAAACAACGGTGCACCTGATACCTCCGGCACGACCACCACCGTATAGGGCTGCTGCAGCGAGGGACGTCTGGACGCCGCGTAGGCTTCCACCTGCCGTCGCAGCTGCTGACTGTCCAGGTTCCCAGGCACCGCAATGACTTCTACATGAGGCCGCTGCAACGATTCGGGCGCAATCGCCTGGGGTGCTGCTCCCTCAGGTTCGCTTAGCGGGCTGGGTGAGAAAACAAGACTGTACAGAAAAAGCAGGGAAGCCAGCAACAGCCGACTTGCTTTTCTCCACGTCTGTTTCCTTCGCTTGCGCAACAGCTCTTGGTAAGCATCTCGCGTCTTCTCGGCGAATTCATCTGCGGGGAGGTGCAGAGCTTTACGGTATGCCTGGAGCGCCTGCTCTTCTTTGCCCTGCCGTTCCCATTCCGCGCCGAGATGATACCAACCGACAGCCAGATCAGGATGGTTCTCCGTAAACCAGCGGTAAAAGGAAAGGTCGGTTCGATCTGGATAGGTGATGTGGTATGAACTTTTTTCCTGAAGAAACTGAACCTTGGTCACAAAAAACCCTCCCTATTGGAAATATCGGCCAAAAGCGAGGGGAGAATAAGAGCTATTCTTTTTCTGACCGTTCTTTCAGCATCTGGATCAAGCTGTCCAGCTTCTGGTTTTGGGCACGATCATTTTCGGTTTTGTTTTTCATAAAGCGGAGAACACTGATCAAAAAATACAGGATAAACCCGTAAAAAGCCACGATCACGAGAAAGTACATTATCATCATCAGGGAGGGGCCAAAGCCTATATCCATAAACTTCATCATCGATGTATCGCTCCTTCTTTGGGGAAAAATGGAATCTACTCCATTATAGCATGGTGAATCAGGAAGTCCCACCTTTCTATCGATCTTGTGGGAATGCCGGACACCCGGTTGGGACGGGCATCGCCATCAAAAAAAAGGCAGCTTGGCCGCGAGGGATTGCCCCCGTAGCCAGGCTGCCTCTTTATTACTCCTGATAAATCGCTTCTGTTCGATAAATCCGTTGACCGCGAGAGGAGAAGCGCTCTTCGTACTCCGTCATCACATTCTCCTCCGCAAGCGGCGAATGGTGCAGGTCAAAGGTGATATGGCGCAATTGGAAGCGCTCGTTGGATAACTGGTTCAAAGAGAATTCAAACAAATTCTCATTGTCTGTCTTGATGTGAATCTCCCCGTGCTTTTTCAATACCTGTTTATACGTTTGCAGGAAGCTGGCGTAGGTCAGACGTCGTTTGGCATGACGACTTTTCGGCCAGGGATCACTGAAATTCAGGTAGATGCGGGAGACTTCTTCTGCACCGAACAGATCAGGCAGAAGAGCGGCATTGTACTGAATAAAAGCAAGATTGGGGATGGTTTGTTTCTCCGTCCGCTGAGCAGCACGGAGCACGACCTCCGCCTTCAGTTCAATGGCGATGAAATTCACATCGGGATGCCGGTCTGCCAGTGTATTGATAAAACGACCCTTTCCACAGCCAATCTCAATATAAATCGGATTGTTGTTTCCGAACCGTTCTGACCATCTTCCTTTATACTCTGTAGGGTTGTCCACAAAAGTGGGATATTCGCGCAGTGCTTGTTCTGCACCTGGAATGTTACGCAGTCGCATAGGAACCTCCTTCAAACATAGCTCCTATCTACTTTACGTCGTGCCAGCTCAGGTTGCAAGCAGACAAATGATCATCAAATGGGAGTGTTCCATTTTTGACCTGCCTGTACGGAACCCATTTGGAAAAGTCTATGAGATTTAGTAGGTCAAAAGTCCCGTTTGGTATGGGGAAACGGTGAAAATGAGAGGGAAGAATTGGACGGAATTCTTGGTAATAGTTGGAGAGCGAATAGACTGAAAATTTGAGGGAATTCCTGTTCTCATGGGAATGACAGCGTCAATAGGAAATTGCTGGTCAGAGAGGGATGCACCGATTGGTAATATTTTGGGAATTTAACGAGCAGTAGGGGGGTGTTAGAGTTAAGGACAAGCCAAATAAGTCAGCCAATGTTCGTTGGTCGATAGGAGGATGAAACAGCATGAAACTTCGCAATGTACTGGCAGGAATTTTACTTGGGGGAGCACTCGCAATAACGGGAATTGTCGCCCCGCTGCCCGGCAACCATGAAGTAGCACAAGCCAAGTGGAGTCAATCCCGTGCCGATCACGTCATCAGTGTTGGTAAAAGATACCTCGGTACTCCGTATAAATTTGGTTCCCCGAGTAGCACGACTCGCACGTTTGACTGTTCTTCGTTTGTGCAGCGCGTCTACAAGGTAGCCGTCAACAAATCACTGCCGAGAACGTCCCGTGCTCAAGCCACGGTCGGGCAAACCGTTTCCAAAAGCAACTTGAAAAAGGGTGACCTGATCTTTTTCAAAGCGAGTCCGACCACGAAGTCTAAACGCATCACACACGTAGCGATTTACGCAGGAAATAACAAATTGCTGCATACCTACGGGAAACCGGGAGTAACGTTTTCGACCTTCAAAGGAACATCGTGGGAGAAAAGAGTCGTTACAGCCAAACGCGTGCTCTAAACAAGATAAACTTATATAGTGATACGTCCTGCATAGCAAAAGGTTGCGCGTGACTCATGACGCAAAATCTGGTAAACGGAAGGCTCTCTCAGTAAAGAAAAGAGAGCCTTCCGTTTCTTGTTTTCAGGTGAGAGCAGGAATGTGTAAAAATAATTTTTCGGAAAATTTATAATTTACTCTTTTCCAAAACTTGCTTGCGTGATATAAATAGAATATCGCATATGAAGGAGTTTCTGCATCTGAAATAAATTATGAAGGAATTACTTCTGCAAATAAGCAGATAGGAGTAGATTCATGTCGTTTGAACAACTTGTGAAAGATTCCTTTTCCCAATTGTCCTCAGGCCAAAAGAAAGTAGCTGAGTATTTGCTGGAGAACATCGAAAAGGTGGCGTTTTATACGGCCGTGCAAATCGGACGTGAAGCAGATGTCAGTGAGACGACGGTAATCCGTTTTGCCTACGCACTGGGATTCAGGGGTTTCTCTGAAATGCAGGCCGCTATTCAGCGGTACGTTCTGGAGAGCAATTCCTCCCGCTTTGCTGACCCGTCCCCTGAAACCGGGGAGGAGGCCAATATTTTTACCAGGGCGATCGAGCGGGATATCATGATTCTCCGGCAAACGCTGCATCAGCTCAATCAGCAGGATGTGTGGAAAGCCGTAGATTGGCTTTTGGAGGCAGATCAGGTCTTGATCGTTGGCTACCGAGCTTCCTATGCCGCCGCTCATTGGTTCAGCTTTATGCTCAGCATGGTCCGAAAAAATGTGCTGATCGTCCCGTTTAGCGGAGAAACGGAAGAGAGAATCGTCAGTCTGACAGACAAGTCTGTCGTCGTGGTCATTTCTTTTCCCCGCTATACCAAAGAGACGATACGAGTGGCAGAAACCTGCAAGCGGGCAGGGGCGAAGATCATCTCCGCGACGGACAGGCTCCTCTCGCCCGTCAGCCGCATTTCAGATATCACCTTTACCACTGAGATCAATATCGAATCCGGGCACTATTCGATCGCTTCCGTGATCAATCTGCTGTATCTGCTGCTCGCCGGTATTGAAGCAAGACACAACATGCATACCCAAACGAGAATGAAACAGTTGGAGCAGCTCTATTCCTACTGGAACATTTTCGAAGAATAAGATACGGGGACGGAAAGGACGGTGATCGAGCCGTTATATATTTGGTGTAAATAGACTGTTTATTCAAAAGACTCAAAAAGAGAAGAGGGGTTTGTCATGAAGAAAAAATGGTTGTCTGGCCTGTTTGCGGCTCTTCTTACCGTCGCTGTTGGTTTGACGGGCTGTTCTCAATCTTCCTCCGCACCTTCAGGAGGTAAAAGCGAATTGGTAGTTGCTTTTGATGCGGATGTGCCTACTATGGACCCGCATATGCACAACGAACCGAATGCCATTACAACCAACTGGCATATCTTTGATTCGCTGCTCTTTCTGTCCCGCGATTTGAAAATCGAGCCGGGATTGGCTGAAAGCTACGAACGCAAGGATGATCTGACATGGATCTTCAAGCTGCGTCAGGGCGTCACTTTCCACAACGGTGAGGAATTCAACGCTGAGGCTGTGAAGTTTTCCCTGGAGCGCGTCCTGGATGAAAAACAGAAAAGCTCGCAACGCGGAAACATCAGCGCGATTTCGGCTGTGAACATCCTCGATCCGTACACGGTTGAAATCAAGACCCAGGAGCCGTACAATCTGCTCCCCCACCGCCTGTTCTATCTCAGTATCGTTCCGCCGAAATACGTGAAGGAAGTAGGCGATCAGGTATTCGCTGAAAAGCCGGTCGGTACAGGCCCCTACAAGCTGGCGGAATGGGTGAAGGGGGACAAGATCGTCCTGGAAGCCAACGAGCAGTATTTCAAAGGCGCTCCCAAGATCAGCAAAGTGACCTTCCGCGTCATCCCGGAGGTGGCGACGCAAATCGCCGAGCTGCAAAGCGGGGGAGTAGACATCATCCGCATGGTGCCGCCAGACATGCTGGCGCAGTTGGAGGGCAACCCGCAGATCTCTGTCGCTTCAACGCCGCTGCTGCGCGTCTACTACATCGCGTTTGATACCACGAAAAAACCGTTTGACGATGTACGTGTGAGACAGGCCATGAACCATGCAGTCGATATCGAGAAGATCATGGACAAAATCCTGGGAGGAAAGGCTGTCCGTACGCCAGCGGGTGTCAACCCGAACCACTACGGCTTTGATGCCGGCATCCAGCCGTACAGCTTTGATCCAGAAAAGGCCAAGTCTCTCTTGGCTGAGGCCGGCTACGCAGATGGTTTTGAAACCGAGCTTCACTACTTCACACCAGGAATCGGCCAACAGATTACGGATGCAGTCATCTCTGACTTGAGTAAAGTTGGCATTAAGGCAAAAGCAAAATTTTATCCGGAATCCAGTTCATTTGTAGAAAAACAACGTGCAGGCGATCTGCCTTTCCGCCTCGGACACTGGGGCAGTTATTCCGTGTACGATGCCGACGCGATTCTCCAGCCGATGTTTGACAGCAAAGGGGTATACGGCAAATACTTCAACACGCCGGAGCTGGACGCCCTGATCAATGAAGCGCGTTCGTCCGTCGATCAGGATAAGCGCAAAGAGCTCTACAGCCAAGCGCAGCAACTGCTTCACAAGGAAGCGCCGTGGATTTTCCTGTTCTCGCCGATGGACAACCAGGCGTACAACAACAAACTGCAGTTTGATGCCCGGGCGGATGAACGCATCTACGCCTATGAGATTGGGCTGAAGTAAGAAAACCGTGCGTCTGGCGATCCGCCGGAAGGTTTGGGGCAGAAGGGCTGAAAAGGGGGGAGAGTCATTTCTCCCCTGCCCCCATCCCCTGTATTTGGCTTGCAAGGCTTATCGCTTCAGGGCAAGCCGGGAGCAGCAAAATTTTTCATCAGAAAGGAGGGAACCTGCGTGGGAGCATTTTTGAAGCAATGCTTGCGTATCGTTCTGGTATTGTTCGGGATCTCGACCATTGCTTTTTTTCTGATCCATCTATCGGGTGACCCGGTTCTTCTCATGCTGCCGCCAGAGGCGACACAGGAAGAAATTGATGCGTTTCGCCATCAGATGGGGTTTGACCGGCCGCTTTCTGAACAGTACGTTCACTTTTTGGCACAAGCGGTTCAAGGCGATTTTGGCCACTCGCTCAAATTCAATCAGCCTTCGCTCGATGTTGTCCTGGAACGCATACCAGCTACATTGGAGCTGACCTTTTACGCGACGCTGCTGAGTATTATCATCGCGATCCCTCTGGGAATCTACTCGGCGGTGAACCGCAACTCTCTATCGGAGAACCTCGTGACGATCACTGTTTTTCTGGGGCAATCGATGCCGATCTTCTGGACCGGGATCATGCTGATGCTCCTGTTCGGGGTAAAGCTCCATTGGCTTCCCGTATCCGGTAGAGGAACCTGGGCACATCTGATCATGCCTGCCTTTACACTGGCGGTCTGGGTGGCCCCCACGACGCTGCGGATTGTCCGCTCCAGCATGCTGGAGGTGTTGCAGCAGGATTATATTCGCACCGCACGTTCCAAAGGACTGGCGGAGAAAGTCGTCATCTACAAGCACGCTTTGAAAAACGCGGCGATCCCGATTATTACGGTTGTCGGCTTTCAAATCGGAAAGCTGCTTGGCGGAGCTGTCGTAACGGAAACCGTTTTCGCTTGGCCAGGCGTGGGCCAGTTGGTCGTCAAAGCGATCTATACGGCAGACTATCCGTTGGTCCAGGCTTGTGTCGTTGTTCTGGCCCTGATTGTCGCCACGATGAATTTTAGCGTGGATTCCATGTATCGCTACCTCAATCCGAAAATCAAATCTGGCTAAGCGAGGTGATCCCATATGAGTAATGCAGGGCTGCAAACCGCTGCACCACCGGTGGCGGAAACTCCGAAACCGGCCGTTCCCGAATGGAAGCGCAAGTACCGCAAATTTGTCAAAAACCCGATTGGTATCATCGGCCTGGCGATGGTTCTGCTGATCACGCTGATCTCGATCGCAGCCCCCCTATTGACCAGCCATAATCCCATTGAGGTAAACTTGGAGAAGAAGCTGCTGCCGCCAGTCTGGCAGGAAAATGGCTCGTGGGAGCACTGGCTGGGAACAGATGACGTCGGAAGGGATGTCTGGGCGCGACTCGTATACGGGTCTCGTGTCTCCCTGTCGGTTGGATTTTTCGCCGTCGTCATCTCTCTTACCCTGGGCACAGCCGTAGGGATACTGGCCGGCTATTTTCGCGGAAAGACTGACTTTGCCATCTCCACGGTGATTGACATCATGATGGCCTTTCCCTTTATTCTCCTGGCACTGGCGACGATCGCCGTGATGGGGCCCAGTCTGCTCAATATGATTCTCGTGCTTGGCCTGACAGACTGGACACAGTATGCACGGCTGGTTCGCGGAGAAGTGATCGGTCTTCGGGAGCAGGAGTTCGTGCAGGCAGGGTATGCACTGGGGAGCAGGCATTGGCGCATCATTTGGCGACATCTGCTGCCGAACTGTCTGCCGTCTGTCATCGTCCTTGCGACGCTGGCGATGGCTCGGGCGATCCTGATGGAATCTTCACTCAGCTTTCTCGGGCTGGGGGTCAGCTCTCCCACTCCGAGCTGGGGCTTCATGATGAGCACGGGCAGGCCGTACATCGCCACAGCATGGTGGCTGGCGACCTTGCCGGGTATCGCCATCCTGATTACTGTTCTCGGCATCAATCTGGCCGGGGACCGAATCCGTGACATGCTTGATCCGAAAGTTGACTAATAACCTTGCAATTATGGAAAGGAAGGGTTCTACCTATGAAAGCAGAAAAAATCGTCCTCCGGAAAATGAGCATGACATTGAAAGCGCCGTTCCAAACCAGTTTTGGGACACAGACCGTCCGAGATTTTTACCTGGTAGAGGTCCATACCAAGGACTTTATCGGCTACGGGGAGGGGGTCGTCTCCGGTGAACCGCTGTACAGCGAAGAGACGGTGGGAACGGCTTGGCATATCCTAGAGGACTTCCTGATTCCGATGATCATGGAAAAAGGAGAGATCAGCCATCCGGATGAAGTAGGCGAGCTCTTCGCGCCAATTCGTCGCAATAATATGGCAAAGTCTTCGATCGAGGGCGCCTACTGGGATTTGTATGCGAAGCAGCAAGGAATCTCTCTTGCCAAAGCGCTTGGCGGTACCAAAGAGAAGATTGAAGTCGGCATCAGTCTGGGGATTGAAGCAGATATCAACGATCTTTTCCGCAATGTTGAAAAGTATCTGGAGCAGGGCTATCGCCGGATGAAAATCAAGATTGCGCCGGGCAAAGATGTGCAGGTCATTCGCGCGCTGCGTGAACGTTTTGGCAATATCCCGATGATGGCTGATGCCAATTCGGCCTACACCTTAAAAGACGTAGATATTTTGAAGCAGCTCGACGAGTTTGACCTGATGATGATCGAGCAGCCGCTGGCCCATGATGACATTATTGACCATGCGACCCTGCAGAAGCAGTTGAAGACGCCGATCTGTCTGGATGAAAGCATTCACTCCTACGAGGATGCACGCAAGGCGATTGAACTGGGCAGCACGCGCATAATCAACATGAAGGTCGGACGCGTAGGCGGTCTGTCGGAAGCACGGCGCATCCACGACCTGTGCCAGGAAAAAGGAGTTCCGCTGTGGTGCGGAGGCATGCTGGAGTCCGGGATCGGCCGCGCACATAATGTGGCGATTACGACACTGCCGAATTTCGTACTCCCTGGGGATACGGCAGGCTCTTCCCGCTACTGGCAGGAGGATATCATCTCCCCTGAGGTGGAAGTGGCGGCAGACGGAACCATTACTGTACCGCAAGCTCCGGGCATTGGCTACACACCCGTACCGGAGTTGATTGAAAAATACACCACAGCCGTCAAGGTTGTGACGAGAGGGTAGGGCACATGAGTGTAAAAGCGGTTTGTGACTATCTGAAAGAGCGCCAGGATGAAATCATCCGAACCTACGAAGAACTCCACCTGTTGGCTGAACCGAGCTGGCAGGAGGAGAAAACTTCGCAGTATTTGGCCAACCGGCTCAAAGAAGCCGGTCTTACCGTGAAGACATATCCCGACCATTTTGGGTTGACAGTGGATATCGAGGGAGAAGAGAAAGAGATCGTCGGCCTGCGAGCTGATATGGATGCCCTGGTGCAGGAAGTAAACGGCGTGGTGAAACCAAACCACTCCTGCGGGCACGACGGACATAGCACGATGGTGCTGTATGCCGCATTGGCTTTTGCCGCCACAGGCATACGTCCGAAAAAGAGCGTCCGCTTTTTGTTCCAGCCTGCAGAGGAAAAGGTCGGCGGTGCCCTGCAAATGCTCAAGGATGGTGCTTTAGATGGTGTGAGCATGCTGTTTGGTGTTCATGTGCGTCCCGTGATGGAGCTGGCCAACGGCACCGCAGCTCCCGCCATCATCCACGGTGCGAGCGCTTCTGTCCACGGCTCGATCTCCGGTTTGCAGGCGCATGCGTCGCGGCCGGAGAGAGGGAGGAACGTCATCGAGACGGCTGCCGTTCTGGTTCAGTCTCTGCAAAACATCCGTTTGCAGGCAGGCTGCTCCTTCTCCGTGAAAATGACACAATTGACAGCCGGCGGTGAAACCTCCAATGTCATCCCGGACAAGGCCACCTTCAAGCTGGATCTGCGCGCCCAGTCCAACGAGGGCATGAAGGAGCTGCAGGAGAAGCTGGGGCACGTGATCGACCATGTATCGACCTTGATGGGAACGCCAATCGAGTGGAAAATCCCCGGTGAGGTTCCGGCCGCCATCCTAAACGAGCAGGCGGAAGGGCTGATGCGTGAAGCTATCGCACAGGTACTGGGAGCGGAGAATGTGGAGCAGCCTTGTGTCTCACCGGGCGGAGAGGATTTCCACTTTTACACGTATCACAAGCCAGAGCTGGCCGGGACGATGCTGGGGCTCGGCTGCGGACTGGCGCCCGGCTTGCACCATCCGGAGATGTCCTTTGACACGAAAGCATTAACTGCAGGCGCACAGATTCTGGCGACAGCCCTGCTTTACGCTGCATCAGGAAAGGACGTGTAACCATGGAACCGATCCTTCAGGTAAAGGATTTGCACATCTCCTTTCGGGGGGAAGACGGGGAGATTCATCCGGTCAGAGGCATTGATTTTCGCGTTCATCCCGGAGAGACATTGGGGATCGTCGGAGAGTCGGGCTGCGGAAAAAGTGTCACCTCCTTGTCGATCATGGGATTGTTGCCCAAAGGGATCGGTCGGATCAGCAAAGGACAGATCCTGTTTCAAGATAAAAACATCACAGACATGACGCAGACAGAATTGCAAAAAATTCGCGGCAATGAAATCGCGATGATCTTTCAGGAACCGATGACTTCTCTGAATCCCGTCTATACGGTGGGCGAGCAGTTGGGCGAGCAAATTCGTCTGCATCTGGGCCTGGGCAAACGGGAGGCGCGGGATAAAGCGATTGAGATGCTGCGGACGGTTGGTATCCCGCGTGCGGAAGAAATCGTGAAAGAGTACCCGCACCAGCTCTCCGGCGGGATGCGTCAGCGCGTCATGATCGCTATGGCCATGTCTTGTGATCCCAAAGTGCTGATCGCAGACGAGCCGACGACTGCCCTGGACGTGACCATCCAGGCACAAATTCTCGATCTGATGCGAAGCCTGAAGGAAGAGCAGGGGACTTCCATTATTTTTATTACGCATGACCTGGGCGTCGTGGCAGAAATGTGCGACCGTGTCGTGGTGATGTACGCCGGGCAAGTGATCGAAGAAGCACCTGTGCGGGAGCTGTTTCGTAACCCGCAGCATCCCTACACAAAAGGCTTGATTGCCTCGATTCCTTCATTGGATCAGCAACAGCGGCGGCTGTACTCGATCCGGGGAACCGTGCCGCATCCATCTGCGATGCCGACCGGATGCAGGTTTGCCCCGCGCTGCGATTTTGTGCAGGAGGCATGCAGAGAGAATCCGCCGCTCATGGGAGTAAGTGATGCCCACCAGGTACGTTGCTGGCTGGCGGAGAAAGGAGGAGCCGATCATGGCGGAAGCGTTGCTGCAGGTACGTGATCTAAAAAAGTACTTTCCGATCAAGGGAAAAATGTTTCAGCCGCCGACCTACGTCAAGGCGGTAGACGGCGTTTCTTTTACCATACAAAAAGGGGAGACCGTCGGGCTCGTCGGGGAGAGCGGCTGCGGCAAGTCGACAACCGGCCGTGCGCTCCTGCATCTGCTCCCGCCGACCGGAGGCGAAGTTATATATAAAGGAAAGAATTTGACGACGCTCACGACAAATGAGCTTCGCTTGCTCCGCAAAGAGCTGCAAATCGTCTTTCAGGACCCGTGTGCTTCACTCGATCCGCGGATGAAGATTCGCGATGTGCTCCTGGAGCCTTTGGAGATTCACCGCATTGGAAGCAACCAGGAGCGCCTGCGCATGGTGGAAGAGATCCTCGACATTGTCGGGCTGGGCGGACACTATGCAAACCGCTATCCGCATGAATTCAGCGGAGGACAGAGGCAGCGCATCGGGATTGCGCGCTCATTGATCCTGCGACCGTCGTTGATCGTCGCCGACGAGCCGGTGTCGGCCCTGGACGTGTCCATTCAGTCCCAGATTCTCAACCTGCTTCAGGATCTGCAGGAACAGTTTGATCTCACCTATCTGTTTATTTCGCATGATCTGAGCGTGGTGAAGCATATCAGCGACCGTGTCGGGGTGATGTACCTGGGCAGGCTGGTGGAGTTTGCACCAAAAGAAAAGCTGTACGCTGCCCCGGCCCACCCGTATACTCAGGCGCTGCTCTCGGCCGCTCCTGTGGCCAATCCGGATGCCAAGCCGCAGCGGATCATACTGACCGGAGATGTTCCGAATCCGGCCAATCCTCCCAGCGGGTGTGCGTTTCATACGCGTTGTCCGTTTGTCATGGACAAATGCAAGAGTACCAGGCCGGAGCTGGGCGCTTTGGACGGGGATGGTCATCTGGTTGCTTGTCATCTTCATCAGTAGTGGACGTAGAATGCAAAGATTAGTAACGGCAAGAAACGGGACGTCCCGAACATCGGGCGTCCTTTTTTGACTGTGTGAACGGGGTCGTAGTGGAAGAAGCATGTTTCCCTGCTCAGCTCCGGGCTCCGCCCGCACGGAAGATGGACGGTCCGCTCCAGGGGGATTCCCGGGAAACATGCTTCTTCGCGAACCGTCGCTGTTAAAAAAGCGTGGGTGGAATCAAATGATGAAAACAACGAGGAACATTAGATAAATCTTGATGACGTATTTGGGAAGCATTAACGATCAGTTTTGCCTCCGGCGTCACTCAAAAATGAGATTTGCATACTTTTTCTTTGAATTGACCTTTTTAATATGTTTAATTCTTTTAATTTTCCAATTGCTTTACAGCCTGAAAGATGCAGTATGTACGGAGAAGAATCATGTTTTCCTGCGGTGCGACTGCGTAGCCCCACTTAGCGGAACAGCGGATGGCGGGAAAAAGGGACGCAACCCTGATGCACTGCGGAGCGACACGGCTTTTGCGGACCCCCGCCAGCCGCTGTGGAGCGGACAGTGCAACCATCCTTGTGGGCGGAGTACGGAGCCAAGCAGGGAGACATGATTCTTCTCACCACGGCCCCGCAGCACGAAAGTAGTCATTAATGTATTCAAATTGTATATTTCTGGAAAACGAAAAGCAGACATTCAGGCAAAAGAACCCGCTGCTGAAAATAAGCCTGCCTGATGGGTGAAGGCAAACAAAAAAACAGGCTGGGCGCTTCGGAGCGTTCCAGCCTGTTAAATCTTGTCTATAGGTTAGATTTTCAAAGTTGCACCGTTGCTCGCATTGGTTACCATCTTCGAGTAACGGGCCAGATAACCAGTCTTTACTTTCGGCTCAAACTCGGTCCAGTTAGCCTGGCGGCGAGCAAGCTCGTCTGGAGAGATGTGCAGCTCGATGGAGCGCTCTTCCAGATCGATGCTGATGATGTCGCCATCCTGTACGAAAGCGATTGGACCACCCTCTGCAGCTTCAGGTGAGATATGCCCGATGCTGATGCCGCGGGAGGCGCCGGAGAATCGGCCGTCTGTTACCAGCGCAACTTCTTTGCCCAGTCCCATTCCCACGATTTGCGAGGTAGGAGCGAGCATTTCTGGCATGCCAGGACCGCCTTTTGGCCCCTCGTAGCGGATCACGACGACATGGCCGGATTTGATTTTGCCTTCCGCGATGCCCGCCAGCGCTTCTTCCTGGGAATCAAAGCAGATGGCTGGACCTTCATGCCGTTTGATGGATGGATCGACACCGCCCGTTTTGATGATGGAACCCTGTGGAGCCAGATTGCCGAAAAGAACGGAGAGCCCGCCTGTATGGCTGTACGGGTTGTCCAGGGAGCGAATCACTTGTGTGTCCGTGATTTTTGCGTCGGCGATGTTCTCCGCCAGCGTTTTTCCAGTTACGGTGATGCGGTCTGGATGGAGAGCGCCTGCTTTTTTGGTCAGCTCATTCAGGATCGCGGATACGCCGCCTGCATTGTGGCAATCTTCGATATGGTAATCGGAGGCGGGTGCCAGCTTGCACAGGTATGGAACACGCTTGGCCACTTCATTAATGCGCTCCAGTGGATAGTCGATGCCAGCTTCCTGTGCGATCGCCAGTGTGTGCAGAACGGTATTGGTCGAGCCGCCCATCGCCATGTCGAGGGCAAAGGCATCGTCAATCGCTTCCAGCGTAACAATATCACGCGGCTTGATGTCGCGGGCGATCAGTTCTTTCAACTTTTCGGCAGAAGCCTTCACCAGCTCTTTGCGCTCTGGGGAGACAGCCAGAATGGTTCCATTGCCAGGCAGAGCCAGTCCGATCGCTTCGGCCAGGCAGTTCATGGAGTTGGCGGTGAACATGCCGGAACAGGAACCGCAAGTAGGACAGCCGAACTGTTCCAGCTCGTCCAACTGCTTGTCATCGATCAGGCCTGCTTGATACGCACCGACTCCCTCAAAAACAGAGGAGAGAGAGATGGAACGACCATCGCTTGTTTTTCCTGCTTTCATCGGGCCGCCAGTCACAAACACTGTAGGAATGTTGACACGCAGCGCACCCATGATCATGCCAGGGGTGATTTTATCGCAGTTGGGAATACAGATCATGCCGTCGAACCAGTGAGCAGCCACAACCGTTTCCAGGCTGTCGGCAATCAGCTCGCGACTCGGCAGGGAATAGCGCATCCCGATATGTCCCATCGCGATGCCATCGTCGACCCCGATCGTGTTGAACTCAAACGGCACCATGCCTGCTGCACGAACCGCTTCCTTTACGACTTTCCCGAATTCCTGCAGGTGAACGTGACCGGGAATGATATCAATGTATGAGTTGCAAATCGCAATAAACGGTTTATCGAAATCCTCGTCCTTTACTCCGGCTGCACGCAGCAGGCTGCGGTGCGGTGCGCGGTCGAAGCCTTTTTTGATCATGTCACTTCTCTGTCTGGCCACTTTGAAAACTCCTCTCCAAGTTTAGCACTGTCGCTTTATTTTGAACTATCTTATCACTTTTTTATTCATAGAAACAACCGTAAAAGTCTGAACATTTGCTCAGGAGAGTGCTTTTCTTTAGAAAGAAATGAAAATCCCGATCGCTGTAGAACACCAAGGATAAGCCAAGAAACTGCGAAGCTGAGTGCAAGAGCAGCCAAGGGAACTGGTGAAAAAGAGATGACTTTGTTCTAAAATAAAATACATGAAATAAATAGAGCTGGAGTGAACAGGATGTGGGAAGAACTAAAATCGATCTGCGAGCAGGGCAATGAAGAGGAACGGCAAATACTGGAGCTTGCCGTACAGGCCATCCGGCAGCGCAGAGAGCGGAATAGTTCGTTTCTGTCCGGCTTTCTCGGATTGAAGGGGGAGTTCGTCGACGAGAACACCTATCGCTTTGAACTGCCGTTGACCGTGTTTATGCACAACTCGCTCCGGGTTGCGCACGGCGGAATTTTGGCGACGCTCATCGATTCGGCGATGGGATCGCTCGTCAACCGGTCCCTGCCGCCAGACCAATACGCTGTGACGACAGAACTGAAGATCAATTACCTGCGCCCGGGGAAAGGCGATAAGCTGCGTGCAGAAGCCAGCTTCATCCACCGCGGTCGGACGCTGGTTGTCCTCGAGGGCAGGGTGTATGATGAACGCGATCGTCTGCTCGCCCATGGGACAGGGACGTTTATCGTCCTCAAGAGAAAGGGATAGGTTGGCGGAACGTAAAAAAAAAACCTCTAAACGCAAGTAGCGGATAGAGGTTTTCGCTGTTACCCAATGGCGACAAGACCGCTGTATTGGGCAATATAAGTCAGCATCTTGCGGGAGAGTGGAACGATGAACTCCATGTTCTCCCGTTCGGCAATTCCGGAGCGAGTCACGATTCGCGCCCACTTCACGGTAAGCTTGTAATAGTCCGAACCGAATTCCGAGCGGATCAACTCGTTTTTGTGGCGGAATGTAATTGGCGCGTTCTCAAGTTTTATCGGAACCATGCTGACGATGTCACGCAGGAACAGATGATACGTCATATGAGGTTTGAGAAACACAAGTTCCTTGCTGGTTACGGAGCAACCCAGATTTTTGTTCAACTGGGTGAGCATCAGTTCGCCTTCCAGGTTCTTCAGGCGAATAAAATCGCTGTTCATGTTTTTCCCCTCCTTTGGCGGAAGCATTTGCCCAGATATGCCGTTTGCAAAGACCAGGCAGCCCCTTCAAAACACGGGTGTCTCCCTATCATAGGGATGAATCGGGTCAGGATGCAAGGGAAAACCATGAATTTACAAAAAAAGGAGAGACCCCCATGATTGAAATAGCCAAAGAAGCAGCACGATATGCCGGTGCCTTTTTACAGGAACGCTTTCTGGAGCAGCTCATCCCCGATGAAGAGCTTCACAATGATGTAAAGCTTCCGGAGGACAAAGAGAGCGAAAGACGGATCATCGAGGTCTTGCACAGGCACTTTCCAGAGCACACGATCTTCTCAGAGGAGATCGGAATGGTTGAGCGAAATGAGGACTATCTCTGGATCGTGGACCCTCTGGACGGCACAAACAATTACTTTATCGGCTTTCCGTACTTTTCTATCTCGCTTGCCTTGCAGCACAAAGGGGATGTCATTTTGGGCGTCGTCTACAACCCGGTGGCGGGCCAGATGTTTTGGGCGGAAAAAGGCAAGGGGGCTTTCCTCAACGGGAAGCGGCTGACAGTGAACAAGCGGGACGATTTGTCCCGAGCAGTGGGGACGTACATTCGTGGACGCAACTCGGTCACCCGGGAGCAGGAGCTCGCATTCACTCGTCCATTCATGCTAGGCACCAAGCGGCTTTTGCGCAACGTCGCTCCTGCGCTGGA
The DNA here is from genome assembly GCF_023746555.1 of Brevibacillus ruminantium. NCBI lineage: Bacteria > Bacillati > Bacillota > Bacilli > Caryophanales > Paenibacillaceae > Brevibacillus > Brevibacillus ruminantium. Next base: position 1,539,920 of record NZ_CP098755.1, read on the forward strand.
CTGGTGTCTGCTCGCGAACGGGTGGCTGGATTACATCGTCATGCAGCGATCGGGCATCATGGACGTGGCAGCAGGGATTCTGATCGCACAAGAGGCAGGTGCGCGGATCACGGATTGGCGAGGCGAGCCCTATCAGCATGAAGCCTTTAGCACAGAGCATCTTCCATCGCTGGTCGCAAGCAATGGTGTGCTGCATGAGAAGGTGCGGGAGATGATCGTGGAGTAGCGCACTGGGAACATGGAAAAGCCTGCAAAGGAGATCGAACCTTTGCAGGCTTTTTGTCGTAAAAAACAAGCGCAGCGCGCAGTTCCTTTCAGTAAAATTAATTTTCGGAAAAAATAGGTTGAAATAGGTTGTTTCATGTTGTAATATTTTTTTAAAATTTCGAATGGGGAGGGAACTTATGAAACGACGTGGTTTGGCATTCTTATTTGTTTTCTTGTTGACAATGCCTTGCGCAGCCGTCTACGCAGATGCACCAAAGGCTTCACTGGATCACGTAGATGTAAAAATTGAGGTGAAAGACGGCGTTTACGCTGTCCAGGAGCACGTTACACTGCAAAACCCTTCAGCAGTACCGGATGGCAAGCTGGAGCACACATTTTCTCACATCAATGGTGTGAAAAGTGGCAACATTAAGTTTTTGGCAGGGGGACAGGAGCTTGGGACAGAGGTTCAGGGTGGCGAGGCAATGGACAGAATATTTATACAGTTGCCTGCCGACAGTCCTGAGGTCCTCGAATACACCATCCAATATCAGGCTGAAGTGCCTCAGGGGCAATACGCCCTTCCGCTGGTCGTGCCGATGTACAAAGTGGAGAAAAGCGAAAACCACGTTCAGATTTCCTTTCAGGCACCTGAAGGCAATGTGATCCAGGCGAATTCGTTTCCGGTCGTCAATCACAGCGGAGAGAATCACGTGACAAGCAATATGGTCAATGTTCCGTCTCATGTCAGCTACATATTTGGGACAGAGGAGACGGTCTTTCACTCGCACAATCTGATCTCGGCCATCACTTTGCTCGTACTGCTCGGCATCCTGCTAGGATGGGGTGCAGTTGAACGAAAAAATGCCCGGAAGGGGGCGTAATGCATGGGTTTCAGTTTCTGGGGAATCATCGTATTTTTCATCGTTTTTATCGCCGGCTATTTCGTCTGGGCGTCAAGAATGGAAGAGCAGGAATAATTCACAGGGGGGAACGCCATGTTTGAAGTCAGTCCAGTTTTTTATTACGTGATTGCCGGCTATTTTTTGATGATTGTGGTGATCGGGTTTTTGGCCGGTCGAGGAAACAAGACCAGCGAGGATCACCTCGTCGCCGGACGTTCGATCGGACCGGTGATCGGGGGAGCCGCCCTGGCTGCCACGCAGCTGAGTGCAGGGACGTTTGTCGGAACCGTAGGTGTCCTGTATATGACGGGTGCCAGCTATATGTGGTACTGGCCGGGAATGTTTGCCGGCTGGCTAGTGTCTGCCATCTGGGTCGCTCCCAAATTTCAAAAGTTTAAGGGCGTGACGGTACCGGATTACATCGAAAAGCGGTACAACAGCAAGCTGGCGAAGGCGATTGCCGCAGGATTGATCGTCATCGCCTACACCGTCTATCTGATCGCGCAATACGTGGCGGGCGGCATTTTGATGGAAACCATCTTCGGCCTGCCAAAAATCTGGGGAGCCATCATCACCATTGGGATTACGATGATTTACACGATGAAGGGCGGCATGAAGGCTACCACCTACAGCGACTTCATCCAGGCTATCATCATGGCCGGCTGTTTTTTTGCCGCCGTTCCTATTTTGTACTCGCAGGCAGGCGGCTTTGATTTCGTCGGCCGATTCGTTACCGAGCTTCAGCCTTCCTTGACTGGCTGGCACTGGAGCTTTAAAGATATTCTCGGCTTTGCGATGGCTTTTGGCTTGTCCGTGGCGATCGCTCCGTACGAGCTGGCACGGATGTATACGATGAAAAGCCAGAAGGCCGTCCGTATGGCAATCGGCTTCTCCTTTATCTTCCAGGCTGTGATTGCCGTCTCCGTCTGTCTGGTGGGACTTGCGATGCGCTCGCTCTACCCAGTGATGAACAATGCAGACGCTGCGTCGTCCATTATGGCGGTCAACGTGCTTCCGCCGCTCGTAGGTGCCCTGATCGTTGTCGCTATTTTGGCCGCCATTATGAGTACCGTTTCCGGGGTCATGCTGGTCTCTGCCTCTGCGATCTCTCATGATATCTACGGCCTGATCAATCCGAAAGCGACCGATAAGCAAAAGCTTCGGGTGAACAAGATCGCGATTGTGATTTTGTCCATACTCCCGCTGTACTTTGCACTCCATCCATTTGACATGGTACAGTTTATCGTGATTGTCCAATCCTCCATGGTGGCCAGCTTCTTCTTTGCCACAGTGGTGATCGGACTGAACTGGAAGCGGGCGACCGGAACAGCGGCGCTGATTTCCATGCTGGGGGGACTTGCGACTGTGCTTCTCTGGTATGTACTCGGCAAGCCGTTTGGCGTCAACGAGGTGATTCCGGGTGTGATCGTCTCTACGGTCCTGCTGATCGCTTGCAGTTTTGTAACGAAGCCGGTGCCGGAAGAATCGCTTGCTCCGTTTTTCCAAAAGTAGGGAACGCCGCTTATCTGCAAACAGCATAGGAGGCGGATGAGGTCGAGACACCGGATCTGTCTGGAGACGGTGTCTCGTTGGCAATTGCCGAAATGATCAAAGAAAAAGTTGGTGAACGCTGTGGAAAAAATCGTAGCCTTTTTACAAAAGCAACAAACGCAAATGGTAGATGTGCTGAAGCAGCTCGTCGAGATGGAATCGCCATCCCGCGACAAGGAATTGGTGGATGAGCTGGGGAAAGTAATAGCTGGACTGCTTGCATCGTATATAGGAGGAAAAGGCGAAGTCATCCCGAACGAAGGATTCGGCAATCACCTGCGCTGGGAATGGGGCCAGGGGGACGAGCAGATTCTGCTGCTGGCCCATATGGATACCGTCTGGCCGAAGGGAACGCTTGCGTCCATGCCGTTTCGGATCGAAGGCGACAGGGCGTACGGTCCAGGGACCTTCGATATGAAGGGCGGCTTCGTCCAGGGGCTGTTTGCCCTGCATGCTTTGACCCAACTGGAGGTACCGTTGAAAAAGAAGGTCGTCCTGCTGGTTACATCGGATGAGGAGATCGGCAGCGGAACTTCGCGCGCGCATATCGAAGCAGAAGCGAAGAAAAGCAGCAGCGTTCTCGTCTTGGAGTCGTCTGCCGGGACAGCGGGTGCAATGAAAACCTCCCGGAAAGGTGTCGGCCTTTTTCAGCTGAAGGTGAAAGGGGTAGCTGCGCACGCTGGTATCGAACCGGAAAAAGGTGTGAGTGCGATCGGGGAGCTGGCGGAGCAGATCGCGTATTTGCATCGGCTGACGGAGATGGACAAAGGCACCACGGTCAATGTCGGCGTTATCAAAGGCGGTTCTGCATCAAACGTCATTGCAGCCGAAGCAGAGGCCGAAGTGGATCTGCGGGTCCGCTCCCGCGAAGAAGCGGAGCGCGTCGTGCCATTGATCAAAAATCTGACGCCGAAACAAGCAGGAGCGTCTATCGAGGTGACAGGAGGAATCAACCGTCCTCCGCTTGAGCGGACGGAGCAGGTTGGTCAGATGTACCGCTTGGCCAAAAGTCTGGCGAAGACCTATCTGCACTTCGATTTGCAAGAGATGGAAAGCGGCGGGGGCAGCGACGGAAACTTTGCCGCTCCGTATGCCCCTACGCTGGACGGATTGGGACCTGTGGGAGATGGCGCTCACGCCGCTCATGAACATGTGATCATTTCACAGCTCCCTGTCCGCAGCGCCCTTCTCGCCCTGTTGATCAAAGAATTGGGCGCATAAAGACGAAATCGCTAAGGAATAGGAGTGAGGCAGATGAACGAGGAGAGAAAGCAATTGTGGGGCGAAGTCAGTCCGGATAGCCTGATGGAATTTACCCGAAATATAGCCAGGGAAGTCCGTTCCTCCGGTTCCCCGGAAGAGCTTCGCGCTTTTCAGTATGCGAAAGAAAAGCTGGAGGAGTTCGGCTTTTCGCCCGAGCTGCATTTTTCTGATGCGTATATCAGCTTGCCAGTAAGTGCCGCCATGACCATCGACGGGATTTCCTATTCTTGCATCACGCATGCGATGGGCGTCTCCACAGGCGACGCCGGTATCAGCGGGGAACTGCTCTATGTGGGCAAGGGAACACCCGACGATTTCCGGGCCCAGGATGTTTCCGGAAAAATTGTGCTGCTGGACGGAATTGCTACAGGACCGTCTGTGGACCGGGCGCAGGCTGCCGGCGCTCTGGCCGCGATCTTTATCAACGGTGCCTATACGAATGAAATGATCGTCTCCTCCGTGTGGGGAAGCCCAACGACGGAGACGATTGAGCGGCTGCCGAAGCTGACGGTCGTCTCCTGCAACTACAAAGACGGCGAGCAAATCAAACACCTCATGGCAAGAAACAGCGATCCCGTGCGGGCGTGGATTCGCGCCGAGGTGGATACCGGCTGGCGCAAGATACCTGTACTCACCGGAGAGCTGAAGGGAACGGTGGAGCCGGACAAATTTGTGTTGTTCAGCGGACACATCGATTCCTGGCACTATGGCGCGATGGACAACGGTACGGCGAACGCGACCATGCTGGAGGTCGCCCGCCTCATGTCCAAGCGGAAAAGCCAGCTCAAAAGAACGCTGCGGATCGCCTTCTGGTCCGGTCACTCCCACGGACGCTATGCCGGTTCTGCCTGGTATTGCGATCAAAATTGGGAAGACCTGCATGACAACGGCGTTTTGCACATCAACATCGATTCTGTCGGCGCGATCGGTTCGGATATTTTGACGGAAAACAACTGCATGGCCGAGACCAAGGATTTGGCCGGCGTATCCATCCGCGATATTGCCGGACAAGTCTTTGAAGGCTCCCGGTTCAGCCGGGCCGGCGACCAATCCTTCTGGGGAACGGGGATTCCGTCTCTGCTGATGGGCTTGTCAGAACAACCGCCAAGCGATGCTCCGGAAGCGCAGGCCTTTGCCCAGTTGTTCGGCGGCGGAAAAACAGGCGGCTACGGCTGGTGGTGGCATACGACGGAAGATACGATCGATAAAATCGATCCGGCGAATCTCGCCCGAGACTGCAGGATTTACGCCGACATCGTCTATCAGGCTTGCACAGCTGCGGTTGTGCCGATCAACCAGATCGAGGCGGTCAAAGAGATCAGGCATGCACTCGAAGCGTATCAGCAAAAGGCAGGCGGAGCATTGCCCCTGGCTTTGTCGGTCAACCGGGCCAGAGAGCTTCAGGAGCGGCTGGTGGAGCTGTACGAGCTGGTGTCATCCGCAAGCCTTCCAGACGAAGCAGCGGTGATCGTAAACAGCGGAATTATGCGTCTTTCCCGGATTCTCGTGCCGCTCAACTACCTCAGCGGGGACTGCTTCCACCATGATCCGCCGATCAAACCGGTCTGCATTCCGCTGTTGGAGAAAATCAATCAGCTGGCGAAAGCAGAGCCGGGAAGCGACCTTTCCTACATGCTGATTACCGAGCTGACCCGAAACACAAACAAAGTGAACTACGCGCTGCGGGAAGCGGAAAAGGAAGCCGCAAGCACGCTGGCGCAGTTGAAACAACAGATAAACGGATAGGCTCGAGGGCGGGATGGGGCTGTTGGTGATCAACAGCTCTTTCCTTTTCTGGGCATGTTGAGGAAAAAGGGATGATTTCGATAGAGGTTTCTCATCCAGTCATGTAAAATAGGTGGATATACGGATAAGGCAGGAAGTGAACCATGGACAAACGATTGATTATGATCGGTATTCAGGAAGAGAACTTGATGATCATTACCGAGCAGATCAAGCACATTATCGGTGATTTTATCAAAATCAAACCTGTTACGATCAAGGATGTCTATTACGGTTTGATCGGCAGAAACGACGTTGTGCTGCTTTCGGGTGAAGTGTTGAGAGAAATCGTTCAGCCCTTTCTTCACGAGGAGTGCATCTGTATGGTCGCTAACAGGGAGGTCAATATCGTCAACCTGAAAGAGCTGATGGGGTTGCCGGCCGGACAACATATTCTCGTGGTGAATGACTACTATTCCGATACACTTCAAACCGTTTCATCCCTGGAGACCATTTTGCCGGAACACAGGTACTATCCCTATTTTCTCAACCAACCGTTGCCAAAGAAAATCGACTTTGTGGTAACGCCGGGCGAAAAGGATATTGTCCCTAAAGCGCTCCAGACCGTCATTGACATCGGGCCTCGTGTCATATCATTCAGCACACTGGAGCAAATCGTCACGCTCTTTTCAATTGAGGTCAGTCACTCTCTGATCATGAACCGCTACATCAAATCACTCGTTTCTATTTCCAGGGATTCGACCAAACGAGGAACCTCCAATTTTGAGGATCAGAATCAAAAAAGGACCATTGCGCAGTTTGTCACCCATAGCCCACTGATGCAGGAAACGGTAGAGATCGCCGGAAAGATTGCCATCACACCGTATCCAATTCATATCGAAGGGGAAACCGGAACCGGCAAAAGGCTGATGGCGGAAGCGATCCACAATCAATCTTATTTTCGCAAAGGACCGTTTTTCACGTACAATTGTGCGGAAAAAAGTGAGGAGCAGCTCGCTGTCGAGCTCTTTGGCAAGGAAGAAGAGGGTATCAGCGTGCAAGGGATTGTGGAAGCGACAAACGGCGGAACCTTGTTCCTGCAAAATATGGATTGTCTGTCCAACTCGCTGCAGGCGAGACTTCTGCATTTGCTGGAGTCCAAGGAAATTCAGCGGGTGCATGGCGAAGGAGCCGTACCGGTTCAGCTCCGGTTGATCACCTCGACCTCCAAGCGGCTGTCAAAGCTGCTGGAAGCAGGAAAAGTGCGGATTGATCTGTACTCGTATATTTCTTCCTACATCGTCAGGCTGCCGACGTTGTCCGAGAGAAAAGAGGACTTGGAGCTGCTGATCGAGACGTTTAAACGGCAGTTGAAAAAAGAAGAGCTCCATTTTTCCAAAGAGGTCTTGGCGGTTTTCTCTACGTACAGTTGGCCGGGCAATGTCCGGGAGCTGTTCAATGTCGTCTCCTACTGCGCGTGTATGGATACGACCCAAATCGAGCTGCGTTCGCTGCCGCTCTATTTCCGTGGACATGATGCATTAGATGAGCAGCGGGCAAGCGAACTCGATGTGGACAGTATCGTCGCCAAAATCGAAGAGCATGGCTTTCTCAGCGAGAGTATCGGCATCCTGGAAATCTTAAAAGACGGAAAGGAACAGCAGCTCTCTTACGGGAGGAGCAGACTGAAAACGCTGCTGGAGGGGAAGGGGATTCAACTCACAGACCAACAGCTGCGTTTGCGTCTGGAAATTTTGAATCACTTGAAATTGCTGCTCGTGCGGCAAGGGAGAGCGGGAACGACGATCTCCACCAAAGGCGAGCTGTTTTTGCAGCAAGTCACGGGTTCTTTGGTCTCGCAGTAGAAAAAGGGGACGCTACAGCAGTTTGACCGCTGGGGCGTGCAGATAAGCAAAAGGCATGACGCACAGAGCGTCATGCCTTTTTGATACATCTTATTGACCTACAGCTGTGGCTGCGTCTTCTACTGCATCCCATTCTTCGTCCCAGTCAGGTTCGAAAGTAAGGGTTTCAACGAAAGAGCGGAAAAAGCCTTTTTGATCGAATGCTTCTTTCGCTTTTTCGTCTTTTTTCAGTTGTTCGACTGTTACGAATGCGTCTTTGGCAGGCACTTCATACTTGGTTGCTTTGCCGAAATTGTAGGACAGGGTATCGCCTTCCAGACCCAGTGTAATCGGCTTTTGGTCTTTCTTCGTTGGATCTGTTACGAAAGAAACGTTCAGGGTGCTCTTTTGACGGATTGGCATTTTTGCTTCGTCGATGTAGTAATCCAAGGTCCAGTTTACACCGTGGAAGCCTTGTTCTTTACCCATCTCGATGATTTTTTCTGGCGTGTAGGTCTTGCCTTCTTTGTCGAGCCATGCTTTTGCAGCAGTCAGACTTGCTGTAACGGTTGTTTCGGCGTAAGCTTTCTTCTCAGCATCGGTGGTTTTCTTCGCGTCCGGAGTCAGATCTTCTTCCAGTTGCTTCGTCAGTACCAGCAGATCGATCGCGAATGCTTTTACGTCTTGGTTTGCCACAGCATCATTTGCCGTATAGAAGAACATTTGGATCAGTTCTTTGGTGTCCAGGTTGATGGTGATATGCGTTGCTTTTACCTTTTCACCGTTCGGCAGTTCAACCGTTTCTGTGCCAGCGTTCTTCACATTGGACAGCTTGTAGCCGTACTTGGCAATGTACTTCTTGGTGAAGTCCATCGTCAATTTGTTGATTTTCTCTTGATAAGATTTCAATTTGGCAGGATCAAGAGCACTTTCTTCCGGTGCACCCATCATCATGTTGCCCGGATTGTTAGCGTCCAGCTTCAGGTATTTCTTATCCAGCGGAGATTTTACATATAAGTCATTCCCGCCAACAATCAGCTCAATACCAGCCTTTTTGTCGCCGGTCCACAGGCCGTTGTCGCGGAGCAGCTTGTCATCATTTACTTCCAATTGCAGCTTTGTGTTGTTCAGATCAAGCTGAGAGCCTTTTACAGATACTCCTGCTTTCAAGGCATTCAATACAGCGATGCCTTCAGCGTCTGCTTTTTCACCAAGGGCTTCTGGCAGTTTGTCAACATCTCCAACCAGTTTGAGTGATCCTTGATAGTCATAGTTGGGTTTTTCCAACGATGCAACCACCGAATCACGTACCAATGCAGCTTGGCCTGAACATCCTGTCAAAACAAGAGTCAAAGCAAGCAGCACGGCACTACCTTTTTTCCACATGAACATGTTCCTCCCCTTCGAATCTAATCTTTGCCCACATCTTGTACTACGCATGAGATGCCAAAAGGTTTCTCCATATCCAAAAAAAACACAAGAGGACAAAAACAAAGTGCTATTTCATGGTAAGATAAAAGGGTAGAGAAGGTTATGCAGGAAAGGACGTTGCAACATGTGGTCGTGGCTTCACAGTTTGATGCGTTTTATTCGCGGGGAAGAAAGCGAACAGGAGAGAGGGCAGACAGGGCAGACAGAAACATATGTCCGGCCTTCTTCGAGTGTGCCTGGCGGTTCGCTTCAGGCGAGAACCAAAAGCATTTACCCGAAAGAACGGGAAGCTGCCCCAACGCCGGAGTCGTTTAATCGGCAAAAACGGCGGGCATTTAAATTTCCCGTCATCCCTGACGAGAAAAAGCCGGATACTCGTGCACAGACCCCTCCTGTGGTTGAAGCAAGCCGGGAACGGGAGAGTAGCCCCTTTGCATACAAAAGAAGTTCGGACGATTCTGCGCCTTCGGCAGGCTCGCGGAATACGAGGACAGGTCGAAATGCGGACAAGCTGCGCAATCAAGAGAAGCCGGACAATACGGTGAAGCCGCGCGAAGCGGAAATGCAGCCTCAAATGGATGTGCCGCGCACCTCTCCAGGGCGAAGAAGCACTCTTGTCAATGAAGAGTCGCAGCCTTCCCTCGGGATGGGAAAACCAGCAGCCGGCAAACGTACATACATCCCTTCTGAAGTGATTTCGCCGGTCTTTGGGAAAATAACTCCGGAGTCAGGGGCCGACCACCGGATTCATACGACGGCAGGGGTGCTGTCGGCATTGGAGCTGGTGAATGAGCAGCAGTCGAGGCTCAAGCAGGACGAACAAAACAGGCTGCTTGCCAGCCAAGCGAAACAGGCGGCCAGCGATGTTTCCCTTTCCTCATTAGCGGAAGCGGAGGAGGGAGAGAAAAGCGCAGAAGAAGCCTACCTGTTACTCCACGAACAACCAGGGGAACTGGAGACAGAAACGGAAATGGTTTCCGCTTTGCCAGATCGGGACGAGCCAGGCTTTCCAGATGAGCAAAGCGCTCTGGAGGAATCCGTTCAGTCGGATGTGAGGCTCGACAGAAGTGAAACGTTTGATACAGAAGAATTACTTGGCACAAATGAAAGGATCGGCACAAACGAATCTGGCGAGACAGAGGAAATGATCAACGCAGACGATTCGATTGATTCAGACGAGATGATCAACCGAGACAGCTCAAGCGATTTTGATGACGATACTGCTGTGGAAGAACCAGACAATTTACCAGATGGTGAACAAGATGTTGTTGTTCCCATTCGGATTGAGGTGGAAGTCACTTCAGAAGAACGGCCTTCGGCTGCCGAAATCGCAGCTGCATTGGCAGCGTATGCCCAGGAAGATACTAGCACGGACCAGGGGAAAGATCCTGTTATCAATTCTTCGGAGCAGATACCCGCTGTCTTGGCATCAGCAAATCCGCCTTCCGTGCTGTCCTTTGCTGAGCTTCAGACAGCAAAGCTGAAGGAAAAAATGGAGCAGGCCGCGGCGAGGGGATTCGATAGGGAGAACGCTTCACAAGTGGGATTTGGAGGGGGGCAAACTTCGACACCGGGAATCGCCGATCCGCAGACTTCAGCCGAACAATCGGGTGAAGAGCCGGTATACACCCGTCCGTCGCTGGATTTGCTTGCCCCCTCTCCGACGCTGAGCGAGGATGACGACGAGCATACCCAACTGCAAAAACTGCTGCTGGAAGAAACCTTGACCAATTTCAACGTCAACGCGCAGGTGGTCGGCATCGTAAAGGGTCCGTCGGTCACGCGCTTTGAGATCCAGCCTGCCCCGGGAGTCAAGGTGAACAAGATTACCGGGCTGATCGACGATATTAAACTGAATCTGGCAGCGAAGGATATTCGCATCGAAGCTCCGATACCGGGACGAAACGCGGTGGGGATCGAGGTGCCCAATCTGACCAGCCAGCCGGTCCTGATCAGCCGCATTCTCGAGTCTGAAAAATTTCAAGCCCATCCGTCGCCGCTGGCTGTCGCTTTGGGCATCGATATCGGCGGAGAGCCGATCGTGGCGGACATCAAAAAAATGCCGCATGGGTTGATCGCCGGCTCCACCGGTTCCGGAAAAAGTGTCTGTATCAACTCGATTATCGTCAGTCTGCTGTACAAGGCCAATCCAGAGCAGGTGAGGCTGCTTCTGATTGACCCGAAAATGGTAGAGCTTGCCCCTTACAATCATTTGCCGCATCTGGTGACGCCGGTGGTGACAGATGCCAAACAAGCTACGGCGGCCCTGAAGTGGGCGGTAGAGGAGATGGAAAAGCGCTATGCCCTGTTCGTCGATGCGGGGGTGCGGGATATTGACCGCTACAACCAAACGACAGATGAACCGCTTCCCTTTATCGTCATCGTGATTGATGAGCTGGCCGACCTGATGATGGTCTCGCCGCAGGATGTGGAGGATTGCATTATCCGCATTGCACAGAAAGCCCGTGCTTGCGGCATTCATCTGCTGCTCGCTACCCAGCGCCCATCGGTTGATGTGATCACAGGGAATATCAAGGCCAACGTACCTACGCGTCTTGCCTTTGCCGTATTTTCTCAGGTTGACTCCCGGACCATTCTCGATCAGTCCGGCGCAGAGCGTTTGCTGGGACGCGGGGACATGCTCTTTTTGGAAAGCGGGACAACTCCGATTCGCTTGCAAGGCAACTACGTTTCCGATGATGAGATCGAGGCAGTTACGCAGTCGATCAAAAAGCAGCGGAAGCCGGCCTATCTGTTTAGCAAGGAAGATTTGGAACAACAGGTACAGTCCTTTGACCACGGAGACGATGCGCTCTACCATGAGGCACTGCTCTTCGTCGCCGAACAAGGACAGGCCTCAGCATCTGGCCTCCAGCGTCGGTTCCGCGTGGGCTACAACCGGGCTGCCCGCCTGATCGAGATGATGGAAGCAGACGGGTACGTCGCAGGACAGAGCGGTGGAAAGCCTCGCGCTGTGCTCATCACTTTGGAGGATGCACAAGCGCTGACGGAAGGGACTTCTCTGTTTTAACTGCCAGCTTTCAAAATGGCGATATGATTATCCCGGAAAACAGCGCAAGCAAATGACCACAATGATAGAAAGCTTCATATAAGAAAGTGATCTTTTCAAAAGAAAGGATTCTCGAACCCGGGGCCTTTCTTTTTTTTGTACTTTCAGAAGGTGTAATTTCGCTAACGCGATAGAGGGTGAAAGTATAAGTGCAACTAAGGCCACGCCAAAATGCTTGGCGTAGCCAAGTTTTCTAATCCGGTAAACGCCCACGTGGAAAGAAGGCGCGCTCGGTTGCCGGATCACATAGTTCCGTGTATTCTGAAAAGTGTGAAGAAAGAAAGGGGGAGTACGCATGGATTTTGTCACGAAGAAATACCAACAGATGGATGATCGTACCGTATTATTTAACGAGGAGTACTACCTTCGCGTCACACGCCTCCAGGTAGACGGTCTGGATGCAGCGGCGAAAGAGGATTTGTTTACCCATCTCTATTCGTTTGAAAGTGCGGACATCGAGCTGGAGATTGATATTTCTGAAGAAGAACAGGGACATTGGTATCTGCAGCTTCTGGTCCCTCACGTACTCACTCTGCCTCAGACAGCTGACAAGCGACTGACACGCGGCGAGAAACAAATCGGGGAGCATCTCTCACATCAATCAGCAGCACAGGCCGTCCACCTGTTGTCCGGGGATGCATTATACCACTATATCAAACGATACAATCCCAATCTGGATGTGACGGCATAAGCTGTCCTACATGGCCCGGCACGAAGCTTCGGGCCATTCTTTTTCACATTTGTGCGAGCAAGCTGAGCAGAAAATTCCGCGATGTCCTTTCCTAAAAGACACTTGTCTTTATGGAGCAAATAATTTAACCTATACTCATATAGTTTTGATCGTTGAAATAGATGGAGGAGTCGGATTATGAAAGTAGCCAAATTTGGTGGGACCTCACTGGCAAGCGCCGCACAGATAAAGAAAGTTTGTAAAATTGTCAAAGCCGATGAGCAGCGGCGGATTATCGTCGTTTCCGCACCAGGGAAACGGCACAAGGAAGATACCAAAGTAACGGATTTGCTCATCCAGTATGCCGAGGAGCGGCTTGCGGGGCAATCTGGTGAAGAAGCACAGGCACGAATTCATGGCAGATACGCGGAAATTGCGGAAGAACTGGGGTTGTCAAGAGAGGCTGCGGATCGTATCGCCGCGCATCTGAACCAGTCGCTTCAATACGAGCAGGGAGAGGCTCCAGGCCGCTTCATGGACAGGGTGAAGGCTGCAGGCGAGGATACCAGTGCCAAGCTGGTTGCGCTCTATCTGCAAAGCGTGGGCAAAGAGGCCGTCTACGTAAATCCCAAGGAGGCTGGACTGCTTGTGACAGGGGAGCCTGGCAATGCCCATGTGCTGCCAGAGGCTTACGAAAAATTGCAGAGTCTGAAACAGCAAAAGGACATTGTGGTCTTTCCCGGATTTTTCGGGTATACGCCCGAAGGAGAGCTGGTGACATTCTCCCGCGGCGGCTCGGATGTAACCGGCTCGATCCTGGCTGCAGCGATCCAGGCAGAGCTTTATGAAAACTTCACGGATGTAGACTCTGTGTACGCCGTCAATCCCAATCTGATCGCCCAGCCAAAGGAAATCAGTGTGATTACCTATCGGGAAATGAGGGAGCTCTCGTATTCGGGCTTTTCCGTGTTTCATGAGGAAGCGCTGTACCCGGCCTATCAGGCGGGCATTCCCGTCTGCATCAAAAATACCAATAATCCGCAAGCACCCGGGACGATGATTGTATCCGAACGGGCGATTCATGAGAATCAGGTAGCTGGTATCGCGTCGGACAAAGGGTTCTGCAGCGTTTATGTCAGCAAGTATCTGTTAAACAAAGAGATTGGGTTTGGGCGGCGTCTCCTGCAAATCCTGGAGGAGGAGGGGCTTTCCTACGAGCATACTCCTTCGGGAATTGATAATATCTCGGTGATTCTGCGAGAAAAAGATTTTACGCCGGGAATCGAACGGCGCGTGGTCGACAGGCTCCGGCTGGAGCTTCATGCGGAGGATATTATCGTCGAGCGGGGTCTTGCTCTCGTCATGATCGTAGGAGAAGGCATGCGCCGATCGGTAGGCACGTCCGCCAGAGCGACTTCCGCGCTGGCCAATGCCAAGGTCAATCTGGAGATGATCAATCAGGGATCGTCTGAGGTAAGCATGATGTTTGGGGTGAAGGAAGTCGACGCGGACCGGGCCGTCATTGCTCTGTATGATGAGTTCTTTTCCAAGACAACCACACAAGCAGGAGATATGGCAATCACTTTGAACGCATGAGATCAGAAAAATAGGATTGGGGAACCCCCTTTGCAGCGTTAGACATGCTGCGAAGGGGGTTTTTCTGTTCACGACAAAAGAAATAGGACATGACAAAAGAAATGGTCAAGTTTTTATCCGGGTCGCCATACCATTTTACTAACTCCATATTTCAGTTCTGTCCAGTAGGTACTCCCGCCTATCAGGCAGAACGTGCGAAGGCAGAGCGACGATAGAGCTCACCAGCTTGAACGGCACAAACTCGGTGGAGGCTTATGGCTACCGGGGAGCTGGATGGAAGCCAAACGGATAAGATGCGCCGATACGTACACTTTATGTCGATGAAATGTCCAAGGAGGTATTCGTCATGGAGATGGAGCTGGCAGATGTACGACGGATACTGCGGCGGAATGCAGGAATGATTCTGTTGGTAGTGGTTGTCTGCGTCGTGGTAGCGGGGTTGATTAGTTTTTTTGTACTAAAACCAGTATACGAAGCCAAAGCGACGCTGCTTGTCAAAAAACAGCAATCGGGAGGTCAGCTGGCGTATGAGGATCTGATGACCAGTGAGAAGCTGGTGAAAACCTACGGCGAAATCATGAAAAGCCGCTTGGTTGTAGAAGATGTCATCGCCAAGCTGAAGGTGAACGAGTCGGTAACCAATCTGCTAAAGCGAGTTGAGGTAAAGACAGACAATGAATCACTGATGACCGCAGTCGTGGTAAGGGATACCGATCCGGTCAGAGCCGTCCGGATTGCGAACGAATTGGCGCGCATCTCGATGGTGAAATGGAATCAATTAATGGAAATGGACAGTGTGATTCTGATCGATCCGGCCGAGCAGGAGGACTCGCAAAAGCCCGTTCAACCCCGTCCCTATCTAAACATGCTGCTCTCCTTTGTGCTTTCTCTGATGGCGGGAATCGCTTTTGCTTTTCTCCGGGAATTTCTCCATAAAACGGTCGAGACAGAGGAAGAACTGGAAGCCCTGCTTGGCATGCCTGTCCTGGGAATCGTACCCGTGATGAAGCGGTCAAAAAAGTTTATACGCAAAGCGGGGTAGCATTGTGGGAAGCAAACAGGCCAGCATTCAGGGAAGGGACAGGCCTTATGGTAAAAACTGGGAATAGGGGAGTGACATGGATGGAAAGCAGGAAAAAAAAGGAGAGGAAACGATGAGGGCAGGCGATCGGGGGATGTCTCTGGTCTGTTTGGAAGAACCGCGGTCACCTATCGCAGAAGCGTACCGGACACTCAGAACCAATTTGCAGTTTGCCGGCTTTGAACAGGATTTGAAAAGCCTCTTGATTACCAGTGCGGATCCAGGCGAAGGAAAGACGACCACGGTGACCAATCTGGCAGTAGTCATGGCGCAGACGGGCAAGCGTGTTCTCGTCATCGATGCAGACCTGCGAAGACCTGCCCTGCATTTTCGCTTTCCGGTGACGAATCTGAGGGGATTGTCCGAAGTTTTGAGCGGAGAACGCCCCTTCGCGGAAGTGATCCAGCGAGTGGATCAGGAAAATATTCATGTGATGACATCAGGCACCCTTCCCCCCAATCCTTCAGAACTGCTTCATACCGGACAGATGAGGGAGCTTTTGCTCAGCGTCCGAACTCATTATGATGTGATCCTGCTGGATGCTCCCCCAATCCTGCCCGTAACAGATGCACAAATTCTCGCTCGTCATGCGGATGGTGTGCTGCTCGTCGTACGCAGTGGAAAAGTGCTGGTGAATCATGTGAAAAAGGCGCAGGGTTTATTGCAGCACGCGGGAGCCAATCTCGTCGGTACGCTCCTGAACCACAAAAGAATGACGACGAAGAGCTACTACTATGATTGATTTGCACTGCCATATACTACCAAGTGTTGACGATGGCCCTAGAGATGCGGCGACATCATTGGAAATGGCCAGAATGGCTGCATCTGAAGGGATCACTGACATTGTGGCAAGCCCGCACACCCACAACGGTCTATACGAAAACCGCCCTCATCAAGTAATCGCAGCGGTGCAAATACTGCAGCAGCAAATCGATTGCGCGGGAATTCCGCTCGTGATCCATCCCGGGTCCGAAGTGCATTTGCACCATCAGCTGCTGAATCATGTGACCAACGACATGGTCCTGACGATCGGGGACCAGAAGCAGCATCTCTTGCTCGAACTGCCTGTTTACTGCCCGTTTTCTTTTATCGAAAGGGTATTGCAGGACCTGCTCAAAGCGGGCATCACGCCCGTCATTGCCCATCCGGAGCGTAACGAGATGCTGAGAAACTCGCTTCACCACCTGATGAGATGGCGGGAACAGAAAGTCTTGTTTCAGATCAATGCAGGAAGCCTCCTGGGGCAACTGGGTAGAAAGGCGCAGGGATATGCGTACCAGCTGCTGCGACACGGGCTGGTTCATGTACTGGCCAGCGACGGTCACGATACGAGAAAACGAAAGCCTTCGCTGAAAGCTGCCTACCGCTGCTTGGACGAGACCCTGTCCTCAGAGGTTTCCATCCACCTTCAGTGGAATGCGCAAGCCATTCTAAGAGGAGAACCGTGTGTAAACCTGGAACCGCGCTCTGGAACCAGGTTTTTCCAGGTTCCCCGATTTCTTTATCCTTGGCCATGATCCTTTGGAAAAGAGGCGGAATTCATGAGCATGATGATGTCAAAATCCTATCATCAAACTGCAATTATTGAAAAATTTTTAAGCCGTTCCGCTGTTGTAGGTGTGATCGGTATGGGGTATGTAGGTTTGCCTTTCGCCGTTGAAAAGGCGAAGATGGGCTTTCATGTGATCGGAGTGGAGCAAAACCCCTACCGTGCTGATAAAATCAACTCGGGAGAAAGCTATATCCCTGACGTAGACAGTGCTGTACTGACCGACTTGGTCGAACAAGGCTTCATTCGTGCGATGACCGATTTTTCCCTGGTGGCGGAGATGGATGCCATTATTATCTGTGTACCGACGCCGCTCACCAAGCATTTAACACCCGATCTGCAGTATGTCGAAAGTGTCACCCGCGAGCTCGCCGGACGACTGCGGCCGGGACAATTCATTTGCCTGGAGTCCACGACCTATCCCGGAACGACAGAAGAAATCATGCTCCCGATTTTGTCCACTTCCGGTCTTGCAGTGGAGGAGGAGTTTTTCCTGGCGCACTCACCCGAGCGCGTAGATCCGGGAAACAAGCGCTATACGACGAAAAATACCAATAAAGTCGTGGGCGGTATTGGACCGGCCTCCCTACAGGTTGCCAAGACGTTTTACCAACAGACAGTGGAGCATGTGATTGCCGTTTCCAATGCCAAAGTGGCGGAATTGGTAAAGGTGTATGAAAATACGTTTCGGGCGGTCAATATCGCCTTGGTCAACGAACTTCTCATGCTCTGTGATCGTCTGGACTTGAATGTGTGGGAGGTATTGGAGGCTGCTTTTACCAAGCCCTTCGGCATCCTCCCTTTTTACCCGGGGCCGGGCGTGGGGGGACACTGCATCCCGGTCGACCCCCATTACCTGGAATGGAAAGCGAAGGAGCTCAACTTCCAAACCCGCTTCATTTCGCTTGCCGGAGAAATCAATCGGAAAATGCCATCCTTTGTGAAGGAAAAGGTAATCCGGCTTTTAAATGATCAGGGCCGGGCTGTTTGGGGCAGCCGGATTCTCGTGGTAGGAATCGCCTACAAGAAGGATTTGGGTGATTACCGGGAGTCTCCTGCCGTCGATGTGATCAAGCTGCTTCTGGAAGATGGTGCGGAGGTCCTTTACCATGATCCCTTTGTCCCTTCTTTTGAATGCCTGGGCATCGTTCATGAGTCCTTGCCCTTGATGGAGGAGAACGTCACCTCCTGCGATTTGGTCATCATTACTACGGATCATAGCGAGGTTGACTATGAGACGCTTGTCCGTGATGCCAGGCATGTGCTGGATACGCGCAACGCTACCAAAGACGTGCAATATAGGGAAAGGATTACCCCCTTATGAAAAAGGCAGCCGTCCTGGGAGCGGGCAGATGGGGGCAGCATTGGGTACGAACCTTGCATAGGCTGGAAGCGTTGGATTCCGTTGCAGACCTCTCTTCGTCCATCCGTGAACGAGTCGTCACCGCGTATCCCCAGTTGCCCGTCTACGAATCGTATGAGGAAATCTGGGGAAGCAAGGCAGAAGCGGTGGTGATAGCAACACCGGCGCATACCCATTACGCGATGGCCAAAGCAGCGATTCTCTCGGGAAAAGACGTCTTGGTCGAGAAGCCGCTGACTCTGTCCGTCCGGCATGCTCAGGAACTCGTACGACTGGCGAAGGCGCACAGGAGAATCCTAATGGTCGGCCATCTGTTGCTCTATCAACCAGCTATGCAATGGATTCAGGCATACCTCAGCTCCGGCGAATTGGGGGAACTCTACAGCCTTCATCTGAGACGAGCCCAATTGGGGACCATCCGCAGCGTAGAAAATGCAATGTGGAGTCTAGGGGTCCATGACATCGCGGTGATTTTGTCCCTGATCGGGAAATCCCCCACGATGCTTCGGTCAGAAAGTCAAAGCATCTTTCAGCGAGGGATCGAGGATGACGTGCATCTGCATCTCTCCTTTTCCGGCGGGCAACAAGCTCATTTGCACACAACCTGGCTATGGCCGCAAAAGGAAAGGCGCATGGTAATCATCGGTTCCCGGGGGATGCTGGAATTTGAAGAGCTGACTCAGACTGTAAAGCTGCACCGCAAGGGATTTTCAGAAGACCTGGCTTGTCTGGACGACGGCAGCGAGATTGTGTTTAGCGGAACGGGCGAGCCGCTGCAAAGCGAGGCCCTGCATTTTCTGGAGTGTATAGAGACGAGACAGGTTCCCTGGTCGGATGGAGAACAGGGAGTAGCTGTCGTCCGGGTATTGGAGGAAGCCACGCGGATGATGAAAGAGGGTAGCAGACGATGAATCAACCGGACTATTTTGTACATGAATCGGCTTACGTCGACCCAGGAGCCAAAGTTGGGGAAGGAACAAAAATCTGGCATTTCTCGCACGTGATGGAGAGTGCCAGCATCGGTGCCCATTGCAGCCTGGGGCAAAATGTGTTTGTCGGGAGGCATGTACAGATCGGTAATCGTGTGAAAATTCAAAATAATGTCTCTGTCTATGAAGGCGTGTTTTTGGAGGATGATGTGTTTTGCGGTCCCAGCATGGTTTTCACCAATGTAAAAAATCCGCGCTCGGCCTTTCCTCGTGAGCCCGCAACCGATTTTGCACCGACCGTGGTCAAACGGGGGGCAACGATCGGAGCGAATGCCACCATCGTTTGCGGAGTGACGATCGAGGAGTGGGCCTTCATTGCTGCCGGGGCGGTTGTGACCCGGGACGTCCCGGCCTATGCTGCTTTTGCAGGGGTACCCGCGAAGCAAATTGGCTGGATGTGTGAATGCGGTGAGAGGCTGTTCTTTTCCAGTGACGAAACCCAATGCTTGGGCTGCTGCCGCCAGTATCAACGACGAGACCATCGCACGATAAGACGGCTGCTGGAAATATCTTGAAGTGGCAGATGGAGGCGGCAGTATGGCAGCAAGCAAGTTTTTACGCGGTGTCGGGTATCTGGCTGGAGGGACGGCGCTCGCACAAGGTCTGACGTTTCTGGTTACGCCGTTTCTCAGTCGGTTGTACCTTCCTGAGGAGTTTGGCGTTTTTGCTGTGTTTACCTCCCTGCTCTCGATTTTCGTCGTCTTGGCCTCTCTTCGCTACGAATGGGCGATTCCGCTGCCAAAGGAGGAAGAGAGCGCGGCCAATTTGCTGGCGCTGTCGCTGCTGATTACCGGGACAATCGCTCTTTTGATAGGTCTTTCGGTGTGGCTGTGGGGAAGCGAGATGTCGAGCATGCTGAATACCCCGGGGCTTTCATCCGTTCTGTGGCTCTTGCCCTTCAGCTTTCTCGGAGCGGGCGTCTATCAAAGTCTTCATTACTGGGCGCTGCGCAAACAAGCGTATCCGCGGATCATGTCGACCAAGTGGAAGCAGAGCATCGGCATGTCAGTCGTTCAACTGGGAAGCGGGCTGATCCACGCCGGACCGCTCGGTCTTGCGCTGGGGGATATGGTTGGCAGGGTAAGCGGCACAGGCAGCCTCCTACTTACATCCTGGAAGCAGGATCGGGTCAGCTTGCAGGGGATCTCCTGGGGGAATATACGAAAAGCAGCACGTCGCTATATGAAGTTTCCCCTCTTCAGCAGTTGGTCCGCGCTGCTCAATACGATCAGCATGCAAATCCCCATTCTTTTTCTCGGTTACGCCTATCATGCGGAGATCGTCGGTCATTTCTCTTTTTCTCTCAATCTCGTCAGTGCGCCGCTCACCTTGGTCAGCAACGCGGTTTCCAATGTGTATATGGCGGAGATGAGCAAGCTGATGCTGGAGATGCCGGAGCAGGCAGAGATCTTTTTCTGGAAAACACTGCGCAACCTGGTCTTTGTGATTCCACTCGTCGCGCTGCTCGCCCTGTTTGCGCCGTGGCTGTTTGCTGTCGTGTTTGGCGAAGAATGGAGAGATGCCGGCTTGTATCTGCAGATCAGCTCCCCTATGCTTGCGCTTAGCTTCCTCGCCAACAGCATTGGCTTTACCATCATCGTTCTGGAGCGACAGGATTTGCACGCGATACGCGAGCTGATCCGATTGCCCTTAATGCTGCTGGCGGTGGTTTTATCCGTCACTCTCTCTTTTTCTTCCACGCTTACGATTGCCGCACTCTGTACAGCCGGGGCGGTCGGGTATCTCATTCACGGGTACTTGTCCTGGTATGCGATCCGACGCGCCCCCCATCTTTCACAGAAAAATGAGCGGGAGGAGGAACCTGCAAAGCATGCTTGTCAATGAAGGCTTGGCTGAATTTATCCGAATCAAATGGGGACTTGCGCACAAGCAGTGTCAGCTTTTTTCAGGAGAAGGCGAGCTTCCCATGATCGAATCCTCTTTTTTTCTGAACAAGCGAGGCGCGATCAGGCATCCGCCCACGCTTCCCTACATGTCCGTCCGCTTCGTCCACACTCCGGCCCAGTCGCTCTCCAGCATCAACGGCCAGTGGCTGGAGAGCGCCGGACTGCTGGCACAGGAGATGAGCAGCAGGGGGACGGCCAATGCCATCAGTCTTCCCCCAGAAATCACAGACGTCAGGCCCTGGCAATGGGCCGGTTATCGGGCCTATGTCAAATATACTCTTTATCTTGATTTTCCCTACTCGATCAAGCAAGCGAATGAGTCGGTCAGGCGAAATATTCGCAAGGCTGAGAAGCTGGGCTATCGCTGCGTGCGTACCCTGGACGCAGAGGCGGCATTTCAGTGTTTAGCGGAGACGCAAGAGCGAAAAGGGCTAACCCGTTATCTGACTGCGTCGGATCTTCAATTGGCAGTCCGCTTGATCGGAGATGAAGGCTGCCGCGTCTATGTCTGCTATGCCCCAAATGGAGAGCCGGCCAGCGCGTCGATCATCCTGCTTCATCCGGGAGAGCGGGCAAAATTTTGGCTCGTCGGCACGGTTACCAGCCATTTGCAGGCGGGAGTGACCCAACTGCTGATTCGTACGCTTCTGGAGGATTTGCAGGAAGAACAGGTTTTGGGCTTTGACTTTGTTGGCGCCAATAACCCTGGGGTAGCCGATTCCAAGATTCGCTGGGGAGCCAGGCTGGTTCCCTATTATGTGCTGAACAGATACGGAGTAAAACCGCTCCTGCATTATCTGAGAGAGTGGTGGTTGTTTGCGAAAACGCCGGGAAGGGGTTAATGGCTTTGTTGAAAATTGCTCACCCGCCTGGATGGAGACGAGAACGCGCCTATATTTTTGATGTACTGCTGAGCCATTTTCTCGGTATCGACTACGAGGCAGAGGTCGAACTGCGGACTGACATCAGAATCTCTGCTGTGGGTGGGGAGGAGGAGAGCGAACTTATTCTCTCTGACTGCTTTTTTCAGCAGGACGACGGCTGTTGGCTTACCCCGCAATCTCTGCCGCCGCAGCCGTTGGCAAAATGGGACCTGTCTGCGCTCGGTTCCGATGCACCGCTGCGCGATTTGCTGGTGGAGGAAGAGTTGCCGATTATCTGGGGGGCCCCGCTGGAAAACGGCGAGTATCTGGTCAGGAATGATTCCGGCATCCGACTCGGTGTTGATATTTTTGGCAGCTCGTTTTTCATGCTGACCCGCTACGAGGAGGCAGTGAAGCCTGATCGGGACCGCCACGACCGGTTTCCGGCCATCGCCTCTCTCGCCTACCAGGAGGGCTTTCTCGATCGACCGATTGTGAATGAGTATCTGGAGCTGCTCTGGTGGTGCCTGAAGGCTTTGTGGCCGGGGTTGGAACGAAAGCAGCATCGTTTCCAGATGCGGATCAGCCACGATGTAGATTGGCCACTGGGCATGGCGTACATCCCGATCACGGCGGTTTTGAGGAAAGCGGTGGGAGACGTATGGAGACGTCACAATCTGGGCCTTGCCATGCGGAGGGTACAGTCTTTGATAAAAGTAAAACGGGGAGATCTCGATGCAGATCTCTACAATACATTTGACTGGATCATGAATGTCTGCGAACGCCAAGGCCTGCAAACTGCCTTTTACTTTATCGCCGGTCATACCGCAGGACAGATCGACGGCCTTTACCATCTCGAAGACGAGTGGATTCGAAAACTGCTGCGCCGCGTTCATGAACGGGGGCATGAGATCGGGCTTCATCCCAGTTACCATACCTATCGTGATCCCGCTGCCTTGAATCACGAGTTTCAGAGGCTGCTGGCCACACTCGAGGATGAAGGGATCGTTCAGCAGCGCATCGGTGGACGGCAGCATTATTTGCGCTGGGAGAATCCGACTACCTGGGGACTTTGGGCAGAGGCCGGGCTCAGCTATGACAGCACTCTGGGATATGCGGATCATGCAGGCTTTCGCTGTGGAGTGTGCTATGATTACCCGGTTTATCATCTACAGACGCGGCAAGCCTTGCAACTCGTCGAGCAGCCTTTGATTGTGATGGAAATCACAGTTTTGGAGAAGATTTACATGAATCTGTCGCGGGAGAAGGCGAGAGAGGAGATTGAAAAGCTGAAGGCGCGCTGTCGGAAATACAACGGCAATTTTACCTTACTCTGGCATAATAATGTGTTGATTCATCCCTTGGACGCCGAATTGTTTCAAGTGATTTTGCAAAATTGAGGGGAAAGGGGGGCTGGCTGTGTCAGCAATACCCATCTTTGACCCGCAGCCGGAAATCGATCTGCTGTGGGAAGAGCTAAACGATGCGATTCAGGGCGTCCTTCGATCAGGGCTGTTCATTATGGGGACCCAGGTTGCAGCTTTTGAAAGGGAGGCGGCTGCGTATTTGGGCGTCAAGCATGCTATCGCTGTCAATTCCGGGACAGACGCTTTGGTGATTGCGCTTCGTGCACTTGGCATCGGGCCCGGCGATGAAGTGATCACCAGTCCGTTCACGTTCTTTGCTACGGCGGAAGCGATCGAGCAGGTGGGCGCAATCCCTGTTTTTGTCGATATCGAAGACCGGTATTACACGATAGATGCAGGAAGCATTGAGGCTGTGATCACGCCGCGGACAAAAGCCATTTTACCTGTACATCTTTACGGACAAGCGGCGGATCTGGATGCGATCCAGCAAGTAGCGCAGCGATACGGCCTGTATCTCGTCGAGGATGCAGCCCAGTCCTTTGGCGGCGAGTATCAGGGTGTCAAGCTGGGAACGTTCGGAGAGGCCGGCTGCTTCTCCTTTTTCCCCACCAAAAATTTGGGCGGGTACGGGGATGGCGGCATGCTCGTGACCAATGATGATCGGGTTGCAGAGCTGGCTGCGATGCTCCGCGTACACGGCTCCAGGCAGAAATACAGAAATGAATGTGTCGGATATAACTCCCGGCTGGACGAAATACAGGCAGCCATTTTGCGGGTGAAACTGAAGCGGATTGATGAGTGGAACGACCTGAGACGGGAGGCTGCCCATCGCTATCATGAACTGCTGAGTACGATCGGCGGGCTCATCGTGCCAAGCGAGCGGGAATGCGGCAAGCATGTCTTTCACCAATACACGGTGCGTCTTCCTGAAGACCGGCGAGATGCTGTAACGAAGGGACTCCGCCAGCATGGCATCGGCACGATGATCTATTACCCGATTCCAGTTCACCAGTTGCCCGTGTACAAACATCTGGGGATCACTTTGCCGGTGGCCGAAGCATGTGCCCGCGAAGTATTTTCCCTGCCGCTCTGGCCTCACCTCTCAGCCCAGCTACAGTCCGAGGTTGCCGTCTGTCTCCGCAGGCTGCTTGCTACTGAAACGGGTTCCCCTTAATATTTCCACGTCAAAGAGAAACAGCGAGGACACTGGGATGAAAACGCGATGGCTACCGATTGAGTTAGATGGAAAAACAATGGTGTTTGGAGGCTTCTTACTCGCAGGCAATTTTAAAGCCGATCCCCGTCTCTCCTGGCTGCCCGTTGATCTCACCTTGCTGCTTGCTTTGCTCACCATCGCTTATCTGGCTATTGCCTTGCACAAAAATCAATACCGCCTCCCGCTGCCGCTCTTCTGGATGTGGGGATTGTTTTTCCTGTTTCTCCTGCCGCTGTACTGGATCGAGTGGACTGCGTACGGGACGGAAAAAGTATGGAAGCTGTTCAGCTTCACCCTGCTTGCTGCGATCGCCCCGTTGTTTCTCTGCAAAGGGGAGTCAGAAATCCGCAACGTGTTTCAGATAATGACGTGCCTAGCCATTATTATGGGCGTCGACAGCTTCACATCGTGGCTGTTGGCAGGCCAAGGGGGAGCCCATGCGAATTCAACGGGGATGACGGCGTTTGGCTCGAGTACGATCGCTCTGGGTCGGACGACGGGGCTGGCTTTTCTATGGATTTTCCTGCTTGCCGTGGAAAGCCGGATGAATGCCGCTCTGGCGATTGGGCTGCTGGCCTTTTTCTTGCTCGTCCTGATCGGGTCGGGGTCGCGCGGACCGCTGATGTCGCTGTTGGCAGTGGCAGCGGTCGCAGGTCCACTGTACTACGGGAGAAAAGGGAAACAGATCGGCATCTTCTGCATCGGTCTGCTGATCCTCAGCCTCGTGATGACGACGGCGCTTTCCATTCTTCCACAGTCTGCCACGAATCGCATCCAAAGCTTTTTGGAAGGCGATTTGGGCGCTTCAGAGCTGTCCAGATTGACGGCCTTTGAGCGTTCCTGGGAGACAATCGCTGCCCACCCGTTTGGAATCGGCTGGGGAGGCTTCGCTCACGAGATTAATTTGTGGCAGGGTGAAACCAGACAATATCCGCACAACATCTGGCTGGAGATCACTCTGGAGGGAGGGTGGCTGGCTGGATTGGCATTGCTTGCGTTGTTTTATGCAGGATTCAGCAGGCTCTACCGCCATTTGCGCAGCTTTGAAGCGAGGGCTCTCTTCGCTGCGCTGCTGTATTTCCTCCTGAATGCCATGGTGAGTGGCGATATCAACGACAACAAGCTGCTTTTCGCGTTAGCAGGGGTCGCGCTTGTTTTTACGCCGCGAAAGGCACAGGAGCATGCGGAAAAAGAAAGGAAAGAACATGAATTCACTGTCGCAGTGAAAAGGGAGGTCAATGATTGTGAGCCGTAGGTTCCTGTGGCGTCTCTATTCTGATTTCATCATGCCTTCCCGGTTGAGTCTCTACGAACAATTGCTGAGAGAAGCACGCGACCGGGGATATGAGCTGCATTCAGTCGCCTCGTTCTGGGAGGTGATCAAGGCGGGCGGACCAGCCAAACATACCCGCTATCTGATTTTGCGTCATGATGTAGATACCGATGTGAAGACGGCCAAGGCGATGTTCTCCATTGAAAACAAGCTGGGAGGGAGAGCCTCTTACTATTTCCGGCTGTCGACCATCGACGTTGCTTTTATGAAGGAGATCCACCTGGCAGGGGCAGAGGCCAGCTATCACTACGAAGAGATTGCTGCCATCGGCAAGCAGCAAGGCTTCGACAGCAAAGAGCAGGTGTATCTTTCGATGGAGCAAATCCGCCAATTGTTTATCAAAAATTACCTGGCCCTGCGTGAGCAAACGGGCTTGCCGCTGCATACAGTCGCTTCCCATGGGGACTTTTTCAACCGGCGGGTCGGGATCGCAAACAGCGAAATTTTGGCCTGCGAGGAGGTCCGCCAGCAACTGGGGATTGAACTGGAGACTTACGATGAAAACATGATGCGGTATGTAACCAGCCGCCACTCTGATACACTTGCCCCGCACTTTTGGAAGCCGGATGATCCGTTAGCTGCCTTGCAGAAAGAGGAGCCGGTGGTTTATGTGCTAACCCATCCCCGGCACTGGCAGGCAGATGTGCCCGGAAATCTGCTGGATGACGGAAAGCGTCTCTGGGAAGAGATTTGTTACCAGCTCCGCAAAACGTCATCGTATTCCCTGCTGCCCGGGGGCTTGACCTTGCAAGTGTTCGCAGATGAGCTGCTTTTACAAAAGGGCCTTCCGTTTCTCATGCTGATCGGGTAAAGGGAGGAAGTATGAGCAGAAAAGTGGTTCATCTGACGTCTGTACACGGGGCCTATGACACGAGAATTTTTCACAAGCAGTGCAAGACTCTGGCAAAAAATGGGTATCAGGTGGTGCTGGTCGTCCCGCATGAACAGGATCAGCAAATCGATGACATCTCTATTCGAGCTGTCCCTTTGCGTACAGGCCGCCTGTCACGGATGACGCGGACGGTCCGGGATGTCTACCTGCAGGCGAGAAAGGAAGACGCCGAACTGTATCATTTCCACGATCCGGAACTGATTTTCGTGGGACTGCTGCTCAAGCTGCACGGGAAAAAGGTCATCTACGATGTACATGAGGATGTGCCGAGGCAAATCCTGAGCAAACACTGGATCAAGCCGTGGGTCCGCCTGTTTGTCGCCAAGGCAGTCGAAGGGGTGGAAGCCATCGGGGCCCGCTGGTTTGACGGAATCGTTACGGTTACGACCAAAATTGCCAAGCGGTTTCCCGCTGAAAAAACATGGCTCGTACAAAACTTTCCGATGCTGGAGGAGTTTGCGCTCCCGGCAGAGGATGGCTCCGTGGAAAAAGAAAATGCGCTCGCCTTCATCGGCGATATCAGCATGATCAGGGGCGTGAAGCAGACCGTAGAGGCGTTGTCCCGCCTGCCGGAAAGCTCGCCTGTCCGACTCAAGCTGGCTGGGCGGTTTGCGCCGCCCGAGCTTGAAGAAGAGTTTCGCTCCATGCCCGGCTGGGAGAGAGTCGAGTATCTGGGCTGGCTCTCCCGCGATCACATCAGGAAGCTGCTGGCAGAGGTACGGGGTGGAATCGTGCCGTATCATCCGGTCCCCAATTATATCGATGCCCAGCCAAACAAACTGTTTGAATACATGGCGGCAGGAATACCGGTGATCGCCTCTGACTTTCCTCTCTGGAGAGAATTTGTCGCCAAAGAAAACTGCGGTGTGCTGGTTAATCCACAGAATGTGGACGCCATTGCCAGAGCGATCCAGGAGCTGCTGGATGATCCGGATGAAGCACAGGCGATGGGGCGGCGCGGCCGGAGCGTGGTTGAGGAAAGGTATAACTGGGAAGCAGAGGGGAGGTCCCTGACTGCACTATATCAGAAGCTGTTGCCACTTCTGTCCAAGGAAGGGAGGGATGACGGGAAATGAATCCGAAAAGGGTCTTGATTTTGGCACCCCATACAGACGATGCGGAGCTGGGGTGCGGCGGTTTTATCGCCAGGCTTGTCGAGCAAAGCGCAGAGGTATTTGTGGCGACCTTTTCAACTGCGGAGGAATCCGTCCCGAAACTGGCTCCGCCTGATACGATGGAACAGGAGTTTTATGAAGCGATGTCGATCCTCGGTGTGCCGCGGGATCGGCTTTTTGTTTTTCGCTACCCCGTGCGCTGGTTTTCCAGCCTTCGTCAGGAGATTTTGGAAGAGATCGTTGCGCTGCGCTGCCGGATCTATCCGGATATCGTGCTATTGCCCTCCAGCCAGGATATGCATCAGGATCATCAAGTGATTCACCTGGAAGGCTTGCGCGCTTTCAAGGAAACCACGGTGCTTGGCTATGAACTGCCATGGAACCAGATTTCATTTCCCGCCCAGGGCTTTATACCATTGGAACAGCGTTTCGTCAGGCGAAAATGGGAGGCACTGCAAGCCTACCAGTCTCAAATTGAAATGCAGCGCCCTTATTTTACCCAGGCGTTTATCGAAGGACTGGCCAAAATGCGCGGAACGCAGATCAAGCGGGATTGGGCAGAGGCGTATGAGGTCCTGAGGATGGTTCTATGATTGTGGCCATCCATCAGCCCAACCTGTTTCCATGGCTCGGTTTTTTTGACAAAATGGCGAGCGCCGATGCATTCATCCTGCTGGACAATGTCCAGTTTACCCGGCGAGGCTATCAAAACCGCGTACAAATCAAAGGGCCGCAGGGAATGCAATGGCTCACCGTGCCTGTAAAGTCCAAGGGACAGTATCAACAGCTCACCTGCCAGATCGAAATCAACGGGGAACATGAATGGAAGGAGAAGCATCTCAAGACCATAGAACGGCTGTATCGAAATACGCCGGCATTCGAAGAGCTTTTCCCTGCCGTACAAGAGCTGTACCGGCCCGCCCACCAGAAATTGATCGAGCTGACGATCCCCGGGATTGAGTGGATCAAAACAAAGCTGGAGATTCGCACGCCCATTTATCTGGCTTCTGATTTTCAGGCGGAGGGAGCAAGCTCCGAGCTGCTGTCCGAGCTGGTGCGTGCAGTCGGTGGGACCTGCTATCTGTCCGGGCCAAGCGGAAAAGAGTATCTGGAGGGCGAAGTGTTTGCACAAAGGGGAATTGCCGTCAGGTATCAATATTTTCAGGAGGAGCCGTATCCGCAGCGATTTGGTCCATTTGTCGGCGGTGCAAGCGCACTCGACTATTTGTTTAATGATCCACTCCTTTTTCACTGGAAAAACGGGAGGGCCAATCTACAGAATCTGACTTTGGAAAAAAGGATGTGTAAACCGTGAACATCATGCTGATCTTTCCTTATGCCGGCTCACATAGACACGGAATGGCTCTCCGCCCCTATTATCTGGCCAGAGAGTGGGTCAAGCTGGGGCATGAGGTGACCATCGTGGCGTCAGGCTTCTCCCATTTGCGGCTCGTGAACCCCGACAACAAAGATGGATTGACAGAGGAAATGATTGACGGTATTCGCTACCTCTGGATCAAGACCCCCCGCTATACAGGAAATGGTTCGCGCCGCGTCCTGAATATGCTGGGATTCGCCTGGCTCATCCACCGCTATGCCCCGATCCTGTCGGAGCGGTATAGACCGGATCTGGTCATGGTTTCTTCTCCTCATCCCTTCAGTATTTTCGGGGCAAAACGCGTGGCCCGCAGCGCCCGAGCCAAATTGGTGTTTGAGGTGCGTGATCTGTGGCCCCAGTCATTGATCGAGTATGGAAACAGATCGGCCTGGCATCCCTTTATCATACTGACCCAATTTGCCGAAAACTACGCCTATTCTGTATCGGATCAAATCGTTTCCCTGCTCCCCAAGGCGGAAGAGCATATGCGCCTGCACGGTTTGGCGCAAGGGAAATTTTACTACCTGCCTAACGGCATCGTCGTGGAGGAATGGGAGGAATCGGGGCCAGAGAGGCTGCCGGATCTCCATAGGGAGACGCTGCAGCGCTGGAAAGAGGAAGGGCGATTTATTATTGGGTATGCGGGATCGCATGGACTTGCCAATCGGCTGGAGGATTTGATAGAAGCGGCCGATGAATTGCGCGATCAGCCCGTCGCCTTTGTCCTTGTCGGGCAAGGGCCGATGAAAGCAGCCCTAGAGCAGCTTGTCGAGGAAAAAGGGCTGCGTCATGTCTCTTTTC
This sequence comes from Brevibacillus ruminantium, assembly GCF_023746555.1. Classification (NCBI taxonomy): domain Bacteria; kingdom Bacillati; phylum Bacillota; class Bacilli; order Caryophanales; family Paenibacillaceae; genus Brevibacillus; species Brevibacillus ruminantium. The sequence goes on from NZ_CP098755.1 coordinate 1,570,033, forward strand.
TGCCGCCGATTCCCAAAACGGCGATTCCTGCTTGTCTGCGCTGGATGGACGCTTTGTTTATGGGGTGGAAAATGCTCCCTCTGCTGCGCTTTGGCGTCTCCGCAAACAAGCTCTTTGATTACATGATGGCAGGCAAACCTGTGATCCATGCGATTGATGCAGGCAATGATCCCATCGAGGAGGCCGGTTGCGGCATCTCGATTCGACCGGAGGATTCCCGGCAATTAGTGGATGCAATCCGGAGGCTGTTGAAGATGACGGAAAAAGAACGGCAGGAGATGGGGCAGAGGGGAAGATCATACGTGATGGAAATGCATAACCTGGAGCATCTTGCCAGCCGATTTTTAACGGATGTATGCGGACAGCCGCAACACGTGAACAAAGCCCAGCCGGCCCAGCCGCTTCACTGGGGTGAATAGGAGGCAGCGAACCATGGGTTATCCGTCATGGAAACGAGGGCTTGACCTGATTTTTTCCGTTTTGTTGATCCTCCTGCTGCTGCCCTTGTCTGTCGTGATTGCGCTGTGGATCAAGGCAGATTCCCAAGGCCCGATCCTGTTTACGCAGGAGCGTGTAGGAAGGAGTGGCCAGCTTTTTCGCATCTATAAGTTTCGGACCATGATCCGCCATGCTGAGCGACAGGGAGATGGATTTTATACGGGGCAGCACGATCCGCGCATCACCAGAGCAGGTCACTTTCTCCGGCGCTGGAGCCTCGACGAGCTGCCCCAGCTGCTTAATATTCTCAAAGGGGAGATGAGTTTTATCGGACCGCGCCCCACCCTCGCCTATCAGGTCGAACAATATTCGCCGAGACAGCGGGGAAGACTGGCCGTACGTCCAGGTCTGACCGGTCTTGCCCAGGTGAGCGGACGCAATGAATTAAGCTGGCCGGAACGCATCGAGCTGGATTTGAACTATGTAGAGAGACTTTCACTGAACCTGGATCTGTACATTTTGCTGCGGACTTTTCGCGTCGTGCTGAAAAAGGACGGAATCTACGCTGAAAAAGAAAAGTTCTTGCTAAAAAGCGAGAAGCAGCAATACTCCGCGAAGGAATAATGATAAGGGGGGACAGCTTTCCATGGGGAAAAATTCTGCGGCACCAGAAGTGGATGTGGAGCGGGCCAAGCGTGTCCTGACGCGTATGGAGAGTCGATTGACATGTCCCTCTCATCAACCTGATTATATATTGATTGACGCTACGAGAGAAGGCGGGCTGACGCCTGCTTTTTTTATTTATGAAGAACAGCAGGACGTGTTTTACCACGCCTTTTTGATGGGCGCCGTGCCGGGAACGGATTTGTACGACGTGCAAACCCCGTATGGATACGGCGGAGCTTTGGCCACGACGACGAGCCCCTCTTTTTTAGCGCGCTCCTGGGCTGCCTATCATGAGTGGTGCAGGGAGAACCGCATTCTCGCCGAATTGGTCCGCTTTCATCCGCTCTTGGAGAACTGGCGATTGTATCCCGGCGAGGTGACGTTGAATCGGGAAACGGTTGCCATCGACCTGACGGGTGACGACTTGTTTGCGCAATACCTGACGCGGGGCCGGAGGAAAGTAAGAAAAGCATGGAGGCAGGGGTTCACCGTGGAATGGACGGATCACGCCGAATTTTTCAGCTACTTTCCGCGCTTGTACAACCAGCTCATGGAGGATCTTGAGGCAGCGTCATTCTATTTCTTTCCCGATTCCTATTACCAGGCTTGGGAGCGCTTTGCCAATGCCCATTACGCTTTGTGCAGGTGGGAGGGACAGGTGGTTGCCGCCGCCTTTTTCTATCGAAATGCGGAGATTTTGGAGTACCACTTGTCTGCGGCGAGTGCAGCAGGGAAGGAATGGGGAGCCACTTCTCTGTTGATTCACGAAGCGGCCAGGCTGGGAAAAGAGTACGGCTGCAGATATCTGCATCTGGGCGGAGGAACGGACCCGTCGCCTGAGAATCCGCTGTTTTTCTTCAAATCCGGTTTTTCCGGGCAGAGAGGAAAGTTTTATCTGGGCAAGACCATATTTTTGCCGGAGCGATACGAGGAGCTGCGGTGCGACTGGCGGATGAAAAACGGTGCCGAGCCGAACCGCGTACTGTTTTATCGCTGACGAAAGGAGAGAGTGCGATGAAGGTTCCATTATCAGGACCGGATATCACGGAGAGGGAGAAGCAGTTGGTGCTGGAAGTGCTCGATTCCGGCCAGTTGTCGCTGGGATCAAAGCTGGAGGCATTTGAAGCCAAGATGGCGGCTTATGTGGGGAGGCGGTATGCGATTGCGTGCAACAGCGGAACGAGTGCGCTGCACATGCTGATCCGGGCGATGGGCATCGGCGAAGAAGATGAGGTCATCACCACGCCATTCAGCTTCGTCTCCTCCAGTAATTGTATTTTGTATGAACGTGCCAGGCCTGTCTTCGTCGACATTGATGAGCAATCCTTCAATATAAACCCGGAGCTGATCGCAAAACACATCACGGAGCGGACCAAGGCCATTCTGCCCGTCCACGTCTTCGGACAGCCGGCCAACATGGAGGCGATTATGGATGTAGCCCAAACCTACGGACTTCGCGTTATTGAGGATGCCTGCGAAGCGATTGGGGCCTTTTGGAATGGAAAAATGGCGGGGAGCTTTGGTGATGCCGGCGTCTTCGCCTTTTATCCCAACAAGCAGATGACCACAGGCGAGGGCGGCATGATCGTGACAGATGATCCTGAGCTGGCGGCGCTGTGCAGAAGTCTGCGCAACCAGGGACGCGGTGAAGACGGGCTTTGGCTTTCACATGTTCGCTTGGGGTGGAATTACCGTTTGGATGAACTGAGCGCTGCTCTCGGCATCGCCCAGTTGGAACGAATCGAGCAACTGCTGGGCCGCCGCGCTGAGGTGGCAGCTCGTTATCTGGAAAAGCTGGCCGACGTACCCGGTGTGATTTTACCAGTGATCGATCCGCGAGCAGAGATGAGCTGGTTTGTCTTCGTCATCCGCTTGCAGAACAGCCTCCGCCGGGATTTCCTGATGGAAAGACTGCTGGCGCAAGGGATCGGGTGCAGACCGTATTTTCCCCCGATTCATCTGCAGCCCTTCTACCAGCAACAATTCGGCTATCAGCAGGGAGATTTTCAAGTGACGGAGTCCGTGTCTGCCTCTACCCTGGCGATTCCCTTTTTCAGCGGCTTGACCGAAGCGCAGATCGATTACGTGTGCAGGGCGATTCATCAGGAACTGGCCGTATGTCTGTAAAGAGGAGTCTCATGCAACCCAGCAAGGAGGGATGGCGATGACGCATCGAAAGCGTCTGTTGCTGCTGTGTTTTTTAGATGCGTGCACGATCGCGGGAGCTGTTATCCTCGCATGTTTCCTGCGATTTGACTTTACCTTGACTGCTGCAGAGTGGCAGATGATTCCGTTCATGATCAGCGCCTATATATTGCTTACATTAGCGGCCTTTCATCGCGGCAAGCTGTATCACCGGGTCTGGACCTATGCCAGTATCGGCGAATTGCTGTCCATCGTGAAAATGAGCTTGTGGGTGTCAGGCTTCATGTTTATCGGCTTGTTTTTGTTACAGCCGCTTTTTCCATTGGTTTCGATGCCGACGTCGATATTGCTCATCTCCTGGATGCTGATGGTTTTGGGAATAGGCGGTTCGCGCTTGTCCTGGAGAATTTTTCGCGATTCCTACCTGATCAAAAAGGGGGGACAGCCGCGAAGAAATGTCCTGATTGTTGGAGCTGGGCAGGCAGGCGTGCTTGTCACCAGTGAGCTGCGCTTTGCCAAAGGCTCCCGATACTGGCCGGTTGCCTTTATTGATGACGACCGCACTCAACACCATCTCGAGCTGGCTGGCCTGCCGATTTTGGGAGGGAAGGACAAGATCCAGAAAGCAGTCGAAACCTATCAGGTACAGGATGTCGTCATCGCCAAGCCGACTGCTTCCAAAGAAGAAATCGCCGGAATCATCGACATCTGCAAAACGACGAAGGTGAATGTAAAAATACTGCCGAGCGCCACAGATGTGATTAATGGTAAGGTCTCCATCGGGATGATTCGGGATGTGCAGGTAGAGGATTTGTTGGGGAGAGAGCCGGTTACGCTGGATATCGCCGGAATCTCCAGTTATGTCTCCGGACAGGTGGTGCTGGTGACGGGAGCGGGCGGCTCGATCGGCTCCGAGCTATGCCGCCAGATTCTCCGTTATCACCCCCGGCAATTGCTGCTCCTCGGACACGGCGAGAACAGCATCTACGAAATTGATATGGAATTGCGACAGGCATTCCCCGAATCATCGCTGATGCCGGTGATTGCCGACATCCAGGACCTGGCCGTGCTGGAGGAGATTTTTGAGCAGTATCGGCCGAAGGTAGTCTTCCATGCTGCTGCCCACAAGCATGTTCCCATGATGGAGCAAAATCCGTTTGCGGCCATCAAAAACAATCTGTTTGGAACGAGAAACGTAGCAGACTGCGCCAACCTGTACGGAGCCTCCCATTTTGTGCTGATCTCGACTGACAAGGCGGTGAACCCGAGCAGCATCATGGGGGTGACGAAACGGTTGGCCGAGCTGCTGATTCAAAGCCTCAATCAGCACAGCCGGACCAAATTCGCCGCAGTCCGCTTTGGCAACGTTCTGGGCAGCAGGGGGAGTGTCATCCCCGTCTTCAAAAAACAGATCCTGCAAGGCGGTCCCGTAACGGTTACGCATCCGGACATGGTTCGCTATTTCATGACCATACCAGAAGCGGTCCAGTTGATTATTCAAGCAGGCTCGATGGCAAAAGGCGGGGAGATTTTTATCCTGGACATGGGCGAGCCCGTCAAGATCGCTGATTTGGCCAGAGATTTGATCTCTTTGTCCGGCCTGGAACCGGAGGTGGACATCAAGATTGTCTATTCCGGGATCAGGCCGGGAGAAAAGCTGTTTGAGGAGTTGCTGACGGCCAAGGAAGGCATTCTCGCAACGAAACACGACAAAATCTTTATCAGTGAGCCGCTTCCGATTGCATCTGAAGAGTTTCACCAAGCGTTGGAGCAAATGGAACTGCTCATCTCCGCGCCGGGAACTGACCAACAACTGAAAGAAGTGCTGGCGTTGATCAGCCAGCTTGTGCCGGAATTTCAAAGACAACCAGCAAACACGGAGCCCGCTGCCAGACAGGTTACTGCGCCCAGCTCCGCCTAATCCATCCATCGGATTGCCAGGAGGAGGTCAAAGAGATGAAGCCAGTGAAAGAGTGGAGACGTCAAACAAAGTGGCTTGCAGCGCTGGTTGCTCTCTGTTTGCTTGGACTGCTTGCTTTTGCGGGTTCATTTGTCTGGTCTCTGTATCAGACGGCAGCAGACATCTACCATCCTGTCGAACGTCTCCCGTCCGTGCCTCGCCAGCTTGCGGTTGGGGCCGAAACAGCTGGGGCCGGACTCTCGGTGCCGGTATCCAACCAACCAGAAGCGCAAAAGGAAGAGAGCAAACAAAAGAAGATCGAAACCTTTTTGCTCCTCGGGGTCGATCGGGAGAGCAACTCACCTGACCGGGGGCGGACAGATGTCATTCTGCTCGTCATTTACAACCAGGGAAGCGGCAAAATTACGCTTTTGTCTCTGCCGCGCGACACCTATGTGGAGATTGCCGGAAAAGGAAAAAAGGACAAGGTTAACCATGCCTATGGTTACGGCGTGGAAACGACTATCGCCACCGTAGAGAATTTTATGGGCGTACCAGTGGATCATTACGTTTTGGCCAACTTTGACGGTTTCCAGAAAGTGATTGATCTGCTCGGCGGCATCACGCTGGATGTGGATGAGCATGCCGCTTTAGAACTGGAACTGCCAGCGGGGGAAAGACATCTCAGTGGTGAGCAGGCTTTGACTTTTGCCCGGTTTCGCGGAGACCGGGAGGGAGACTTCGGGAGAAATGCACGGCATCAACAAGTGATCAAAGCGCTCGTGGAGCAAACTCGCAGTCTGCGATCGCCGGGAAAAATCAAGGAGATCTTGAGTGTCGTCGGCGATGATCTACGGACAGATGTCGCACTGACAGAGATGATTTCTCTGGCGACAAGCCTGAATGAGTGGCCGGAGATGACCGTGGAGCAGCTGCGCTATACCGGCCGTCCCGCGCGATTTGGCCCCCAGTCACTCAGCTACGTCATCATCGAGGAAGCGGAGCAGAAACGAGTAACGGAGCAATTGATACAGGCACTACGCATTCCTTAGAGTCGGGATCAGTAATGCAGGGGGGAATTTTGGTTCAGGGGCAGATTTATGCTATGATAGCCTTCTAGGATATTTTTGCAATGAAAGGCGGAGTGGCCGATGAAGCTGAAAGAACTTTGGGACTGGGTCCGTTCATTGGCATTTGCTCTGGGTCTTGCGCTTGTGCTGGGCATCTTTGTGTTCCAGCCCTTTAAAGTAGAGGGTCATTCGATGGACCCGACCTTGCAGGATCAGCAGCGAATCTATGTTTGGAAGCTCTCCCATACACTTTCCCTTCTGCCAGACTACGGTGATATTGTCGTAATTGACAGCCGAGTTGATCGCAAACGAAGCTTTCAGGATGATTTGGTCGGGCATCCTCTCGTCCAGCTTCTCCTGGGAACAGAAGACGAAAATTTTCGGTTTGTAAAACGTGTGGTTGGCAGACCAGGAGACCTCCTGGAGATAAAAGACCATCAGCTCTACCGGAATGGCACCAAGCTCGATGAACCCTACATCAAGGAAATGATGGATGAGCAACGAGACCGGAAGTGGCTCGTGCCGGCCAATCATATCTTCGTGATGGGCGATAACCGCAACAACAGCATGGACAGCCGTGATATTGGCTTTATCCCACTCGATCACGTCCTGGGCAGCAAAATAGAATGGAGCTCAAATCAGTAAAAGGGGTTGCCGTCATGGCAGCCCTTGCTTTTTCCATGTTCACTCACGCCAGGAGGGAATATCATGACCACACTCTTAATCGCTGACCGCGATGCCAATGAGCGTACAGGCATCAGCTGGCTTGTCTCTACATGCGCCATTCCCTACGACCAGGTGATCACGGCGGGAACCGTCGACGAGCTGCTTCGCGCCATCGAGGCAGAGCGGCCCGATGTGATTTGCCTAGAGCTGGACATGATCCCGAAAAAGTCATGGGAACGGGTGAAGCTGCTCGCTTCGCTGTATCGGCCAACCGTGATCGTCACCACAGCGGAGGCTACCTTTGAACGAGCCTTGCAGGGGATCGAGCTGCACGCGGCCGATCTGTGGCTGAAGCCGCAATCACCCGAGCATATCCGGCGTACCCTGACCCGCTGCTGTCAAAGCAGGCAGGTGATGGGAACAGATCGTGTGGAGCAGGCGGACCCCTACGGTTCAACCCTTACCTATCGCAGTCTTTTTTTACCGCAGGAAACGCCCGGAAAGGGATTCCAACTCATGCTGCTGCAATTGGAGGAGACGAACAAGCACAGCAAGCTGCTAGGCTTTTTGGAGACCTATCCGTTTCGGGACAAGCCTGTATTGCTGCCGCTCAGCGATACCATCGTCTGTCTGTTTGCCGTGGAAAAGGAAGCGGCCTGGACGTCTGTACTGGAAACGGGAAAACGGCTGCTGTCCGACTGGGAGGAGCAGCATACAGAATCTCTCTCGCTCGTTTTGTTTCATTCCGCCGACCAAGCGCTTAGCCTGCACCAGAAGTACAGATATGCGGTCGAGGCGCTGGATATCCGTTTCTTCAAAGGCTACCGGCAAATTTCCATTGTGGAAAATAAAGTGAACTGGGCCATATTCGACCCATTTTTAACGCCGGCAGAGCAAAGAGCGTGGATTGACATGCTCCATGACGGTGACCGTGAACAGCTCAAGCAGTGGATGTACCGGGAGTTCCTGCATAAAACGGAGCCATATCCCGAGCCTGGTCTGCTGAGAATCCGCTTGACCAGCATCCTCGCACAGGTGCGCAGATTCATGAAATCGCATGGTCTGGACGAGGGGGTGCTGGAGGAGAAGTATCACCGAGTTTTTGAAACGATTTTGTACACTCCCGTCCTCTATCGCATCGTCCAGGAGCTGCTTTTATTTATCTATGAACTGCTGGACTCGGCTACAGTCCACCGGGAGGAATCGCGCCGCGATCTGATCGAGCAAGCGATCCGCTATCTGGAGGAAAACTACGCGCGCGCCGACCTGCGGCTGGAAGAGGTGGCTCGTCATGTCGACCGCAGTCCGGCTTACTTCAGCTCGCTGTTGACCAAACGGCAGGGCGTTTCCTTTCGCCAGCTGCTCACCACCATCCGCTTGCGGGAAGCGGAACGGCTGCTGCTTGAAAGCAGATTGTCTGTACAGGAGATTGCAGAGCGGACAGGCTTTGTCAATGCCAATTACTTTAGCAAAATTTTTAAGGAAAAGAGTGGGACAACCCCACGTTCATTTCGAAATCAAAAGAAAAGAGAGAAATCGTAAATTTTTACCCTTTTTGTTGGAAGCGCTTACGTTTTCGTGGAATTGTGCGAAAAAACAGAAAGAAAATCGAAATTTGCACGCCTGTTTTGCCCCAATTTGCCTCTTCTATACTAGAGTTACAAAGACAATTTGGGAGAGGACAGGTGGCAGGATGACAAATACACAAAAAATTCAGGACCTGATCAAGCAATATTCCGGAACAGCGCTGCATACAAAAGGATGGGTGCAGGAGGCGGCGCTGCGGATGCTGCTCAACAACCTAAGCGAGGAAGTAGCGGAACGCCCGGAAGACCTGGTCGTCTACGGTGGCATCGGAAAGGCTGCGCGGAACTGGGAGTGTTTCGATGCCATTGTCAAAACATTGGCAACCCTGGAATCTGACGAAACCCTGCTCGTGCAATCCGGCAAACCGGTAGCCGTTTTCAAGACGCATACTGACGCGCCGCGCGTACTTTTGGCCAACTCCAATCTGGTGCCAAACTGGGCGACATGGGAGCATTTTCACGAGCTGGATCAAAAGGGCCTGATGATGTACGGGCAGATGACGGCGGGCAGCTGGATTTACATCGGCAGTCAGGGCATTGTGCAGGGGACTTACGAGACGTTTGCAGAGTGCGCACGCCAGCACTTCGGCGGTACACTGGCCGGCACCATCACCGTGACGGCAGGTCTTGGCGGCATGGGTGGCGCGCAGCCGCTGGCAGTGTCGCTCAATGGCGGTGTCAGCATCAACATCGAGATCGATCGCACGCGGATTCAGCGCCGTTTGGATACGCGCTATGTCGACGTGATGACAGAGAGTCTGGATGAAGCCCTGAAGCTGGCTGCCGAGGCGAAGGAAGCGAAAAAAGACCTATCCATCGGCCTGCTCGGCAATGCCGTGGATGTGCTGAATGAGATGCTGGAGCGCGGCTTCATCCCGGACGTGTTGACCGACCAGACCTCTTCCCACGACCCGCTGAACGGCTATATTCCTGTCGGGATGACACTGGAAGAGGCAGCAGCCCTCCGCAAGGCAGATCCGCAAGCCTATGTAGCCAAAGCGAAGGCGAGCATCGCGGAACATGTCCGCGCCATGCTGAAGCTGCAAGAGCGGGGAGCGGTCACCTTTGACTATGGAAACAACATCCGCCAGGTGGCAAAAAATGAAGGGGTAGAGGATGCTTTCCGCTTCCCGGGTTTTGTTCCCGCCTATATCCGTCCGCAGTTTTGCGAAGGCAAAGGGCCGTTCCGCTGGGCGGCGCTCTCCGGCGACCCGGAGGACATCTACAAGACAGATGAAGTGATTTTGCGGGAGTTTGCCTACAACACCCATCTGTGCAACTGGATTCGCATGGCGAGGGAAAGAGTGTCGTTCCAGGGACTTCCGGCGCGTATCTGCTGGTTGGGCTACGGCGAGCGGGCACGCTTCGGCAAAATCATCAACGACATGGTAGCCCGCGGTGAATTGAGCGCACCGATCGTGATTGGACGTGATCACCTCGACTCCGGCTCCGTGGCTTCCCCGAACCGGGAGACAGAAGCGATGAAGGACGGCAGCGACGCGGTTGCCGACTGGCCGATTCTCAACGCGTTGGTCAACGCGGTTGGCGGAGCAAGCTGGGTATCCGTTCACCACGGCGGCGGTGTCGGTATGGGTTATTCCCTCCACGCCGGCATGGTTATCGTCGCGGACGGGACGCCGGAAGCTGAGAAGCGTCTGGAGCGCGTCCTGACCACGGACCCGGGGATGGGGGTCGTGCGCCATGTGGACGCCGGTTATGAGCTGGCTGTGAAAACCGCCAAGGAAAAAGGCGTCAACATCCCGATGCTATAAGGAGGTAGTTCGCCATGACGAACAAACCCGTATGGATTCGCCGCGCCAGCCAGCTAGTAACGCTGGCCGGCGGTTCTTCGGCACCTGTCACCGGCAAGCGCATGAACGAGCTGGGACTCATCGAAAACGGTAGTCTCTGGTTGGAAAATGGACGAATTGAAAAGGTGGGCACAGACGAGGAACTGCAGGCCATCTACGGCGAGCGGGCTGCGGAAGCGGAGATGGTCGACGCTTCCGGCAAGCTGGTCACGCCTGGTCTGGTCGACCCGCATACGCATCTGGTCTATGCCGGAAGCCGTCCGAATGAATTCAACATGCGGCTGAACGGCGCCACCTACATGGAGATCATGAACAACGGGGGAGGCATTCACGCCACAACAACTGCCACCCGCGCGGCTGATCATGCGACGCTGTATGCGGAAAGCAAGAAGCGGCTGGATGCATTCCTGCTGCATGGGGTGACCACAGTCGAAGCAAAAAGCGGCTACGGTCTGACTCTCGAAGACGAGATCAAACAGCTGGAGGTCGCCCGGGAGCTGAACGAACAGCATCCGGTAGACATCGTCAGCACCTTTATGGGCGCACATGCCATCCCGCGCGAATACAAGCACGACCCGGATGCGTTTGTCGAGCTGGTGATTCGCGAGATGCTCCCGGAGGTGGCACGTCGCGGGCTGGCTGAGTTTAATGACGTCTTCTGTGAGCGGGGTGTCTTCACGCCGCAGCAGTCTCGCCGCATCCTGGAAGCAGGAGTCGAGTACGGACTGAAGGCCAAGATTCACGCCGACGAGATTGAGCCCTATGAAGGCGCCGAGCTGGCTGCCTCCATCGGAGCGGTTTCCGCCGACCATCTCCTGCGCGCATCCGATCAGGGCATTCAGATGATGGCTGAGGCAGGAGTGATCGGCGTTCTCCTGCCGGGTACCGCCTTTTTCCTGATGGCAGAGTCGGCCAACGGACGCAAGATGATTGACGCCGGTATGGCGGTGGCCATCTCCACCGACTGCAATCCCGGCTCATCACCAACGGTCTCCATGCCGCTGATCATGAATCTCGGCTGCCTGAAAATGGGCATGACCCCTGCAGAGGTGCTGACCGCCGCGACGATCAACGCGGCCCACGCGATTGGTCGCGGTGATCAAATCGGCAGTCTGGAGCCGGGGAAACAGGCAGATGTCACGATTTTCGACGTGCCCGACTATATGACCCTGCAATACCGCTATGGCGTCAACCATGTGCACACGGTCCTGAAAAAGAGTGTGACCCTGGTCCAGAATGGGCGGTTGACGGACTTTGTGGAGAGAGTGTAGTACCACACTCTCTCCGCGCCCCGCGGAAAGAACACAGACCGGACAAGCAGAATAGAGAAAGGTCCTCGACAAGGGATCTGGGATCAGGCAGTGGAGAAGTCAGAATAATCAGTCCTAAACAATCAACAGAGGAGGAGCCTTATGGAATACAATCCGCAAAAAGGGCTTGCGATCGAATCTCAGCCGCCGACAGTCCCGGCAACACCTGCCAATGTGTGGAAATTTATCATTTTCAGTTTGATCGGCATTTTCATGTTTTTTATTCCTATTACCGTCAATGATAAATCCTCCATCCCGCTTGATCACATCGTGACCTGGCTGCGCGCTGTTGTCCCCGGAGCCGTTCCGCTGTACGCTTTTATCGTGATTTTGCTGGGAGCCATCTATCCCTTTGCCACGAGGACCTGGAGAAAGAATCGGGTCAATCTCGTCTTTTCGCTGTTAAAAGTAGTTGGCGCCGTTGTAGCTGCTTTGATCTACTTTCAAATAGGACCGGCATGGCTGATGGACAAGGACATGGGGCCGTACCTGTTTGAGAAATTGGTGATCCCGGTCGGACTCGTCGTGCCGATTGGTTCGATCTTTCTGGCGATGCTGGTCGGCTATGGCCTGCTGGAGTTTATTGGCGTGCTGGTGCAGCCGGTCATGCGTCCCGTTTGGAAAACGCCGGGCCGCTCCGCCGTTGACGCAGTCGCCTCTTTTGTAGGCAGTTATTCGATTGGTCTGCTGATTACCAACCGCGTGTTCAAGGAAGGAAAGTATACAATCAAGGAAGCGGCAATCATCGCCACTGGTTTTTCCACCGTTTCCGCTACATTTATGATCGTCGTCGCCAAGACGCTCGATCTGATGGCCTATTGGAATCTCTATTTCTGGGTGACGCTGGTGGTGACGTTCTTGGTGACGGCCGTCACGGTCCGCATCTGGCCGCTGAGCAAGATGAGCGATGAGTATTATAACGGAAAGGGTGACCCGGAGAAGGTGATCACCGGCCGCCGCCTTCAGCACGCCTGGAGCGATGCGATGAACGCTGCCGATCATTCTCTGTCGCTGGGCCGGAACATCTGGGAAAACCTGCGTGACGGCTTTATCATGACGATGGGTATTTTGCCTTCGATCATGTCCGTGGGATTGATCGGTATGGTGCTGGCTCAGTTCACGCCGGTCTTCGATTGGCTCGCTGTCTTGTTTTATCCCTTTACCTGGCTGCTGCAGATACCGGAGCCGTTTTTGGCGGCGAAGGCTTCTGCGATTGAGATTGCCGAAATGTTCCTGCCCGCGTTGATCGTGACAGGCGCGCCGCTGGTGACCAAGTTTGTCATCGCAGTCGTATCCGTTTCGTCCATTTTGTTTTTCTCTGCAACGATCCCGTGCATTTTGTCCACAGAGATTCCGATCAGTATTCCCAAACTGATCGTGATCTGGTTTGAACGCACGGTGTTGACGCTTATTTTTGTAACACCGATTGCTTATCTGTTTTTGTCCTAGGATTGTTGTGAATATTAGAAAATTATTACAGACTGGCTGCCCTGATATGCTCCCCATTAAGTAGACAGGTGAAACCATAAAACCTTCTACTTAAGGGGAGTTTTTTCATGTCCAAAGTACAATATAGTGCGTCAATGAAACTTGCCATCCTGCAGGAAATTGAAAGCGGCCAAATTGGTGTTATGGCTGCAGCTAAAAAATACGGTATTACCAAAACAACCCTGGCGAAATGGCGACGTCGTTATGAGACGGAATTTAGATACGGCAATGGGCAGAAGGCTTATTTAAGCGCTATCCTTGACCTTCACGATAACACGATTGTCTCTTATGTTGGAAGATGCATCGATAATGGTCCAATGGAAGCGTTCTGGGGAATATTGAAATGAGAGAGGTATTATTTGCATACATACAGTACCTTTGAGGAGCTAGAAAAAGACATTACTGACTACATCCATTTTTACAATAACGAGCGATTACAGGCAAAATTAGACGGCCTTAGCCCCATGGAATTCAGGACTAAGGCCGCTTAACCAATTTTTATTATTGTACTGTCTACTTGACGGGGTGCAGTTCACCCCACGAAGAGGGAGCCAGTCTTATTTTTCCCTTTGGAATCCGATTCTTGCAACGATAGGATCGTGAAGGAAGGGAAAGCTCATTTCAGACATGGGGTCGCCAGAGAGAGTGAAGTGTGCTATCCTGCAAAAACCGAGGTGCGATTTTCTACACAACAGGAGGATACGATGAACAAGAAGAGGAAAATAGGACGCAAAAAGCTCTTCGGGCTGTTGTTTCTGCTCCTGATCAGCTTCGTCTATCTAAATAACACCTCCTTTTTTGCGAAAGGACAAGAGAAAGCGCCGTGGTTGCTCGCGCATCGGGGGCTGGCACAAACCTTTCATATGGAAGGCATTACCGGCGAGATGTGTACCGCAGAGCGAATATATGAACCAGAGCATCCGTTTCTGGAAAATACCATACCTTCGATGGACGCTGCCTTTCAAGCTGGAGCGGATGTGGTTGAGTTGGACATTCAGCCCACCAAAGACGGTACATTTGCTGTATTTCATGACTGGACACTGGACTGCAGAACCAACGGGAAGGGCGTCACGAGAGAGTATACGCTGGAAGAGCTGAAGCAGCTGGATATCGGGTACGGCTATACGGCGGATCAGGGGAAAAGCTATCCCTTTCGGGGGAAAGGGGTCGGGATGATGCCCTCGCTGGATGAGGTTCTAACCCACTTTCCGGACAAGGAATTTCTCATCCACGTAAAAAGCAATGATCCGCATGAAGGGGAGCAGTTGGCCGGGTTCCTGGCGAAATTGCCTTCGAGCAGATTGTCACAATTGACAGTGTACGGCGGAGATGAACCGATCCGCGCTCTTCAAGAGAGGATGCCGGAGCTGCGGGTGATGTCAAAAGCAACGTTAAAGAGCTGTCTGATCCCGTACATAGCAGTAGGCTGGACAGGTTATGTTCCGTCGGCGTGCAGCCACACCCAGCTGCAAATCCCTGAAAAAATTGGCCCTTGGCTTTGGGGATGGCCGCATCGCTTCCAGGAACGGATGGAGGCGGCAGATACCCGAGTAATTGTCGTAGGGGGAGACGGGAGCGATTTTTCCAGCGGCTTTGATTCTCCTGAGGATATCAAGCGATTGCCTGCCGGGTATTCGGGAGGAATCTGGACCAACCGGATTGACCGGATTGCACCGCTCTTTCGATAGATAAAGAACCCTTCCCAGGCTGGGGAAGGGTTCTGCTGTTTTTAGCAAGCGGCTTTTACCGTACACTCTGCTTGATCTGTTCCATCGCGGCCTGACTGATCAGACCGAGTCTCCACAAGGCGTAGCCTTTGAGATTGTAGCGCTTGGCGAGGCCGAGCTTCTGTTTGACGGAGTGTTCGTTCTCACTGCCCATCGAGATGCCGAGAATCAGCTTTTCTTTGGGGACGTGGGCCAGGGCCAAGCGGATTGCTTCGTCCACTCGGTTCATTGGCTCCGGACTTTTCTCATTTTCGTAAGCATAGGCCATCACCACGATATCGTCTGCCAGTTGGCCCAGCGTGGCGTAATCATAGCCTTGGAATGCTCCGTTCAGCGGGTGGAGGATCAAGGTAAGCTGCATGCCGCGCTGTCTGGTTTCGGCAGAGAGCAAGCGTACGAAATCATTGTATTTATTTTTGACTCCCGTCGTATCTCCGTTCATGCCCAGACCTTCGAAATCCAGGGCAATGCCGGACATTCCTTTTTCCTGTGCGAGGGCGATCATTTGGGCAATTGCCTTTTGTCGCAAGCTTTCGTTTTCGAGCAGCGCAGTCAACTCTCCGCTGCCATCCCCGGCAAACACCATCAGGTAGGGCGTGGAAGCTTTCATTTTGGCTTCATCAATAATCGCTTCCGGCGTCGTGTCCCCGGCTGGCTTCGGCCAGTAAAAATCCTTGCCCGTCGTAGTGAGGTTGCCGTCCTGGTCAATCCGGCTCCAGCCAAATGCCACGGAGTCAAAGGACGAGATCAGCTCCCTTTGAGAGAAAGACGAGATGGCATAAAAAGCGAGACCATACATATCCCGAACCGGTGAGGTAATGGAGACGGCCCGGGCGGCAGGATCCCAGCCGACCTGTGCGCCAAACTGTTCACTGAAGAAACGAAGCGGGATCAAGGTGCTTCCGTTGGTTTCATACGGGGCGACCGGCAGTGTGATCGTTTGTCCATTTACCGTTACCAGCGGATTGTTAAGCTGCATCCATACGGTTTTGTCCCCTTGAGCTGTTGCCTGAATCGCCGTAATCGAACGGGAATTCGGTTCCCATTGTACCTGGATGCCCATCGCTTCCGAAATCACGCGAAACGGAACCATGGTCGTTCCATTGATAATCGTCGGCGGAGTCGGGAAGGCGAGCGGGTATTCATCCAGAAGGATCGTTGTCTGAGGTGTTGCGGCTGACGCGGGCTGATGAATGCCGATCAGCGATACGCAGCAAAGTGCGAGAGAGAGTAGCAGCTTTCGAAAGTTTTTCACGATCAAACAAATCCTTTCGCTTCTGGCTCGTATTTACACGAATAGGTATATCAGTTCTCCTGCCGGGATGCAATGAAAAACTTCCAACAATATTTAATTTACATAATATCCCAATAAACGATCCCAACATGAAAGGTCCCTTCCAACTGGTTGGAGGGGACCTGCATGGTGCAAACAATGACCGTTCTCTCGATCAGTCACCATCAATGCGAAGCAGCTCTGTTTGACACAGGCAGCTTGATCCGGCGGCGCTGAAAAAGGTTGTTGCTGATCAGGGCCATAATGATGAAAAACGTGCCGCCTGCGTCGTAGACGGTGATCGAATGTCCTTGGGCAAGGGAGATGAGAAAAGTCGTAACCGGTACAAAATTGATAAACAGGATACCGTTGATCGGCGAGAGCAGCTTGATCCCGGCATTCCAGCAAAGCAGAGCAAGGATGCCGGCGAAGATGATCATAAAGCTGAGTTCCAACCCGACAGAGCTGATCGTCTCCAGCGTGGGGACCCGCAAAACCCCCAGGGCTGTCAGCAGCAGGACGATGGTCAGGGAGGTAGCTGTCCCCAGTACACAGCTCAAGGCTGAGTAGCGCAGAACCGACCAGGAACCAAACTGATTGCCGCCGATCGTATAGATGACCCAGCCGAGCACTCCCAGGAGGATCAGGAGTACAGGAAAAAGCCTGTCTCCGCCGAGAAGAAACGAGCGGAAATCACCCTTGGTGATCACCATAAAGCAGCCCACGAGAGCAAGCGCGATGCAGCCGATGGTAAAGGGCTGAGGCTTCTGTCCTCGATAAAGCCATAGGACGAGTACGGAAAGCATCGGCATGAGCGCTTCCATGACAGAGGCGAGAATTACCCCGGAGCTGCCGAGCTGATTTTGCCCCCAGAATACAAGCAGATTATATATCGTAAAGGCCATCGTACCGAAAAACCAGAGAGACACGCCCCGGCCTTCCAGCCGCAGTGCCGCTTTGCCTTCTTTGATCCAGAGGAGTGCGAGCAAGATCAAGGAGACGACGGTGTAACGGATGACGGAAAAATAAAACGGGTCAAGATGGACAAACGCGTTTTCTGCAACCGGAAACATAGCTCCCCAGGCTACGCTGGCAAACAGGCAGAGAAAGGCTCCTTTGATAAGATGTTGCTTGTTCATAACGATGCTGCCTACCTTTCGATTTCACAAATACTAACAAAATTCACGAAGATAATCATATTGCGGATTTGTCATCATGTAAAATGATTGAAAATGATGAAACATATCGTTTTCACTGATACAATGAGGGTATTAAGCGCAGGGAGAGAGGAAGAAATCAGATGGAGATCAGCGATTTGCGGATTTTTCAAGCAGTTGCCGAATGCGGGAGTGTGAGCAAAGCGGCAAAAACGCTAAGTTATGTGCAATCCAATGTAACGGCACGCATCCAGCAGCTGGAGCTGAAGCTGGATACAGAGCTGTTTTATCGCCATCGAAAAGGCATGACGTTAACTGCCGACGGGAAAAAGCTGCTTGCGTATTCACAAAAAATTCTCGCCATGATGGAAGAGGTGGAGTGCGCCTTTCAGAATGACGAAGATCCATCCGGTCCGCTGCTGGTCGGTTCGGTCGAGACTGTCAGTTGTCTGCCTTCGATTCTCTCTCTTTATCACAAGAAATACCCGCGGGTGGATCTCTCCCTGATGAGCGGTGTGACGGAGCATCTCATCCAGGATGTTTTGCAATATGAACTGGATGGGGCCTTCGTCAGCGGGCCTGTTCAACATCCGGAGATTGTGCAGGAGCTGCTGATTGAAGAAGAATTGGTTCTGATCGCCAAAGCGGAGGGCGGGCCTCAGACGCTGGAAGAATGCAGCAGCAGACCGCTGCTGGTGTTTCGCTCCGGATGCGGCTATCGGGCCAGACTGGTGCAATGGTTAAAGAGTCGGGGGGTGGAACCCACGAAGATAATGGAATTGGGTACGCTGGAGACGATCCTTGCCATGGTCGCATCCGGATTGGGCGTTACACTGGTCCCGAGAGCGACGATTTCCCGCCTGGAGCATGAGGGGAGCATCCGTTTATTTTCCATACCAGCCGACTACGCAACGGTATCTACGGTTTTTATCTATCGCAGGGATTCGCATACGACAGGAGCGATGAAAAGGTTCCTGGAGACCCTTCATCTGTTTCGGCAGGAACGGGGTGCCTCTACTGCTTGAGAGGGTTTGTCCTGGGAGCAAGCAGGTCGATGACTTCGGAAAAGGCGATGTAGTACCGGGTCATACTGTGCTACCATAAAAGAAAAGAGGGAAAATTATGTAAAGCGGGGAGATCAGATGACACAGGAGAGACAAGAGGTTTTTCGGGATATCGTTTCCAGCGAGGCCGAATTGCGCGAGTTTATGGGGGAATCCAGTGAAGTTGTCAAGAGGAAGGTCATTGGGCATCTGGACGAGCACTGTCTGAATTATATTGCCAAGACGCCTTTTTTGGTTGTAGCGACTGCTGACAAGAACGGCAATTGTGATGCCTCGCCAAGAGGTGATGCGCCGGGTTTTGTCCATGTGATCGATGAGCATCATCTGGTTATTCCCGAGCGTCCTGGCAACCGTCGCATGGACTCCATGCGCAATATCCTGGAAAACCCGCAGGTGGGGCTGATCTTCATTATTCCGGGACTGGAGGAAACCCTGCGGATCAACGGACGAGCCTACGTGATTCGCGATGCGGACTACCTCGAAAAAATGCAGGTAAACGGCAAGGTACCGGTGATCGGCATCGGCGTCCGGGTAGAGGAGTGCTACGTTCATTGTGCGAAGGCCTTTAAACGCTCCAGTCTGTGGATGCCGGACAAATGGCTGGCGAAAGAAGAACTGCCTTCGATGGCCAGAGTGCTAGCCGACCATGCGAAGCTTCCCGGCACAACGGAGAAAGAGATGGCCAGCTTTTTGGAAGAGTCCTACACGAAGCGTCTCTATTAATCCCTTTCCTACATCGGACCATGTTCGTTACCCGAGTAAAGTCTACGATTTTACTGGCTTTCCCCGGGCTTTTCAATTGGGAAGCCGTTTGCAAGGGGCGTTCCCTTTTTTTGGGGGAGCAGTTGTGCTACACTAACCATCGTGATACATAAACCATCTGAACGGGAGGAAATCGAATGGCAACTCATCTGGCAGATACCACCGTTTTAAACAATGGAGTCAAAATGCCCTGGCTGGGGCTGGGGGTATGGAAGGTAAAAGAGGGAGATGAGGTACAGCGTGCCATCTTGTCGGCGCTCGAGACGGGATACCGTGCCATCGACACTGCTGCCGTCTATGGAAATGAAGCAGGTGTAGGGGATGCGATTCGAGACAGTGGGATTGCCCGCGACCAGCTGTTCATCACGACAAAGGTATGGAATTCCGATCAAGGCTACGAGACGACACTCAAGGCGTTTGACGAAAGCATGAAAAAGCTTCGACTGGATTACCTCGACCTGTATCTCGTACACTGGCCAGTGAAGGGCAAGTATGTAGACACGTGGAAGGCGCTGGAAAAGCTGTATCGTGACGGCTATGTTCGCTCAATTGGGGTCAGTAATTTCAAGGTCCACCATCTGCAGGACTTGAAACAGCACAGCGAGATCGTGCCCGCTGTCGATCAGGTGGAATACCATCCTCTGTTGACACAAAATGAATTATTGGCTTACTGCAAAGAAAACGGGATTCAGATGGAAGCGTGGAGCCCGCTGATGCAAGGCAATCTCGATCAGCCGGTGCTGGCGGAAATCGGGCAGAAGTACGGAAAGTCTGCTGCGCAAGTCGTCCTCCGCTGGGACCTGCAAAACGGCGTTGTCACGATCCCTAAGTCCGTCACTCCGGAGCGCATTCGCCAAAATGCCGACGTGTTTGATTTTACACTGACCAGTGAAGAGATGGAGCGAATCAGCGCATTGAACCAGGATAAGCGGTTTGGCCCGGACCCGGATCACATTGATTTCTAGAAACGAAGAAAAAACGATAGAGAGCACGGAAAACGTGCAGAAAGCCCCGACTGGCGAAAATCAGGCGGGGCTTTCTATCTGACTAATCCCTACTTTACTCTTACCTGTCTTTTTTCGTATACTTAAAAATAGAACCTAATTTCGTCTAGTGAAACTCTGGTGAACTGACTTTACAGTGAGCAGGTGGAGTAAATGGAAGAACAAAAAGCAAACGTCCGAGCCGTTGAGCGAGCGTTGGATATTTTGCTCTGCTTTACCGATTCGACAGATTTGAGCTTAAGTGAAATTGCCGGGCGTCTGTCCCTTCATAAGAGTACAGTGCATCGTTTGCTTGCCACGCTGGAAAACAAGGGATTTTTGATTCGGAACACACAAACGGAAAAATATCGGCTGGGCTTTCGCTTGTGGGAGCTCTCTGCCAACATGAGTCACTCTGACGATCCGGCCACGATTTGGCTTCCCGAGATGGAGCGTCTGCAGGATGTCGTCGGAGAAACGATCAGCCTGTATGTGCGTGACGGACTGGAGCGTATCCGCATCCAGGCGATCCAGAGCAATCAAGCGATTCGCCGGGTGGCCCCGATCGGAGCACGGATGCCGCTGTCTGTAGGGGCATCCAGCAAGGTGCTGGTTGCGTATGCGGAACCGGATGTCAAAAATGAGGTGCTCAGTGACCCGCTCTGGCCTGTTTCCATCGATCAGGCAGCGTACATCGAACAGCTTGAGCAGATCCGGATGCTGGGCTATGCAACCAGTGTCGAAGAGAGGGAGCTGGGAGCGGCGGCGGCGGCGGCCCCGATATTTAACCGCAATGGCAAATTGGTGGCTGCGCTGGCTGTTTCAGGACCGTCCAACCGGCTGACGCTGGAGAGAATGATAGAGATATCCGAACCGATTAAAGAAGCAGCCTATCGGATGGGCAAAATGCTGAAGTAAATTCAGCAAGAAATCAAAGCAAAGCTGCACTGGCAGTTTTGCTTTTTTCTATTTCATCCAATTCCACTCTACATTCACTTTTTCCCGGATAACGGGGGATGCCCCACGCAGCGAATGGGCATCCGCTTCCAAAAGGTAGCCCCAAAAACTGGAGATACTTATTGACAAAAAACTTAACTCAAGTTAACTTTATAACTAAAGTTACGTTATTGAAAGGAGCCGACACCATGGTGCAAAAGGTTCCATTGCGTGAATGGAAAAAGGCCAAAACCAAACAGGCCCTGTTGCAGGCTTGTTTAGAGCTGGTGGGTGAAAAATCGTTTCGCGAGGTCTATGTGGATGAGCTCTGTCGCAAGGTGGAAATCTCCAAGGTCACGTTTTTTCGATTTTTTCCCAAAAAGGAAGACCTGCTTCTGTATTTCATGCGTCTATGGCTGACAGATCGGTTGCTGGAGTTGGCCGAATCGCCGAAGCGCGGACTGCAGGCATTGCGTCATCTGTTTCAAAAACTGGACGAGGATGCAAAAGAAAATCCGGGAATCATGCTCAGCCTGATCGGCTTTTTGACGGAGGAAAAAATGCATCCCTGCATGCCGGAGCTGACAGAAGCAGAATACCATCTCTACTACCCGGGAAAAGAGGAACGGGCGGCTTCC
This sequence comes from Brevibacillus ruminantium, assembly GCF_023746555.1. NCBI lineage: Bacteria > Bacillati > Bacillota > Bacilli > Caryophanales > Paenibacillaceae > Brevibacillus > Brevibacillus ruminantium. The sequence continues at coordinate 1,591,653 of NZ_CP098755.1, forward strand.
CTTGCGCCCAGTCTGTATGAGCTGTTTCAGCGATGCGTGGAGGAAGCCATGGAGGACAGGGAAATCGCCGCTGATCGGGATGTGAATGAATTGGTGATCGGACTGTTCACGATTTTCTACGGCGCTTACTTGACCACACATCTGTATCAATCGCAGGATTTTATCAGCTTTTATGAGCTTCATCTTAAATTACTGCTGAGGTAGGTGTTTCTCATGGGGAAATTTTTGCAGGGGCGGTATACCGCAGAAATCGAAGGACCGTTTGTCGTATTTGTGATTGGTTTGCATGTAAACAGCTGGTGGGCGGTTCATCAATGGCTGCCTGTTGCCCGAGCAATGAATGGAATGCTGCGTGAGCTTTATCAAAACAAGGAGCTGGGATTCCTCGATACCACCCAGTTTTGGGGATCACGCGGTCCGGTGCTCATCCAATACTGGCGATCCTTTGAACATCTGGAGCAGTACGCCAGGGGCAGCGATGCGCATCTGACAGCCTGGAGAAAGTTTAACCAAACCATCGCCAAAACAGGAAACGTAGGCTTTTTCCATGAGACCTATCTGGTCGATGCCGGAAAATACGAGTGCATGTACGTGAATATGCCGGTCTACGGCTTGGCAAAAGCAGGAGCGCATGTAGCGGCTGTGGGAAAAAAGGAAACGGCCAGACGCCGACTGGGCGGGGAGAACGAACCGGCGGTACCGACGCCAGAAGTGGGGTGAGCGATGCAACGGCTGTCGGGATTTCAGAACTGTAGCTAGAGACTCGTTGGCTGTCGACTCCAAACGCGGTTCATTACCGTACGCTGGGAACGAGGAACAACCCTTTTAGACAAACCGCAAAAGGCCTCGGCTTATCTTGGAAGGGTTGTTCCCCAAAGGTTTACTTGTTCCCAAGAAAAATACAGTTACCCAATCATCAAAATCTCTCGGATATCCTGCTCGGTTAAAGAAGAAAAAGCCTCCTGACCGGGACGGATGACTTCCTCGATCAAATTCTTCTTTTTTTGCTGTAGCTCAAACATTTTCTCTTCGACCGTACCTTGTGACACAAGACGGATGACTTGTACGACATTTTTCTGGCCGATGCGGTGGGCGCGATCCATCGCTTGCTCCTCCACGGCTGGATTCCACCAGAGATCATACAAGATGACGGTATCGGCGCCGGTCAGATTGAGTCCCGTGCCGCCCGCTTTCAGAGAGAGCAAAAATAAATCACGCTCGCCGTCGTTGAATCGGCTGCACAGCTCGACGCGTTCGGCTGCTGGCGTGTTGCCGTCGAGGTAGAAAAAAGGCACGCCCTGGTAGCCCAGTTCTCTTGCAATCAGACCGAGCATTTCGGTAAATTGGGAGAAAATCAGCGGCCGCTTTCCCGCACGCCGACACTCTGCCACAATTTCCAGCAATTGCTCGAACTTGGCTGAGCTGCCGCTGTAGTCCTCCACGAACAAGGCGGGATGACAGCAAAGCTGGCGAAGGCGGGTAAGTCCGGCCAAAATTTTGATCCGGTTTTGCTCAAAAGTGTCATCGTCGAGATGCTTGAGTGTCTCCTGCTGCAGTTTGGACAGATAAGCCAGATACAGCTTTTTCTGCTCAGGGAGCAGCTCGGAGGCTTGGAGCATCTCAATTTTATCGGGCAGCTCCTTCAGCACATCCGATTTTACGCGGCGGAGAAGGAATGGACGAATCCGTTTGGCTACATGCTCCCGGGACAACTCCTGAAATGACTTCCTGTCTGTAAACAAAGCCGGAAAGACGGCGTCAAAGATCGACCAAAGCTCTTCCAGATTGTTTTCAACAGGCGTGCCGGTGAGGGCGAAACGGTAATCCGCCTCCAGCGATTTTACGGCTTGGGCGGTCTGTGTCGTATAGTTTTTAAATGCTTGAGCCTCGTCCAGAATCAGTGTCTGAAAGCGGTGTTCTGTGTACAGGTCCAGGTCCCGGCGCAGAAGCGGATAGGAGGTGATCACGACATCTGCTTCTCCTGCCTGCTGCAAGGCTTTTCGGCGTTCCGCTTTCTCTCCGTCAGCGATGACAGCGCGGATCGCGGGAGCGAATTTTTTCAATTCATTTCGCCAGTTGTACATCAGCGAAGCAGGTGAGACCACGAGTGCCGGCCGTCCCTGTTCCCGGATATCCGCCAACATTGAAACCAGAAAGGCAATGCTTTGCAACGTTTTCCCCAGCCCCATATCGTCAGCCAGGATGCCGCCAAAGCGGTAATGGGCCATCGTCTTCATCCATTGAAAGCCATATACCTGGTATTCGCGCAGCACAGGAGCCAGACTCTCGGGAACAGGAAAATCAAGATGGTCAGGGTTCCGCAGGTTTTCCAGCAGCCGGCGCAGGCTTTTGCCCAAGGTCAGGGTATGGCTCCGTCGCTCGGTATCCACTACATGAAGGGCATGCATGAGCGGCAGGCGAAATACTGCGTCCCGCGCATCACTTTTGTGAATGGCGATTCCGTTTAAAATCTCGGTTATTTCATCAAAGGCCTGATTTTCCAGCGGGAGCAAAGCGCCGTTTGCCAGGCGATGGTATCTGCGCTTTTCCTCTAGCGATTGGAGCAGGCTCCGAATCTCTTTTTCCGGGATTCCGTCAACATCAAAACGAAACTCCAGCCAATCCGTCCGCCCGTCAACATCTACATTGATTTTGGGAATGACAGGGCCACGGTACAATCTCGTTTTCACAGCGGAGGTCGCGTATACTTTCACCAGTCGCTCCAACAGCGGAACGTGATGGTAGAGAAATTCGTATTCGGCCTCTTCGTCATCCAGAAAATACCCGCTCTCCGTCCGGGTGAATCGACCTTGCTCCATCAGTTCCAGGATTTTGCGCTCCTGCTCTCCGTCCCTCATCAGGATACGGTCGCTGCCGCGGCTTTGTCCGGTCCCCTCAAGCGGATTGATGACGATATCTCCATATTGAAACTCAAGTCCGGCCAGTAATCGGTCACGGACGCGATCCAGATACAGGCGGGCCTGCAAAGGGGTATGCAAAATACGTTCTGACACGGATTTTGCGATCTGGACACTCCCTAGCTTCTTCAGTCCGGGGATGACCTGTACCAGGAAAGGCTCCATTTGTCTGGACGCAATCTGGATCGAGTGTTTGCCGGAAGCGTCCAGCATCGATTTTATGGCAGCGAGACGCTGGCAGGCTTCCGCTCCGAGGCGCAGCAGCTTGCCATCGTAGAGAACGAGGCCGTACGCCTCCATGACGATCAGTTGTTCCAATCCGTCGACTTCCAACTGATAGTCGTCTCCCGCTGCTTCGTCGAAAGAAAAGCGGAGGGGGAGCGGTTCTTCGGAGAGCTGGAGACCGTCATGGCTGTGGTCATCCTGCAGGAGCTGTACCGAAGGGGCCGCCATGAGCAGAGGAAGCAGAACCTCCCAGGAATCAGGAGGGATGAGCAGCATTCGCTCTCCCCCGATATTTTTGGCAGGAGCGGCGTAGAGGCTCTCCCGAAACAGCTTTTCATTCTGGTAAATATGCAGGAGTTGTGTGAGGACTGCGTGATCTTCCGGACAAAAGCGATGCAGTCCGGGATCGTATGTGAAATACCTGGAGAAAACAAAAGCGGCCCTCTGCTGGTACCGCTCCAGAAACTCCCGGACCCTTTGGACGATATAAAGCCGTTTGGGGCCAACCTTCATTTCCAGGCCAAACATCTGCTTGCGGTACCCGTATGAAAAGGGCTTGAGGACAAACTGCACAGCGAGCGCTTCTCTGGTATCGAACAAGGGGCGGATACGGCTTTCAGGGGACTGCTCGCCACCCTGAAACAGAGTAAGCAGTTGATCGGTCAGTTGAACATCTTTCCGTGTCATCCCGGATGGTTGGTCGGATGAATCCGAAAATAAGGCTGACCCCTTCCCGGTTTGGGACGGGAGAGAATCTTTCGAATCATGGATTCTGCCGTCCTGCTGGAGCTCGTACAGAGTGAACAGCACGGCTGCCGTATGCTGGCAATATGCGGCGAAAGAATCAAGCGAGGGACAGGTGCATGAAGCCTCCACATCGCCGTTGTAGTGAAAATGCACGGCTACCTGGAAGCGGTCGCCGCTGCCTTTAACCGTGCCATGGTAAGAAGCAGAGGCGGGATCGACAGTCGTCAGCATGACTTTTCCCGCCTGGTAAAAGGCTTTTCCTTTTTCATATGAGATGCGCCCGCACAGCGCTCTGATCTTCTCGAGGGTGAGTGAAACGCTCATCATCGTATCCTTTCTGCGAACAGCGAAGAAAATCGTCTGTCTCTATCATATCAGAAAGGGGAAGGGGGCAATCAAAACGGGGGCAGATTGTCCAAATTATTTTCCTTGATGCCGTCGGGCTCGCTGCGTAGAATATCGCGGCCATATTTGTGAAACACATCGACATGGGCGAGACGTCCGGCTTTTGCGTCTTCCAGAGCCGTTACATAGTCCAGCTCTCGGCCTGTATTCGTTTTAAAGGCAATCAGATCGCCGTCCTCGTTTTTCCGCACGGCCACAATCTGTTCCTTGCCCGCCGTCATCTCTCTGCCCAGGCTTGTAGACGGAGCTGCCATCAGCCTGGTGACAGGAGAGGTACTCAATTCAGCGGCTGCAGCGCCTATGCCCTGTCCCGTTGCAGATTCACCACCTAGACCCGTCATCTGTGCCTGAGGGGCCGCTCCACTTGATCCTCTGCTCTGTGCGTCTTGCATTGCCTGCTGCTCGCCAGCCGCCTTGTAGGCTGCGTAAATTTCTTCAAAGTTCTTTTGATCCATGTCAAATCCCTCCTCAACTTATAGAGTGCCTCATTCGAATCAGAACATACATTCGATGATCATGGCTCGAGGGATCGTCTTCATTTGAGATGTTTGAGATGGTTGAGATGTTTGAGATGTTTGAACAGCTTGAGCATGCGGGCAACTCAGAGCGTCTTTTCTTTTTTCGGAAAGAATGGTATCTTCAATCTTTCAAGCGGACATCATCTAGGAAGATAAAGGAGGAGTCTCATGGATAAAAAAATTCAAGGGAAGTTATTTCGATTATGTGCAGGTGAGTTTTTTGCTGCGGTGATGTTCCCCGTCCTGTGGATCATGTATCTGCAAATAATCGAGTGGACAGAACCCTACCTCACTTCCATTCCGTCCATCTACGCTTTCGTTTTGCTCGAATTCATTTTGCTGCAAGGCAGCTTGTATTGGTTCTTGAAATGGAAGCAAGCCAAACAAGGAAACTTCTATAGGTTGCCCAATCGGCAACTCTGCATTTTTGTATGGTGCAAACGGGTGAATTTCTTGCTGATCGGGATTGGATTCCTTTTCTTTTTTTATCAAATCACAACGTCCGCAGTTGACTTGTATTGGTTTGTCTTTCTGTTCCTCTTTGCCATCATTGAACACGTCAACTACTACCATATTCGCATTTCGTATCTAAGCTGGGAGGAGATAAAAGAGTTTATCGGTCAACGAGGCTTTCGGCGTTCAAGATTGGCGAGAGAAATGCAGCAGCGGTCCAGTGAGTAGGGGGCACAGCCAAAAAAAGGCGTGCCTTTTTCCTTTGACAAAAGGGTTTACTGAGCTTTTTCAAATCAGCTGAGATCACCCAGATAAGCGTATATGCAATATCCATATGCCGATCCTGGATTTCATGTGGCCCCATACCTCCAAAGTGAACTTTCCTTCATACAAAGGACGAATTCAGCCGGGAATCGTTACCCGCGATCCGGAAAAGCTGTCGCGGCGGGAGAGGGCAATATGCAATCTAGTGCAAGAGGGCGGTACTCCAGAACTCCTGGTTATGCCTCCAAAAAAACAGGCAGCACACCGTCAAAAAGACGATGGCTGCCTGTATGGGTGGGTGCTGTAAGGAAATCTTGGTTTGACTCAGCTACTGGCTTACGCCGTAACTGGTTTGCCTTCGTCGAGCAGTTGACGCAGAACGGTTTGCAGAATACCACCGTTGCGGTAGTAGTCAACGTCTACGAGGCTGTCGAGACGAACGATCACGTCGAATTCAAAGCTGCTGCCGTCTTGGCGAGTCGCTTTTACCTTGACGCGTTGACCAGGCTGAACTTCGTCAGACAGGCCGAGGATGTCGAAGGTTTCGCTGCCGTCGATGCCCAGGGACTTCCAGCCTTGATCATCTGCAAATTGCAGCGGCAGTACGCCCATACCAACCAGGTTGGAACGGTGAATACGCTCGAAGCTCTCTGCAATGACCGCTTTGATGCCGAGCAGGAAGGTACCTTTGGCTGCCCAGTCACGGGAAGAACCGGTACCGTACTCTTTACCAGCCAGAACGACCAGCGGAGTACCGTCAGCTTGATACTTCATGCACGCATCGTAGATGGACATGATTTCATCAGTCGGCAGGTATTTGGTTACGCCGCCCTCGGTGCCAGGAGCCACTTGGTTGCGGATGCGGATGTTGGCAAACGTACCGCGCATCATGACGTCATGGCTACCGCGACGAGCGCCGTAGGAGTTGAAGTCTTTGCGTTCTACGCCGTTTTCCTGGAGGTATTTTCCTGCAGGGCTGGTCGGCGAGATGTTTCCTGCCGGGGAGATGTGGTCTGTTGTGACGGAATCACCGAACAGCGCGATGGTGCGTGCTTTCAGGACTTCGTCGATATGACCTACGTCGCCAGTCAGGTTTTGGAAGAATGGAGGCTCTTGGATGTAGGTGGATTTTTCATCCCACTCGTACAGATCGCCAGTTGGAGCATCGATCTTGTTCCACTCTTCGTTTTGGGTGAATACTTTTGCGTATTGAGCACGGAACAGCTCTGGATTCATCGCTTTGCCCATTGCTTCGTTCAGCTCTTGCGGTGTTGGCCAGATATCTTTCAGGTAAACCGGTTGACCATCGTTGCCGATACCGAGTGGTTCGGTTGTCAGGTCGACGTTCACGTTACCAGCCAGCGCATAAGCGATAACCAGCGGAGGAGAAGCGAGGTAGTTCGCTTTCACCAGGGCGTGAATACGGCCTTCAAAGTTGCGGTTACCAGAGAGTACAGCCGCTACAGTCAGATCGTTGTCCGCAATCGCCTTGCTGGTTTCTTCCGGCAGTGGACCGGAGTTACCGATACAAGTGGTGCAACCATAGCCGACGACGTTGAAGCCGAGGGTGTTCAGGGAATCGATCAGACCAGCGTCGATCAGATATTGGGTAACGACACGGGAACCAGGAGCCAGAGAGCTCTTCACGAACGGAGGCTTTTTCAGGCCTTTTTCAACCGCTTTCTTGGCCAGAATACCTGCGCCCAGCATAACGCTTGGGTTGGAGGTATTGGTACAAGAAGTGATCGCCGCGATGACAACAGAGCCTGTTTTCAGGGTTGCCGATTCACCGGTCGGATAGTTTACTTGTGCTTCCGCAGCAATTTTCTCTTCGGATAGACCAAAGCCGCCTTTTTCGATTGGAGCACGCAGGCTTTCGTTGAACGCTTCCTTCATGGAAGTCAGCTCTACGCGGTCTTGCGGGCGTTTCGGACCAGCCAGGCTCGGTACGACTGTGGACAGATCCAGTTCCAGTGTTTCGGAGAATACAGGATCTGGAGTATCGTCGGTACGGAAGAGACCTTGTGCTTTGGTGTAGCTTTCAACCAGGTTGATCAGGGATTCTTCACGGCCTGTTTGACGCATGTAGTTCAGTGTTTCCGCGTCAACTGGGAAGAAGCCCATAGTTGCACCGTACTCAGGAGCCATGTTGGCTACAGTTGCACGGTCAGCCAGCGAGATGTTGGACAGGCCAGGGCCGTAGAACTCTACGAATTTGCCGACAACGCCTTTTTTACGCAGCATTTGTGTAACAGTCAGCGCCAGGTCAGTAGCCGTGGAGCCTTCTTTCAGGGTGCCAGTCAGTTTGAAACCGACAACCTCTGGTGTTACGAAATAAAGCGGTTGGCCGAGCATTCCTGCTTCCGCCTCGATACCGCCGACACCCCAGCCGAGAACACCCAGACCGTTGATCATGGTGGTGTGGGAGTCAGTACCTACGAGAGAGTCAGGGAAAGCAACTAGTTCGCCATCTACTTCGCGAGTAGCGATCACAGATGCGAGGTACTCCAGGTTTACCTGGTGAACGATACCGGTAGCCGGAGGAACCGCACGGAAATTGTCAAAAGCAGTTTGCGCCCAGCGCAGGAAGCGGTAGCGCTCTTGGTTGCGTTCGAATTCCAGCTTCATGTTGTTGTCGAGCGCTTTATCGTTACCGAAATCGTCAACCATGACGGAGTGGTCAATAACTAGATCAACAGGTACGAGCGGGTTGATACGCTTCGGATCGCCACCGGCGCGTTTCATCGCGATACGCATGGCAGCCAGGTCTACGACTGCTGGTACACCGGTAAAGTCTTGCAGGACGATACGGGCTGGAGCCAGCGGTACTTCCTGGTTGCTGTCGCGGCCTTTTGTCCAGTTTGCCAGTTGTTGTACATGTTCTTTGGTGATGGCACGGCCGTCAAATTGACGAACAGCCGCTTCCAGCAGCACTTTAATGGAGAACGGCAGCTTGGAAATTTCGCCGATTCCTTGCTCTTCCAGGCCTTGCAGGCGGTAGTAAGCGTACGCTTTATCGCCGACTTGGAGGGAAGACTTCACGTTGTAAGCATCGTGTTTAGCCAATGTGCACAACCTCCCTATTCTTCGGAGTTTCATCAGATGAAACTTAGTTTCGTTTCTTCGTTACGACCCTATTATAAACGATTTGTTTCTTGTCTTCTACCCTAAATTCGTCATTCTGTATGCAAAAAATCTTAGATTAATCCGAGTCACTTTATTCATGGCAGAGGAAGGAAGAATAACCAGACTCCAAGTATTATCCCGTTTATATTCTGTTTACATTCATGCCGTATCTTTTCTGGTGAAAGGTAAAAACAAGGGCAGAAAAACCAAGCAGGATCTGGGATGGAGTGTAAATGCAACGTTCCCGCACAAAAAAGGTGTAAAGTGTTATGTAGATCCGGCGAAAATTTTCGGGATAGGAGATATAGTGGTATGAAACAGACTTATACAGAATCTAAATCGGGCAACTGGCGTGCGTTTTATCAGTTGATCAAACAGACGAAGCCGTCCAAGCTGAAAATCAGCATTGCGCTGTTCATGAGTATTGCGACGACGCTTGTCAGTCTGGTTATCCCGCTGTTCACGGGAAAATTTGTGGACAGCTTCACCCTCGATTCAATCAGCAGCGGACAAATCATCCTTTTGGTCTTGGCCTTCGTCGCGCAAGCCGTCGCCGGAGGATTGTCGATCTACCTGTTAAATGATGTGGGGCAAAGCATCGTGGCCGCTCTCCGGGACCGGCTGTGGAAAAAGCTGCTGGTGCTGCCGGTCGCGTACTACGACAATCAGCGGACAGGAGAAACTATCAGCCGGATGACGAATGATACCGGAGTGGTAAAAGGGCTGATCACCGATCATTTGACCAGCTTCTTTACCGGGATCATTTCCATCATCGGTTCAGTCGCGGTCCTGTTGTATCTGGACTGGCAGATGACGCTCACCATGCTGATCACGGTCCCGTTGACGCTATTAGTTCTGATCCCGCTGGGGCGGCAGATGTACAAGATTTCCAAAGGCCTGCAAGATGAGACGGCCAGCTTTACCACGGTGATGAGCCAGGTCTTGTCGGAAATCCGCCTGGTCAAGGCATCTAATGCCGAGCCCCACGAGTACGCAAGCGGGAAGCAAGGGATCGATAACCTGCTGCTCTTCGGGCTGAAAGAAGGCCGGGTGCGGGCGTTGATTGGACCGCTCATCTCGTTTGTCCTGATGGTGATGCTGGTGGTCATCATGGGGTACGGGGGGATGCGGGTTTCCTCCGGCACATTGACGGCGGGAGAACTGGTCGCCTTCATTCTTTATCTCGTCCAGATTGTGATGCCGCTGGGACAGTTCACCCAGTTTTTCACCCAACTGCAAAAAGCCATGGGGGCCACGGAACGAATTATTTACACGCTGGAAGCGGACGAAGAGGATCAACTGTCCGGCCGTGAGCTGGAAGATGCGAGATTGCCGATCCGCGTGGAGCAGGTGACGTTTGCCTATGAAAACGGGGAGACGATTCTGGAGGATGTGAGCTTCCAGATCGAGCCGGGCAAAGTAACCGCGATCGTCGGGCCGAGCGGCAGCGGGAAAACGACGATGTTCTCCCTGATCGAACGCTTTTATCAGCCGATAAACGGCACCATCCGGCTCGGCAGCGATCCGATCAGTAACTTTACGTTGTCATCCTGGCGGAATAAAATCGGGTACGTATCCCAGGAAAGCCCGTTGATCGGCGGTACCATTCGGGAAAATATCTGCTACGGTGTTTCCCGTGACGTCACTGACGAGGAACTGAGGCAGGCTGCTGCGATGGCATACGCCGACCAATTCATCGACGAACTGCCGAATGGCTATGAGACACAGGTGGGGGAAAGAGGCGTCAAGCTCTCAGGCGGACAACGGCAGCGAATCGGCATCGCCCGTGCCCTTTTGCGGAACCCGCAAATCCTGATGCTCGATGAAGCGACCTCCAGTCTCGACAGCAAATCGGAAATCATCGTGCAGCAGGCCCTGAACAATCTAATGAAGGGACGCACCACGCTCGTCATTGCCCATCGCTTGTCGACGGTCGTGGATGCGGATCAGATTATCTTTATGGAAAAAGGAAAAATCACGGGCAGAGGAACGCATGAAGAGCTGTTTGCAACCCATGCGATGTACCGCGAATTTGCCATCCAGCAACTGCGGATGTACGAGGAGGTGTGAGCCGATGACCAAACTGCTGATTGTCGATGATGATCCGCATATTCGCGAGCTGGTCCGCGTCTTTTTGCAGCGGGAGGGGTTCGACATCCTGGAGGCGGCTGATGGAAAGGAAGCATTGTCTATCATGGAGTCTGACCCGGCGGAGCTGGTCATCCTCGATATCATGATGCCCCAGATGGACGGCTGGGAGCTGTGCCGCGAGCTCAGGAAGCATTACGACATTCCGTTGCTCATGCTGACCGCAAAGGGGGAGACTGCCCAGAAAATCAAAGGCTTTGAGCTGGGGACCGATGATTACCTCGTCAAGCCGTTTGAGCCAGCCGAGCTGGTAGTCCGTGTAAAAGCGCTCCTGAAACGGTATCGGATCGCCGCCTCCCATACCGTACAGGTCGGATGTCTGCAGATGAACAGAAAAACCTTTGAAATTACCAGCGGCGACAAGATGTTGACGATTCCGCTGAAGGAATTTGAACTCTTGTTTAAACTGGCCAGCTATCCGGGGCAGACGATCTCCCGCGAACAATTGATCGAGCAGATATGGGGATATGATTTCGAGGGGAACGAGCGGACGGTCGATGTGCATATCAACCGCCTGCGCGAACGATTTCCCGAAGCTGCATACGGTTTTCAGATTCGCACTGTCCGAGGGCTGGGGTATCGATTGGAGATATGTCCATGAGAGCACACCCGAACCGGAAAATATGGCTCCGCGTGCTTGGCGTCATCGGCTTTCTTCTCTACATCAATCTTTGCTGGTCGGCAGCGTACTGGTTGACGTCTTACCTGTACCGCCAGGCGGGTGTCGAGCCATCCGAGTTTGTCAGGGGATTGGTCAACTCCCTGTCCGGCTTTCTTCTTTTCTTTATCACCATGTTTCTCATTTCCCGCTTCATCAGACCGCGGCACTTGGAACTGTTCCAGTTGCTGATTGATGCTCTGCGGCGGATTGCCAAAGGAGATTTCAGCGTCAAGCTGGATATCAAAATGGAGCATCAGTGGGGACTGCTGGTTGACAACATTAACCATATGGCAGAGCAATTAAACCAAATGGAGCAGCTGCGCCAGGAGTTTATCTCCAATGTGTCCCATGAAATCCAGTCCCCTTTGACGTCGATCAGCGGTTTTGCCCGTGCTTTGCGCAGCGAGCATCTTACCCGGGAGGAGCGGCTGCATTACCTGGATATCATCGAAACGGAAAGCAAACGGCTGTCAAAGTTAAGCGACAACCTGCTGAAGCTTACATCGCTCGAGGCCAAACATCATCCCATGGAGCGGAAACGGTACCGCCTCGATAAACAGCTTCGCAACATCATCCTGGCCTATGAACCGCAGTGGCTGGAAAAGGAGATTGAACTGGATGTGGCCTTGGAGAAGCTGGAGATCATTGCGGATGAAGACTTGATGAGTCAGGTTTGGAACAATCTCTTTGCCAACAGCATCAAATTCACCCCGAACGGCGGAAGTATCAGCATGCGGGCAGAACAGCAAGGAGAAGAATTGATCGTAAAGATTTCCGACACCGGCATCGGGATTTCCGAGGAAGATCTGGAGCGGATTTTTGAACGGTTTTTCAAGGCGGACAAATCGCGTAACCGAACCGGGGGCGGCAGCGGACTGGGGCTGTCCATCGTAAAGAAAATCGTCAGTATGCATCACGGAAAGATTTCTGTCCAAAGCCGTATTGGCGAAGGGACAACCTTTACCATCATTCTGCCGGTTGACACTACCCCAAAAGTGGAGAGTAACCCATAATTTTGCGATTCACAAAAAAATTTGCGATTCACAAAAGGAAGTCCTCTTTCAAAGGAAAGAGGACTTATTTGCGTACAGTTGATCGTGACTCGGTCAAAGCTCGACCGCAGCTCATCCGCATCTCGACTGCAGTTTATTCACAACGGCACCACACTCAGGCGCCGATATACCTGGCATGAAGCGTCCGTGCCAGGCTGACATCATCCGTTCCCTGCACCAGCACGCGTCCATCGGGAAAGATGACGAGCGTATGCGAATCGGCGTGGAAACGAAGCAGGAACTTGTTTTTCTCCACCACGCCGAGCGGAGCGAGCCGGCCGGCGAGCACGTCCAGATCCAGTGCCGCACCCTCCACAGGTGAGATCTGCACTGTATCGCGGCCACACAGGGAGGCGGCTTGGCCGTCCTGAGAATCCGGCTGCAAAAAGGAAAACTGGCGCTGTCCGCAGGTCAGACAATCCGGGCGTTTGCCTCCTGCAACCTTGATTTGTTGATGCTGATTGTTCCAGAGATCAAAATGCTCCAGATGAGGATTGAGCGCGTCCTCGGCCCCGACGAGCAGCTTAAACGCCTCCGTCGCCTGATAGGAAGCAATGATGTGAATGATTGGTCCGATCACGCCAGCCGTGTCACACGTGGCCATTTCACCGGGATTGGGCGCTTCCGGGAACAGGCAGCGCAGACAAGGGGTGACGCCGGGCCGGATCGCCGTAAAGGTTCCGGTCGCGCTGACGGCGCCGCCGTAGACCCAGGGAATCCCGTGCTTGACGCAAACATCATTGACCAGATAGCGGACTTGAAAGTTGTCAGTCGCATCCAGCACGAGATCGACATCAGCGAGCAGGGACTCGGCGTTGCGGGCGGTCAGATCGGCTACGACAGGCTCGATCTGGACCTCGGAATTGATCCGCGTCAGCTTGGCATGGGCCGCGATGGCCTTGGGCAAATGCTGGCGGGCGTCTTCTTCATCGTAGAGCATCTGACGCTGCAGGTTGCTCGGCTCGACGAAGTCACGGTCAATGATCCGCACGAAACCGACACCGGCACGAACCATATGGTTGGCCGAAACGGTGCCCAGCGCTCCCATGCCGACGATAGCGACGCGGCTTTGCGCGAGCTTCTCCTGTCCCGCGCGGCCGATCGGGGCAAACAGGATTTGACGGGAATAGCGGGTTTGCAAAGAGGTTAGCTCCTTTCTCCGTCATCCGGGAACGCAGTTGGATTCCACGGCCCTTGCTGGTGGCCCTTCCACTCGCTGCCGTCTTCCCAGATTTCCTTTTTCCAGATAGGGACGATCTGCTTCAGTCTTTCGATAGCATACTCGCCCGCTTCAAAAGCCGCTTTTCGATGAGGGGTGGCCACTACGGCAATCACCGCGATTTCTTCGATGTCAAGCTGACCGATGCGATGATGCATCGCCACCTGCGCTTCGGGCCAACGCTCCTCGATTTCAGCGGCAATCTGTTTCATTTTTTCCACGGCCATCGGCTCATACGCTTCATAAGCGAGAGAGACGGTCCGCTGCCCTTGCGTAAATTCCCGGACGGTTCCGACAAAGGAGAGAATGGCACCGGCCCGAGGATTGGAAACCAGCTTCATCAATGCGTCCACCCGCAGGGGCTCAGTCGTGATGGCGAAGCGAGGATCTTGGCCGCCGCTGACTGGGGGAAGAATCGCGATTTCGTCACCAGCCTGGATCGGTTTATCGGGTGTTGCGTACTCCTGATTTACAGAGATGAAACAGCTTCCCAGAAGCGAAGACAAGGCGGGATACTGCGTGGATACAGCCAGCAGGAGGTCCTGGACGGTGGCTCCCTCTGGCAGGGTAAGCGAAATGCTCCGCGTGCCTGCCCGCTCGGCCAAACCCGCAAATAACAGTACGGAAATTTGCATCTGACACTCCTCGTTTCCCAAACGATAATAAATGAAGAAAAAAGTGAATCTCTCTACCTGTGAAGATATCATAATTGCAGGGAACTGCCAAATGCCGGTGTGTTCTTTTCAGCAGATTGGCGATTGATTTCTGCCAGTGTCGCAGGTAAGGTTAAAGTAGCAGCCCGCAGAAAAGACAGCAGGGCATCGCAGCTTGAGCGGATACCCCGCAAACAGAAAGGAAAATCAAAAGAGATGAGCGACCAATTGACCCATTTCAACGAACAGCAGCGCGCCCAAATGGTGGATGTGTCCGACAAGGATAATACCAAACGCGAGGCGCTGGCTGTCAGCAAAATTACGATGAAGCCGGAAACCCTGGAGCGCATTCGCGAGGGACAGATCGCCAAGGGAGATGTACTGGCAGTCGCGCAGGTGGCTGGAGTGATGGCCGCCAAAAAAACCTGGGAGATCATCCCGATGTGTCATCCGCTTCCGCTCACCGGAATCGATATCCGTTTTTCCTATGAAGACGAGATGACGCTGGGAATTGAGGCGACCGTCAAAACGACCGGGAAAACCGGCGTAGAGATGGAAGCATTGACCGCAGCCTCTGCTGCCGCACTCACCGTCTATGATATGTGCAAAGCGATGGATAAAGGCATGGTCATCGGGCCTACTTATCTGGAGCGAAAGACCGGCGGGAAAAGCGGAGATTTCTATCGGAGCGAGGCCTAACCCGAGATGAACCGATTATGGAATTCCTATCCGCGCAGCATTCGGCTGTTGGCCATTGCTGCCGTTATCCATTCTACAGGCATGGCCTGTATCTGGCCGTTGGTCACCATCTACATCCACGATGTCCTGGGAAAGTCGCTTGCAGTGGCGGGCGGCGTGCTTATGCTGAACCAGGGGGCATATCTTGTGGGCAGTGTGGTTGGCGGCTTTCTTTTTGACCGCTGGGGAAAACTCCTGACCTTATGCGCTGCCACGGTGGGAGCCGTAGCAGTGGCGATCGGACTTGGGTTCACCACAGACTTCTCGGTTTATACCGTCTTGCTTCCTTTGAACGGATTTTTCTCCGGCATCATGTTTCCTGTGCTGAACGCCCTGATTGGCCTGTTGTGGCCGGAGGGCGGCCGCAAGGGTTTAAACATGGTCTATGTCGCCCTCAATATCGGAGGCGCGATTGGTGCAGGAGCTGCCGGAATCTTGGCAAGCATCTCATTTGCCTGGACGTTTTTTGGCAATGCCGCGCTTCAGGTGGCTGTGCTTGGTCTGTTTCTCATGTTGAGCCGTGCCGCGGATATCGAGCATGGTCCCGTAAAAGACCGGAGACCAACACCAGAATCAGCGGAAGGCTTGGATAGTCTGGATCGCCCGGCAACCATGGACAGCCATTCGGCCATCCACGCCACCCGGTCTGTAGCCTGGATGGCTCTCGGCTTTTTATCCATGGGCTTGTTGGTCTGCTGGATCATTTACGTGCAGTGGACAACGGTGCTGTCTGCGTACATGCAGACGCTGGGCATCTCGCTGAAACAATACAGCCTGCTGTGGACATTGAACGGCGCCCTGATTCTTTTGGGACAGCCGTTAATCGCCTGGGTGATCAAGCATGTCGCCCAATCCTTGAAAGCGCAGATGCTGCTGGGCGGCTGTCTCTTTTCGCTGTCCATGCTGATCCTGTCGCAGACGACTGTTTACGCTGGCTTTTTTGCAGCCATGTTTGTCCTAACGCTGGGAGAAATGCTGGTATGGCCGGCTGTTCCGACAATCGCTGCGGAGTTGTCGCCTCCCGGCAGAGAGGGCATGATTCAGGGGCTGGTTGGCGGCGTTGGTTCGGCAGGACGCATGGTGGGACCGCTTATGGGAGCCGTGGCCTTTGAAGTGCTGAAGGCACAGGGATTGTTTTATGCGATGGCGGCCTTTGCTTTGCTCGCAGTGGTCTGTTTTGGGGTGTACACCTCCTTTATTAAGCGGTCGGAGCTGTCGGCGGCACTTACCGTCCAAAAGCATTGACACATGATTGAAAGGTAGCCTGCACGCTCCTTAGTATGGGGAGCAGGATGGTTTGTATGGTTCTTGACACCTCAGTATTCACTCAAGTAGTATGAAAGCAATTCAAATGAATACGAATTCTGTAACCTTATCCAGAGAGGCGGAGGGACTGGCCCGATGAAGCCCGGCAGCGGATTCGCGATGGAATACCAACGCGGGTGCTGTGCCAATTCCAGCAGGAGCCTACCTGACAGATAAGAACGCGGACTTTTACCGCCCCTTTTTCTGTACAGGAAAAGGGGCTTTTTCACTGAATCGGTACGGATAAACTTCCGGGGCTTCTTTCTGATACAGCAAGAAAATCATTCCGTTAACTCGCGTTTGCGATACGAAAAAGGAAAGGAAAGAAAAAACGAATGCGCATTCAACCCTCTGCTATGATTGACCGGCTGCCGACGCAGTTTTTTGCGACGCTCGTAGCCAAAACAAACAAGGCCATTGCGGCTGGACATGACATCATCAATCTCGGGCAAGGAAATCCCGATCTGCCGACACCTGCGCATATTGTGGAAGAGCTGGGCGTGCAGGCAGCTCGTCCCGTCCATCATAAATACCCGCCATTTAGCGGCAGGCTTGAATTGAAGCAGGCTGTCGCTCACTGGTACCGCGAAGAATTCGGCGTGGAGCTGGACCCGGAGGAAGAGGTAGCGATCCTGTTCGGCAGCAAGACCGGTTTGGTGGAGATTTGCCAGGTGCTGCTCAACCCGGGAGATGTCGCCCTGGTCCCCGATCCGGGCTACCCGGATTACTGGTCTGGCGTTGCCGTAGCAGACGGCCGCATGGTGATGATGCCGCTTCGGGCAGAGAACGCGTTTCTCCCCGATTACGGCAAGCTCCCAGCCGAAGACCTGGAAAAAGCCAAGCTGATGTTTCTGAACTACCCGAACAACCCCACAGCGGTGAATGCGCCTGTGGAATTTTTCGAAGAGACAATCCGTTTCGCGCGCAAGCATGAGATCGTCGTCTGCCATGACTTTGCGTACGGTGCGATCAGCTTTGACGGCAAAAAGCCGGTCAGCTTCATGCAAGTACCGGGTGCCAAAGAGGTGGGGGTTGAGTTTTACACCTTGTCCAAGACTTACAACATGGCAGGCTGGCGCGTCGGGGCGATGGTCGGAAACAAAGAGCTGGTGCGTCTGATTAATTTGATTCAGGACCATTACTTCGTCAGTATGTTCGGTGCGGTCCAGATGGCAGCGGCCAAGGCGATGACGGACTCCCAGCAGTGCGTACGCGATCTGGTCAACGTTTACCAAAGCCGCCGCGACGTCCTGTTTTCCCAGTTACACCGGATCGGCTGGCAGGCCAAGCCTTCAGAGGGGTCGTTTTTTAGCTGGCTGCCCGTCCCAAAAGGGTTTACATCGGTAGAGTTCTCCGATTTGCTCCTGGAAAAAGCTCACGTGGTCGTCGCGCCCGGCGTCGGCTTTGGACCGACGGGCGAGGGGTATGTGCGGGCAGCACTTCTGTCTAATGAAGAACGGCTGGCAGAGGCAGTGCGGCGGATTGAGAAGCTGGGGCTGTTTGTTCGCTAGGCGTGCTAGTGGTCTCTAGGTTACTTGGTCACGTTGCCGAGGGGCCGCGGTGGCAAGAAGCCCGTTTCCAGGCTCCGCTCCGGTCTTCGTCCTGCACGGGAGCATAGACTGTCCGCTCCCCAATGATCCCGAGGAAATCGCAAAACTCGCGCAGCATAGCTTCTCAGCAAAAGGCCCGGAGCGCTCATGGCTCCGGGCCTTTATGATGGCGTGATGGAATGCAGGTGCTGCCCACGACCAGCTTCACGGATTAGGCGGGATCGGCACTTGCCAGTTCAAATCCATGTACCTCGTTTTGACGGTTTGCAAAGCGAGCGTAAGCTTTTGCGGAGGCTGCTGCATTCCTTTGACAATGAGGGTTTGGACCAACACGACCCCATCGGGTGAATTCTTCATGTGCGTTTTGCCAAAATCGGTCTGGACGTCGAAGCGCTTGCCGCTCTTGTCATACAGATTCCAGTAGGGGAAGCTGTCCAGTTTACCCAAGCCCTTCAGCTCGATCGTCCAGACGGGCTCCTGCGTTTCTGGGTCCATGCCTTTGGCCATGTCGGTGATCGTGAAAGTCTCTTCCAGCTCTCCGTATGTTTTTGAGACAGGCTGCTGCTTGAGGCTATCAGGAGAGTAGGAGATGGAAAAATCTGCTGGCTCGAGCAATTCCACTCCATCCAGAACGAATGTCAGTTCTTCCGGCTGATCAGCAGGCACATACGAGCCATGCCAATTTATTATGTCAGGATCGATTCCCCGGACATCGCGGGACTGGGTAAAGGAGATCCGTCGGCCTTGTTTTTCGTTTGGCTCATATTCGGACTTGGCGACGACGTTTCCGCTTTGATCGACGATATGGTAAAAGAAGCGGTGAGTGCCGAACTCCCGTATGCTGTCAGCGTCCGTTCTTCCAGTCGGCGCCGCAGCCATTTCTCTCAGTTGCTTCTTCTTCTCCGGCGTAAAGCTGGTCGTCAGGTCAATCCGGGTGGCACTGGGAGCGTAGACTACCTTGTCGAAGGTAAAGACAATACCCTGTGGAGACTCATAGATCGCGTTGACCGGGACACTTTTCGTCGCCGCCATGCTTTTTTGGATATTAACGGGTATATCCAGCTTCCATACTGCTTTTCGCGGTTCATTGCTTCCGAAATGACTGATGTCAAAATGCAGGACTAGCTCATTTGGCGGGTTGTTCAATGAAAACAGAAAATCCGCATATTGATCGCCGCGTCTGAAGATTTGTGGCCCGCTATTTAGGATGTTCCCTTGCTTGTCGGTGAGGTAAATATTGTTACCGTTGTAATGAGGGATAAACAGGTCAGGCAGAATCTGTCCGGTTTCATCCTCCAGGACATACGTGGCGACGAGCCGCGTGGGATCTGCGATGATCTCCTTGACGCGCAAAGTCACCCCCTGATCAGTTGCTGCCATATTTACCGGGGTGTTGAAGCCTTGCTCTGCTGCCTTTTTCAATCCCAGCTCTCCGCCGATTCTACTGACAAACGTTGAAATGTACGCGGCAAAGGTAGGGGAGACAAACATGCCGAGCGAAAATGCCACGAACAGCGCGGCAATCGATGCTGCTGTCATACGAGCCCATCGCTTTGATCTTTGTACAGGAGTCCTGCTGCAAGCGTGTCGCGAAGGCGCTGAATTGGTTTCCATTTCGACCGGGCTTTCTGTGGCTGGGTAAGGCTCCAATTGATTCATGATGCCGGCGGTAAAATCATCTGTTAAAGGAGAATAGGGCACAGCCTGTTTCAGGACGATCGCTTCCGCCGCAAGCTTATCCCGCATGACTCTGCAAGCGGCGCAGTCCAGCAGGTGTGTTTCAATCTCAATGTTTTCACTTACGCTCGTTTCTTTCTCCACATAGCGTTCCAGCTTTTGACGGATCTCATAGCACCTCATGCAAGCCGCCTCCTTTCTCTGCCGATTGGAAGTAATTTCGCAACCGCTGCTTGGCTCTGTGCAGCCTGATTTGCACTTGGTGCAGGGGGATCTCCAGGATGTCGCTGATCTCCTGATAGCTAAGCTCGTCTACGTAGCGCAGCAGTAGGACAACCCGGTACTTTTCCGGCAGTTGGCCAATCAGTTCATGCAATTCCGAGGCGTGTTCTTCCTGCAGATACATCGTTTCCGGACTATTCCCGTCCGAGAGCGTATTCTCCTCGATTTCTACGAGAGAGACTTGCTTCTTTTGCAGCGAACGCTGCGTGTCGACATAGACATTGACGGCAATCCGGTACAGCCAGGAGGAAAATTTCCGGTTCTCATCATAGCTGTGCAAATACCGGTAAGCGCGGATGAAGCATTCCTGCGCCAGATCCTGGGCATCGTGCGGATTGCCGGTCATCCGATACAGCAGGGAAAAGACCTTGTTCCTGTATTTATTGATCAGGTGGGCGTACGCCTGCTTCTCGCCGGACAAGACTTGTCTGACCCACTCTTTGTCTTCCTCCATTCCCGATCCTCCCATGAGTCTGAAAGTAGTCACTCATTTGCTACTACTGTCGGTTATCGATCTATGTTACATAATAATTTCCTTTTTTTAATTTTTTTTTTTGCAGGTGTAAGGGAATGGATAGTGCTTCGGTAGTAAAGGGGTGAAACGACAAATTGAGAAAGGGAAGTGAATCGCGATGAAACAAATTCAAACGGTTCTGCTGGCGACAGCGACTCTGTTGGCGGGAAATACTTTTACAGGAGATGCCCTGGCTTTGGCCCAAGCTGCAGCCACTCAATCTACGCCGGAATCCGGCGATCTCATCATGGACTTGACCCCGGCCGAAGCAACCAAACAGGCAGGATTTTCTGTCAAAGTGCCAAAGTACCTGCCGGAGGGCAACTATTATCCGACACTGTCCTATAAGCGCTCAGCCAGCCAGGTAGTCATCTCTTACCACGGGAATGCGGGCAATCCGTTCTTCCTGCGAATCCATCCGGGAGAAGCCGCAAAGGAACGGGGAGAGTTGAAGGAGGTGTCTTTTGCCAAAGGCAAAGCGTACATGGGAAAACAGCCCGATAAATATGACAAAATGAACGTATTCATATGGGAAGAAGAAAAAGGGCTTGTTTACGAGCTTGCCAGCGGACTTTCTGCCGATGAACTAAAAAAAATCGCCGAGTCCGTCGATGTGTGGGACCCGGCTGTGATCGAATGGCCGGAAGTGAAGGGGCAGGCTGAGACTACCCAAGAGCTGACTCGGGAAGAAGCTGAGCAAAAATTCGGCTCCTCCTTCAAAGTCCCTACGCTTTTGCCTCTGGGCGCCACGCTGAGCTACGGATATACCAAGGGCAAAGAATCGTCGTCTGTTGATATATTCAATGAAACGCCAGGGAACGCGGCCGCATTCTTGAGCATCGTCATCAGCAAAGAAAGCCTGGAGGAGAGAAAGAAATCCGTGATGCAGCCTAAAACAATCAAACCGGTCAAAATAGGCACCAGCGAGGGCATCAGCTTCCACACCCCCGGGTCGAGCTACCGCAATCCGGATTTAACCCATTTTAACGGTCTTCTCTGGGAAGACAAAGGAATCACTTATATGATGACTTCTGACATGACGGTGGAACAGATGATCACCGTAGCCGAATGGTTTAGGTAAAGAAAACCGAGTAAAGCAGGGGCCGCAAGCGATGAAAAGCTTGCGGCTTCGTTATATGCCATTCTGTAGTTGTTGTACATCCCTGTGGAACTGATCCCTTACGGGCGATTTCGACCGAACCCTCGCTCGACATAGTCAAAACCTATTCCACCCATAGCTTTGTGAGATTGGACTTATCCTCGACGCAGTGATAAAACAGGAATAAGCTCAATCAAGGGGGAACATAGGATGGAGTATTCATTCTCACAATCGACCAATGCACTGACCTCATCGGCTGTGCGTGAAATTTTGAAATTAACGCAGGGAAATCAAGTGCTGTCACTGGCCGGAGGCTTGCCTGCCGAGGATTCTTTTCCGATCCAAGAGATGCGGGAAGCATTTAACCGGGCGCTTGATCTGGGACCCAAATCCCTGCAATACGGCTTGACCGATGGCTATATTCCGCTCCGGGAATGGGTCGCGTCACGCATGAAACAAAAGCATATGAACGTTGGCGTAGAAAACATGCTGATCACTACCGGCTCCCAGCAGGCCGTCGACTTGCTCTGTCGCGTCTACCTGGACGAAGGCGACGTCGTGCTGGTAGAAAATCCGACCTATCTCGCGGCTGTACAGCTCTTCCAGTTCCGCGGCATCCGTGCAATTCCGGTGGATGGAGACGCTGAGGGAATGGATATGGACGATCTTGCCAGAAAAATCGCACAATTCTGTCCGAAGATGGTTTACGTGATCCCAACGTTTGCCAACCCGACGGGCAAGGTATGGAGTCTGGAAAGACGTCTCGGCCTTTTGCGCCAATGCCGGGAAAACAATATTTTGATTTTGGAAGACGATCCCTACGGCGAAATCCAGTTTGACGGTGAAGCGCAGTATCGCAGCATTTTCTCGCTTGACCAACACCCGCAGGGGTCTGCCGTGGTGTACACCAGCACCTTCTCCAAAATTGTTGCTCCTGGACTGCGCACAGGCTGGGCAATCGGGGACAGTCAGGTGATTCAGATGATGGTCAAGGCAAAACAGGCCATCGACCTGCAGTCCAGTACGATCGACCAGATTGCCTTGCATCAGCTGCTGGCCAACTTTGATTTGGAAGCGCACATCGAGAAAATCCGCAGTTCCTATCGGGAGCGGATGGAGTGGATGCATGAGCTGCTTTCGCGTCTGGAATGGAGCGGCATGAAGTGGAACAAACCAAGAGGCGGCATGTTCCTGTGGGTGGAGCTGCCCGAGCATGTTCACTCGGAAAAGCTGCTGGCCCAGGCCGTAAAGGAAGGCGTCGCCTTTGTACCCGGCATTCCGTTTTATGCAGAGGAGCCGAAGACCAATACCATGCGGCTTAACTACACACTGCTGGATCGGGAACATACCGAGCTTGCTATCCAGCGACTTGGCAAAGCACTGTCCGAGTACAGCCAGGTTGTTGCCCGGTAGTTCGGGCGACAGACAGTTGCAATCGAAAACCGTACAAGAACAATATGTTTACGAGCAAAAAGTGCCCGCACGTCTCATGCAGACGGAGCGGGCACTTTTTTTGATGAGCGATGAAAAATTTGAAATCCGCATTCCTGATTTTAAACGCCTTTCAAACAAATTCAAACCTGCTTGTCCCCGCCCAAAAAACTTGCTGGCAGAGTATTGTCAAAGGCAAATGGGAATGATAATATTTATCAATAAGAGTGATATTCATTATCAATTAGAAAAAATCAGCCGTACCTATACAGTTCCACACTCATTTTTTCATACCAGCAAAGGAGGAAAGAGCATGTCTTCTATACTTGTCATCGGCGGAGACCGCCTGGGAAATATCGTTGACTTATTACAAGGCCAGGGGTTTACGGATATCCATCATGTAACGGGGAGAAAAAACTCCCAAGCCGGCGTAAAAATTCCCACAGGAACCCATATGATTTTGGTTTTGACCGATTTCGTCAATCACAATCTGGCCAAGACGGTGAAAAGCCAGGCGAAGGATAAGGAAGTGCCGATCCTGTTTTGCAAGCGTTCTTGTTCGGCGATTGCCAAAGCTTTGGTTCAGGGGGCGTAAATACATACTCTCCGCTGTGGACAGACTACCAACTGTCAGCACACCAAACGGAGGAATGACCAGTGAAATGGAACCATTTGGATGAACTGCCGATTGCCAATCTGACGGAGCAACAGTTGCAGCAGCTGCGCGAAGCAGAAAAAGAAATGACCAAAGATGGAACAGATATCTATCTGATTGCCTTTGAAAAGCGGGCCCCGTCCAAGTGACGGGGCTGATTTGTTAAAAAATGAATTTCCCCAAATGCTGCTTCAGCGCATCGATTCCAATGGCAAACCCCAGGCATTGACTGGACTGAATAATGAAGGCGTTGAGCCCGACTACTTCTCCGTTAAGATTGATTAATGGGCCGCCGCTATTGCCCGGATTGATGGCCGCATCGGTTTGAAAAATCTCGTCGTAGACACGTTTTGCTACCTGCAACCGACGATTTTTGGCACTGATGATTCCGGCCGTCACAGAGTTTTCCAAACCAAGAGGGGAACCGTCTGCTCCTGTAGAGGCAAAAGATGGGGCAACCTGCTAGCGGTACGCGATTATCCTCAAAGCAACTGTCTGGTTTTTACAATTCTCGATGGATGGACAAGTCTCTGCTTCCAGGCGCTCCAGGAGCAGGGCGGCCAACTGCCTGCGTTCCTCTCGAGATGCCTGCTCCCAAAGCCAGCTCCACTCCATCGTTACCGGATATGACCGATCCCGCATGGGTCCAAGCTCGAAAGGAGAGACAGAGATGCTGTCCATTTGCTGTTTGGCGGCGTCTTGCTCTGCCATGATACGCAGCTGATGTTGTTTGGCAGTCTGCCGTTCTGCCATGACGTTTAGTTGCTGTTGTTTGGCGGCTAACTCCTCCAGGGTGATGATCCCTGCCTCGTACGCTTCCATCCAGCGTTGCCGCCGCTTCTTCCATTGCGCGTGATCATCCATCTCTTGTGCCGTAGAGGCATGGAGACGTTGCAGCTTTCGATCCAAAGCAGACTGCAGCACTGGCTGAAAGGCTGCGAGCTGCTCCAGCAGCGCAGCTTCCAATCGATCCTCGCGAATGGCCGGCGCGCGGCACAAGCCCAGCCGCCGATTTTTACACAGGTAGTAGTAATGTCGATAATGCTTGCCGCTTTTTCGGACGGAGGCCGTCTTTCCCCGCATTTCGCTTTGACAGCGGGCGCAGTACAGAATACCGGAGAACACAAAAGGAGAGGAGAGGACGCGGGGGTGTACCTTCCGGCGCATCTTCAATCTTGCCTGTACCTGATCGAACGTATCCTGATCGATAATCGCGGGGTGAGAATCTTCGGCCAGAATCCAATCATCAGCGCGCTTTTGCTTCCCACCGGACGCAGCGTAATTCCAGCGGAGAGCGCCGTAATAGACCGGGTTGCGCAGCAGACGCGTGACGGTACTGCCGCTCCATTTGCCGCCGTGCTTCCCCAGATATCCCTTCTGGTTGAAGCTTTCGGCGATTTGACCAGGTGTAAAGCCGGATACGTAATGCTGAAACATCAGCTTGACGACCTTGGCTTCCACGGGATGTGGGGCAAGCTCCCCGTGCAGCAGGTGGTAGCCATAAGGGGGAGGCCCCCCTGGACGTTTTCGCTCCCGTGCCATCTGTTCCATCCCCAGTTTGACCCTCTCTCCCAGATTTTCTCGTTCCCATTGGGCCAAGGCCGCTACCAGGGTGATAAATAATCTGCCAATCGCGGTAGTCGTATCATAAACCTCCGTGCAGCTTTTAAAGCGGACGTCGTATTTTTCAAACTCCTGCAGCAATTGATATAAATCAAGGACAGATCGTGTCAGTCGATCCAGCCGATACACCAGAACGACATCCAGCTTCCTGCTTTTTACATCAGTCAGCAAGCGCTGCAGAGCGGGCCGGCTGATGCTTTTAGCGCTGATGCCCTCGTCGGTGTAGATGCCAGCAAGTGACCAATCCTGTGATCGTGTATACGCCAGCAGCCGTTCTTTTTGTGCGGCGATGGAAAAACCTTCGGCAGCCTGTTCCTCTGTACTCACACGAATGTAAATCGCTGTCCTCAAGGCGTCCCCCTCCCGAAATGCGAATTGCTAGAGTGTACACCGGAAGGGGCTTTTCCTATGCCATCACGCACAAAACTTTTGACAAAACAAAAGCCTGCAGCGCTTCAAACAGAAGACGCGGCAGGCTTTACGGGATGCAGCAGAGAGGCTACATCCATTTTTGGCCCCATTCATGAATGGAATCGATCACAGGGCGCAGCTCTTTTCCCTTTACCGTCAGCTCGTACTCGATCCGAACAGGGATTTCCGGATACACTTTCCGCTCCAGGATCCCCTGCTCTTCCAATTCCTTCAATCGCTCTGAAAGCATTTTATCGCTCATCTGCGGAACCATTTCCCGGATATCCTTGAATCGCACAGCGCCGCGCAGCAGCACATTGACAATCAGACCTGTCCATCTCTTCCCGAGAATATTGATGGCCCCTTCATATTTCGGGCAGGTTTGTTCATTCCCAAATTCATGAGCCATGTTGTTGTCACCTCTGAGGAACTTCTCTTATTAGTTTCATTGTAGCATATCCACTTGAAAAAGGTAAGTAACACGCATTGACTTTGTACCTATTGTTTTGTCCAGATTGTGCTTGATTATGCGTGTTTCGGCTGAGAGCGAAGGCCAGGCAAGGGCCCGATTTTTCCCTGTCTATCTCCATTCTTTTCGTTGATGGCATAAGCTATCACTGAAATTAGAAGGAAGAGGGTAACTGGATGAGAACAAAACCCGTACTTGGGATCCTGACTTGGCGAGAGGGCAAGCGGTTTTCAGAGCCGAAATACCTGCGACGGCTGGTGCTTGCCGGACAGCGTTTGGGAGCGGAAACGTTTCTCTTTTCCCATCAAGATGTAAATTCCGCTGAAAAGAAAATCAGGGGATTTGTTCCTGTAAAGGGAGGTGGTTGGGAAAGCCGTCTCTTTCCCTGGCCAGATGTTGTGATTGACCGATACCGAAAACGAGTGGACACGTACTTGCGGCTGCGCCATAGCGGGCTGTTTCAATTTGCCAACAGTCCCTTTGGGAAAAAGTGGCGGGTGACGGAGATGTTGGCAAAAGAAGAACGCGTCAAACACTGGATTCCGAAAACAGTGGTCTATGCAGCAGGCAAGGTAAAAGCGATGCTCAAACACCATAAAATCGTCTACGTGAAGCCGGGCAATGGGACAGGGGGACGAAGCATCGTCAAAATTATGGCGCAGGGAGATCATTTTCTGATTCGTGGCCGTAATCGACGGCTGTCGCAAGTAGAGACAAAGCTTGGCAGCGTGGAGTCAGTAGAAAAATGGATACGCCGCTGGGTCCGGGAGCAGCGGATCGGCGATGGCAACTTCCTTGTCCAGCAAGGGCTCGATCTGGAATTGGTCCCTGATCGAGTAGCAGATGTGCGCCTTCTGATACAGAAAAAGGGCGACGGCGAGTGGGATGTGACTGGAAGCGGCGTTCGCCTCGGTCCGGCCGGAAGCTCCATCTCCAATTTGCACGGGGGCGGCAAACCGATTTCGTTTTCGGCCTTCATGAATAAATGCTTTGGAGAGGAGAGAGCGCTGGAGATACATCAGGAATGCCAGCATCTGGCGCATGAGGTAGCCGTCGTTCTTGAGCAGAAATTCGGCCGGATGATGGAGTTTGGATTAGATGTGGGAGTGGATGTTCTGGGGGCAGTTTGGCTCATTGAGGTTAATCCCAAGCCTGGTCGGGAGATCTTTAGCCAGATGGGCGATAGCCAAACCTATGCCGAAGCGATTGCTCGGCCCGTTTCCTTTGCGCTGCACCTCGTTTCGGCAAGCGGGAGCGAGGAAAACAGTGACCCAAAACAAGGACGTGAGTAAACACGAAGGCGCATGGTTTATTTAGGGTGTTTTTGGCAGCTCCTCATCAGACGGTTTGCCGCTATAGCAACAGGCGGTGAACCAATGCTGATGACCCACTCGCCTACCTTGGTGTCTGAAGAGGTGCCAAGAGGCAAGGGGAACAGTTTGCAATCTGCGTCAATCTTGATCACGGCGTAATCACGAACGCGATCAGCCAGTACCCGTTGCGCTTCAAATACACGCCCATTGAATAGTTTGACGAGAATGGTGCGCGATTTTCCGATGACGTGTTCACTGGTCAGGATATATCCTTTGGGATGAAAGAGAAAACCGGAACCGTAACTCCGCTCGGAAGCAAAGGGCTGTTGATCGGAGACGAGGCTGCGTATGAGATCTTCTACGTTATCTGTTTGATGTGTATCTTCCGTAACGATGGACACGACGCCGTCCCTGACGCGCTCAACAATGGGTACGAAGAAGTTGAAGGGATGCAAACTGCTGCTCACAGGGTACTTGACTCGGGCGTAGCCGTTCCATTTTTTACTTTTCACGTTTCTCTCCCCCTACAGCAGATAGGTATGTATCATCTTATGGCAAGAAGGGGGGGATGGAACGCCCAAAATATGAGGCTTGGATATATCAATATTTTTAATTGATATAATAAAGAATTAGCATTGGTATATTTATAATGAAAAGTTTATAATGACATTAATAAAGAATATTTCGAACATATAAGCAGTTTCACAGAAACGGAGCGTACCGCTTTTGATGATCCTGCGCAAAAACAGGTAATGCCAGGGTGGAGGAGTAGAGAAATGGATGTAAAAACAATTATTCTTGGTTTTCTTAATTACGGGGAAATGAGCGGGTACGATATTAAACAGGCTTTTACCAATAGTATTGGCTTTTTCTATGACGCCAGTTTTGGTGCGATTTATCCAGCCCTCCGCAAGCTGGAGGAAGAAGGATATGTGACCAAACAGGAGATCATCCAGTCTGGAAAGCCGAACAAAATTTTGTACCGGATTACGGAAGCGGGCAAAGCCGGATTCAAACAGGAGCTGCAAACGCCGATCCTGCCGCCTGTACTTCGTTCTGACATGCTGGTGAAAATCTTCTTCAGCAACAACCGTACGGGAGCTGAAAAGCAAGAGCTCCTGGAAAACTGTATGGAGCTCCAGCGCAACATGCTGAAACAAAGTCGCGAATCATATTCAAAATTGATCGATACCTTTGACGATTATCAAAAGTTTTGTTGGGAGTACACGATTCATCATCTGGAGTCGACGATCTCGTTCCTGGAAGAGAAAATGCCTGCCCTTCAGAAGAAAGAGCCCGCCTATTCCATGTAGTGGACAGGTGCGCTTGAAAAGCGGACAGGTACGGTGGAAAAAAGAAAAAGCGAAAGGTTTCCATGCGGACCTTTCGCTTTTTTTAGTGCGCCCAGCATGGGCGATAGCTATAGGGTGGAAGTCCCGAACGGGGGGTGGCTGTCCCAACCGTTAGCTCAAGGCAAGGGTGTCGACCGTGAGGTCGAATCTGAAGGAAGCCAGCGGCAAAATCCCGACCTGAGGTACACGAACCCAATTTGAGGCTGTTGTATTCGGGCGAGTCTGCTAAACAAGACAAAGCCCCATACAGCCAAGGGATACAGCAGTAAACTTGGGCAGGTACATGGGATGAAAGTTATCGTTCTTACCTGGGGAGGTCTGCATGGAACGCCTTCAACTGTTGGTAACCGCCTCCGTAAGGAGGCGCTGAACATGCAGAAGTCAGCAGAGGCCATAGTACCCGAGTAGAGGACGCTTGAATGGGGAAGGGCTGAACATCAAGTCAGCACGCGATCCATGTCTTTTGTTACGATACGTCGAAGCAGAATTCCAGAAAGGAACTACTTTTGAAGAGCAGGGGTGAAGCCCCGAGGGTACAAAAAGAGGGCTGAGTATCGTTCAGCAAACACGGAACCCGCATGTGCGAAGGAAGGAATATCGTTATGGACTTGCTGGAGAAAGTTTTATCACGGGAAAACTTACGGATGGCACTTCAACGAGTAGAAGCAAACAAAGGTGTTGGTGGAGTCGATGGTGTTTCAACCGAACAACTACGCGACTATCTACACGAACACTGGCAAACTATCCGTGAGGAATTGGAAAGAGGAACCTATCGACCTTCACCTGTCCGCAGAGTCGAAATCCCGAAACCTGACGGAGGCGTAAGGTTATTAGGCATTCCCACCGTGGTGGACCGCTTCATCCAGCAAGCCATCCTCCAAGTATTAACACCGATCTTCGATCCCACCTTCTCGGAGTCCAGTTACGGATTTCGCCCGAAACGTAGCGCCCACATGGCAGTAAGGAAAGCGCAAGCGTATATCAGGGAAGGATACAGATTCGTGGTGGACATCGATCTAGAGAAATTCTTTGATCGTGTCAACCATGATATCCTGATGAGCCGCGTGGCTCGTAAAATCCAAGACAAGCGCCTTCTAAAGCTGATTCGATCCTATCTAAACGCAGGTGTCATGATAAAAGGAATCTGTACTACCTCAAGTGAGGGGACACCGCAAGGTGGACCGCTAAGCCCACTATTAGCAAATATCTTGCTTGATGATCTGGATAAGGAATTAGAAAAGAGGGGACATCGCTTTTGCCGCTATGCGGACGATTGCAACGTCTACGTGAAAACAAGACGAGCAGGAGAACGGGTTAAGAAGAGCATGAAAGATTACTTGGAAAAGGTGCTTAGGCTAAAAGTAAATGAGGAGAAAAGTGCGGTGGACCGGCCGTGGAAACGTAAATTCCTTGGCTTTAGTTTTACTTTCGTAAAACAGACAACGGTTCGTATCCACCCAAAATCCCTTCTCAAGTTAAAAGAGAAAATCCGCACGATCACGAATCCAGTGTGGAGTATCTCGCTTGAGGAACGGGTTGAAAGGTTAAACCAGTATCTCATGGGTTGGATTGGATATTTTGCCCTTGCAGACGCAAAGGGAATCTTACAATCCATTGAGGAATGGACAAGGCGTAGGCTCCGTCTTTGCTTGTGGACGCAGTGGAAACGAGTGAGAACCAGATATCGAGAACTCCGTTCTCTTGGTATATCTCACACAAAAGCAATTGAAATTGCAAACACCCGCAAGGGGGCATGGCGTACTACAAAGACTCCGCATATACACAAAGCCCTCGGCATTGCCTACTGGCAACAACAAGGGCTCAAAAGCTTAACACAGCGATATTTTGACATTCGTCAAGCTTGGTGAACCGCCGTATACCGAACGGTACGTACGGTGGTGTGAGAGGACGGGGGTTAGCCACCCCCTCCTACTCGATTCTCTTACTTCAGATTTTCCGGATTGAGGCATTCCAGCTCAGGAACGACAAAGCGGCCGTCTTTGCGGATCAGGCGATCATCAAACCAGATCTCGCCGCCGCCCCATTCCGGGCGTTGAATGCAGACCAGATCCCAGTGAATGGAGGACTTGTTGCCGTTAAATGCTTCGTCATAGGCTTGGCCCGGCGTGAAGTGGAAGCTTCCGTCAATTTTTTCGTCAAACAGGATATCCTTCATCGGATTTTGGATATATGGATTTACCCCGATGGCAAATTCGCCGACGTAGCGAGCCCCTTCGTCCGTGTCAAATACTTCGTTGATCTTTTCCGTATCGTTTGCAGTCGCCTCAACGATTTTTCCATCTTTAAACGTCAGCTTGATGTTGTCATATGTAAAGCCCTGATAAGGTGATGGTGTGTTGTAGGTGATGACGCCGTTCACCGAATCGCGTACTGGAGCGGTAAATACTTCACCGTCCGGAATGTTGTTTTGGCCGGAACATTTGATTGCCGGGATTCCTTTGATGGAGAAAGTCAAATCTGTTCCTGGACCGGTGATGCGCACCTTGTCTGTTTTTTCCATCAGCGTGACCAGATTGACCATCGCTTTGTCCATCTTGCTGTAGTCAAGCGTGCACACCTTGAAATAAAAATCTTCAAAAGCGGCGGTGCTCATATTGGCAAGCTGGGCCATAGAAGCATTGGGATAGCGCAGTATAACCCACTTGGTTTCCGGTACGCGTACATCGAGAACCGGGCGAGTCAGCAGGCGTTGGTATTGCTGCATCTTGTCACCAGGGACGTCTGCGTATTCATTAATGTTGTCGCCTCCGCGAATCCCGACATAGGCATCCATCTGTTTCATGAACGATACATCCGCTTCCCGCATAATCTCCAGTTGCTTTTCATTGGTTCCCAAAAGCAGCTCCCGCTGGATGGCCGGGTCGATCAGTTGCACGTAGGGATTGCCACCTGCTTTATACACTTCTTTGATCACAGCGCGCGTCAGCTCGGAGACGGAGCCTACCGCATAGATGAGAACGTTTTCACCAGCTTGAATGCGTGTAGAGTAGTTGACCAGCACTTCCGCGAGCTGTTCAATACGTGGATCTTTCATGGGCATGTTGACCTCGCTTTCCATTGCGTCTCATTCTGTATTGTACATGAGAAAAACCGGCTTCGCTAGGAAGGGTTCGCGCAAACGCTCTAAGTAAGAATGATGGGAATAGTCTGAATAAAAATGGATCGATAAAAGTATCTTAAAAGGACGAAACGATTCCCTAGTTGCAAACGTATGTAGGAGAAAACAGGAAAAAGGAGTTCAAAGAAATGAGCGATCTGTTGGCTATCATGATGTTTGCCGGCGCCTTGGTTTCTTTCCTCTTGCAGCATCGAAAAGCGATGGCGAAATTAACAGCCTTGCAACTGGCAGGCTGTGTCTTTTTCTACGCGATCACCATCGCGCTGGCGTTTGTCGTCATTTATTTTGGCGGGCGCTGGATTGCCCCTTTTTTCTCAAGCGACATGCTCCTCATGATTGTGCGTATTCTGCTGGTGGTCATCACGATCTGGGGATGCCGCATGCTTTTGGGAGGCATTGTCCAGTGGATTACCAGTCCACGCCAATAGAAAAAAGCTACCCGCGGGCAGGGTAGCATGCGTATGAAACGCGCTTATCAGGATCCGGTCCTAATGTATATGCAGTCATCCGCGCAAATGTGCGCTTATTAGTGTTTAATTATCGCAAGAGCAACCTACAATCACCAACAGGATGAATAAAATCAAAACGAGAGTAAATGCCTCGAAGGTTCCATTAAAGATACTGCTCATAAAACATCCTCCTTTGTTTTTTTAGCATTAGTGGCTTACACCCATAACATATGGGTTTTCGCACAGAGCCGTAACGGGCAAACGCCTATTTTTGCGAAGTATATTATTCTGAAAACATGGAAAAGCTAGAGGATACGAAAGTACTACGCGAAACGAAAGGATGGCATTTGTCATGCGCAAAGCCTTGTCCGGCATGGACCACTATTTTTTGGAACCTGTTATGATCAACGTTGGGGAAGACTTCAAGTCAATCGTATGGAAGGCCCAGTACGATATGGATTTTAATACGGAGTGTCTGTTCTGCTTTTCGGAAAGTATCACGGGATACCGCGTGGAGGACGAAGCAGGCCGCTCTGGAAAGGTCGCTGTCTGCCCGCATTGTGAAAAAGTAAACGCGATTTACGCTTGAGGCTCATTCAGGTAATTTCTTCCTTGCATCAGGCTGCGAATGTTGCGTTCGCAAATGTGATAACAGAGAGTGTCGCTTCCAGCGTTTAGCGCTACCTGTCGATTCTACAGGGCTGGTGCCTGTTTGCCCAATTTTCCCGAGCTTTCAACAGACGGAAACGATGTCACATGGGGGCATCGTTTTTGCTTGTGTCTGCCACTCTATCCACCAAGTACCACCCCTCGTTTAGCAGGATTGAATCTGGTGAAATCGAATAGATAGGGGAGCATACATAAGCAGGATAGAGGTGAACTCATGCACAAGAAATGCAGCCGCTGTGGTGATGACATGGAGGTGATTCTGCGCAACGTCATGTACCGAAAAAAGGTAAAAATTATGAATGTTCCGGTACAGGTTTGTCAGAATGATCACTGCTCTCACTTGCAGGTTGTCGATGTGGTCAAGGAAGATTTGAAACAACTGATGGAAAATCTGGGCCACAATCCACAGCGGCAAAACATCGAATTTGATGAAGTATCCGAGCTTTCTCACCTGCTGGTATTGATGGCGAATCAGGAAGAGGACGGGGCGGTTCGAGAAGCTTTGGAAGGGAAAGTAAACGAGCTGCTGGATCTGTTCTTGCTGGCCCAATCGCTAGGAGACGAGGAATGGATGCGGGAGCTGCGTCAGCGCCTGACCAAAATCATGATCTAAAAACTTGCGGTCACGTTGGCACCTGCTACATGGACTTCCGCTCTGCTTTTCCGTATACTAAAGCCACATACGCGTATCGAGAGGAGTGAAGTACAGGTGTCAGCAGGTCAATTGCACTCCCTGGAGGAGTTGGATCAATTCGTCTCACAGGCGGGAAAACGGCTGTTGTTCAAGCACAGCACCATTTGTCCAATCAGCACGACGGCTCATGAGGAATTTTTATCCTTTCTACAGGAACAAGATGTACCGGCGGCGGTGATTCTGGTTCGGGAGGATCGTCCCGTGTCCAATGAAGTTGCTGAGCGCTATTCCATCAAACACGAGTCCCCGCAGATTTTTCTGCTGGAGGACGGACAGGTAAAATGGCACACGTCGCATTGGAAAATCACCAAAGCAGCGATTGCCGAAGCCATTCAAGGCTAATAAAAGAGGTTGGCTAGTGGAGCCAACCTCTTTTTTGCTTACGAGCGAACACATTATTATTCCCAGTACAGCTCCAGCTTGTCGCCTGCGTTCAGCTCGGTATGAAAGGAGGCAGGCTCCCCGTTTACCAGCATCACCAACCGGCTGATACCTTCTGTTACCGGTTTTTCCAAAGAGACGTCGACGTATCGGAAAACGTCGCTAAACACAGGGGCGGTCGGCGTCGATGCTTTTACGCTGATCACGGCACCGTTTTCGACAATTTCATGCTGCTCTGCCGCTCTGCCGTTCATGGTGATGCTGAGGGAGGCAAGCGTAATGGTGACCGGCTGCCCGTTGAAATGGACGGAGATCGTCTCCTGTACCCATTCTTCCGGAGGGATGACATCCCTGATTTCCGGTGCCTGAAAGGGCTCTTCACGGAAGGTCAACTGGTCGCCGGGTCGCACAAAGTCGCTGAAAGCGGCATCCTTGCCGTTCACCTGCACGATTTTTTGCAGCGCCGGGAGCGTTGTTTCGTGACCGTTTACCTGAAAGTGGAATACCTCCACAGGCTCGTCAGCTCCATCAGCGGACCACACCCCGGATTCGCGCAGCACTTCTTCAACCGTTCGCGGCAAACGGATCACGATCTCGCTGCGGTCAGTAAGGCTTGCGTCCAGAGGGAGGGGAACGCCGTCCACGAGTGCGACAGGGCCAAGCGAGACAGGCTGTTCGTTGATGAACAGCTCCAGCGTGTCCAGCTTGTCCATCAGATCAATCACCTGCACCGTGGCATTTTCACCATCTTGCCCTGCGACGGCGACAATGCGGTCACCCTCTGCAATCGGTGTATCCAGTCCGCAGGCTTCCCCATTTTTTTCGATGACAGGCGGTGTGCCATGACCGCCGGGGATCATTTTCATCCGTCCATTCACTGTCAAGGTAATGGCCATTCCCGGCCTTCCGTGCAGGCGGCGAATATCCAGTCCGGAAGCGATCAAAGCGTCGCCGACAGTCATTTTTCGCAGATCAAAGATGCGAATCGAATGGTCATTTACCGTTACTGTTACATATTTCACCGGATGGCGCCGGGCTGCCACGGCAATCCCCACCGGTGTAACAAATTCAGGGCCATTGAGCAGCGGATGTTCCCCGACAAACTGGCGAATTGCATCTGCGCCTCGGACAGCCACACGTGCAGCAGGCAACCCGAGCGCCTCTGCCACACGTTCGGTCAGCTTGGGCGTCAGACTGCCGCCTCCGATCAGCATGACCGCTTGCGGTGCCTTGCCGTTTAGCTCCAGGATTTTCACAGCGATCTTCCCGGCGAGATTGGTAATCTCCGGCATAATGGCCTTCACGACTTCCTCGGTGGAAAGCGTTTGCTCCAGTCCGAGGATATCGGTGAACGTAATCTCGTCGGAGGAGGTGAGAGCGCGCTTCACTTCCTCTGCCATCGGAAAGTCCAGCAGAAACGCATTCATCAGGGCATCGGTAATCTCATCGCCTGCGACTGGCACCATGCCGTACGCGGTGATGGCGCCTTCCTCGGTCAGCGCGACGTCGGAGGTTCCGGCACCAATATCCACCAGCGCGATATTCAGTCTGCGCATGGTCACCGGGATCAGGACGTTAATTGCGGCAATCGGCTCCAGTGTGAGCGCCTGCATATCCAGCCCGCAGCGGTTCAATGCAGCGAGCAGCGAGTCTACGACGACGCGCGGCAAAAAGGTTGCGATGACATCCACGCTGGCCTTCTCTCCGCGCTGATCGATCAGATTGCCGATCAATTCTTCATCGAGGAAATAATTGACTACACTGTACCCGACACAGTAATAGCGGGTGACGTCCTGTTCGTTCAGCTCCTGCGCGAGCAGGGATTGGGCTTCCTGGACAGCAGAAAATTCCAGGGTGAGCACGTCGTCACGGGTAACGGCTGCGTGCCGGGAGAGCTGAATATCCATCCGCACGCGCTTGGTGCGAAGCGAGCGGCCTGCAGCGGCTACAGCTACCTTGGTAAGCAGTCCGTGCTTGGCTTCCAGCTCCTCTTTGATTTTTCCAATAACGCGGGACACGGCCATCACATCGTGGATCTGACCGTCCAGCATGGAGCGCTCGCTATGCTCGTGAACGGTGCAATCGATCACGCGAAACTGCTCGCCAGCCGGTTCTACGATCAGTCCAACCACTGTGCGCGTACCGATGTCCAAAGCAAATATCAGCTCATCAGAGGCTGCATGTTCATGGTCTGACAATGGGGGGTCACTCCTCGTACCGGTGGTAATTCCGGGAAATCATTCTGTCACCTAATTCGACTCGAAGACTGAAGAATCCTGTCGAAACAAGGAATCTTCTTCACTCTTCGCGAAAATTTAGAAAACGATAAAAAATACTTTATATTTACTTTCGCGCTTTTTGGCGCTAAACTGCTGACAAGGGAGTTTCGATCGATTATAATAACCCTAATTTATCGAAAAGACAAACAAAACTAGATGAGAAGAGGAGAGTGGAGACGAATGGCACATGATCCAGTCGAAACCATGCGGAAACAAATTGACGAGATCAATCTGGAGATTCTCGCCTTAATCAACAAGCGGGCTGCTCTTGTTCAAGACCTGGGCAAGGAAAAGCTGAAGCAGGGCATCAATCGTTTTGATCCAGAGCGTGAGCGCGAAATGCTCAACCTTTTGGTGGAAAACAATAACGGTCCTTTTACCGATAATACCATTCGTCATCTCTTCAAACAGATTTTTCAGGCATCTCTGGATTTGCAAAAGAGCGAGAACAAGAAAGTATTGCTGGTAAGCCGCAAAAAACAGCCGGAGGATACTGTTCTCTCCATTAAGGGTGTTGAATTTGGCGGCGGTGAACCGATTCTGATCGCCGGTCCATGTTCGGTAGAAAGCTACGAGCAGGTGCGTGCAGTAGCGGAGAACCACGTGAAGCGCGGACTTCGCGTGCTGCGCGGCGGTGCCTTCAAGCCACGTACTTCGCCATATGACTTCCAGGGCTTGGGTGAAGAAGGGCTGAAAATTCTGAAGCGCATCGGTGATGAATTCAACCTCGTAACCATCAGTGAAATTGTGACACCGTCTGATCTGGAGTTGGCGACCCAATACATCGATGTGATCCAAATCGGTGCTCGCAACATGCAGAACTTTGAACTGCTGAAAGCCGCGGGACGCCTCAATCATCCCGTTCTGTTGAAACGCGGTCTGTCGGCGACGATCGAAGAGTTCATCTACGCTGCCGAGTACATTTTGTCCGAGGGAAATACGCAAGTGATGCTGTGTGAGCGCGGTATCCGCACCTATGAAAAAGCAACACGCAACACGCTGGATATCTCTGCTGTGCCGCTGTTGAAGCAGGAAACGCATTTGCCGGTATTCGTGGACGTTACCCACTCTACCGGACGCCGCGATCTGCTCCTGCCGACTGCCAAAGCCGGTCTTGCTGTTGGCGCAGACGGAGTGATGCTGGAAGTTCACCCGGACCCGGATGTAGCACTTTCAGATGCCAAACAGCAGGTAAACATCCCGCAATTCAACGAAATTGTGGATGAACTGCTTGCTTCCGGCCTGTATAAGGAAGCGAAGGTCGCTGTCGAGAAATAGGCTGCCCCTGCACGAGCGCTTTTTCATTGCCGGCGTCTGTCTGGTTTGAGTTTCAAGAAGTTTGCGATCGTAAAAGGCTTTCCCACGCGGTTGGGAAAGCTTTTTTTCTACGGTCTATGATTTGACGAAAAACGGTGCAAACAGTAAGCTAACAGTAACAAGGGGATTTCTCGGAGAAGGGAGCACAACCTATGAGTGAGCAGGATCACTGCTGTTCGCCTGAGCGGACGACGCCGCGGACAGAGAAAATCAAGGCAAACATGATTGCTCGATTGAATCGGGTAGAAGGTCAGGTTCGCGGCATCCGAGGGATGGTAGAGAAAGATGTGTACTGCGACGACATCCTGAACCAGATCGCTGCCGTCCAATCTGCGCTGAATGCCGTGGGCAAAATGCTTCTCGAGGGACACATGAAAAGCTGTGTCATGGAGCGGATTCAGCAGGGTGACAACGAAGTGATTGACGAGCTGTTGAAGACCATGAATAAATTGATGAAATGAGCGGGGAGGGTGTCCGGAAAACAATTGCAACCGGACACACCTTGTCGTATCATAGGTGCATACATTTATGAAAATACTATGAAAACCATAAAATAGGGAAAGCGAGGGTGTGTGATGCCGGTAACAATCTATGATGTGGCACGGGAAGCAGGAGTTTCGATGGCGACCGTTTCCCGGGTGGTAAACGGGAACCCGAACGTAAAACCGCTGACGAGAAAAAAGGTGTTAAGTGCCATTGAACGCCTGGGGTATCGGCCCAATGCAGTCGCACGCGGTTTGGCCAGCAAAAAGACAACAACGGTCGGTGTCATCATTCCGGATATTTCCAGTTTGTTTTTTTCTGAATTGGCTCGGGGCATTGAGGATATTGCCACCATGTACAAATACAACATCATTCTTTGCAATTCGGACCAGCGTCTGGAGAAAGAGCTGCAGCTCATCAATACGCTTTTGGAAAAACAGGTGGACGGGCTTTTGTTCATGGGGGCAGAGATTAAGGAAGATCATCTGCAAGCGCTCAAAACAGCTTCGGTCCCGACCGTTCTGGCTGCGACCCGCGATGCGGACAACACGCTTCCGTCTGTTACCATTGATCATTTCCAGGCGGCGTATGATGCGACCAAAGAACTGATTGATCACGGACACAAACGTATCGCCATGATTACCGGGCCGATGAATGACCCGCTCGGCGGTTTGATGCGTTACGAAGGCTACAAGCGGGCCCTGTCTGATTCCGGTTTGCCGCTGGACGAGTCTTTGGTTGCTCACGGCAATCTGTTCTACGAGTCCGGTCTGCAGGCGACTGCCGGATTCCTCGCCTTGCAAGAGCGGCCTACGGCGGTGTTTTCGGCAAGTGACGAGATGGCGATCGGTGCCATTCATGCCGCGCAGGATGCAGGGCTTCATGTTCCGCGCGATCTGGAAGTGATCGGTCACGACAATATCCGTCTGGTCGAGATGGTGCGGCCGCGTCTTACCTCTGTCGTACAGCCGATGTATGATATCGGTGCCGTTGCCATGCGGTTGTTGACCAAGTACATGAACAACGAACAGGTGGATGAACATGTCGTGCTCCTGCCGCATCGTATTGAGTATCGGGAAAGCACTCGTCCGCGCGAGACGACATCCAGCTAGGGAGAGTGCTGCACATGCTGCGGCAAGAGGAGGACAGCAATGAAAATCGGAATAATCGGGGCCATGGATGAAGAGATCGCCCTGTATGTAGACAATCTGGCAGAAACGGTCACCGTGGAAAAGGCCGGGATTACGTATTATGAAGGCAAATGGGAAGGAACATCCGTCGTCCTGTGCAAATCAGGCGTCGGCAAAGTAAACGCCGCAGTTACCACACAAATCCTGATTGATCAGTTTAAAGTGGACAGCGTGATCTTCACAGGCGTGGCCGGTGCCGTGCATCCGACGCTGAACATCGGGGATATCGTCGTCTCTACAGACTGTCTCCAGCATGATATCGATGTGACGCCGCTCGGCTTTGCGCCCGGTCAGATCCCGTTCACGGAAAAATCGGTCTGGGAGGCAGACCCGGGACTGATCCAGCTTGCCGTACATGCAGGCCGGGAGCTGGAGGCAGGGGTTC
Source organism: Brevibacillus ruminantium (assembly GCF_023746555.1). Classification (NCBI taxonomy): domain Bacteria; kingdom Bacillati; phylum Bacillota; class Bacilli; order Caryophanales; family Paenibacillaceae; genus Brevibacillus; species Brevibacillus ruminantium. The sequence continues at coordinate 1,631,447 of NZ_CP098755.1, forward strand.
AGGTCACGACCGGACGCATTCTCTCCGGGGATCAGTTCGTTGCCGACAGAGAAAAGGTTCAAAAGCTGCACGAGCAGTTTGCAGCTCATTGCATCGAGATGGAAGGGGCGGCTGTCGGACAAGTCTGCGCTATGAACCAGACGCCGTTTGTCGTCGTTCGCTCCATGTCTGACAAGGCAGACGGGTCCGCTCATGTCAACTTCGCCGAGTTCACCAAGCTGGCTTCCGAACGCTCCTACGCCATCGTCAGACAGATGCTGAGAGCGATGACCCCGGCGGTCATCGTCTACTCGACGAAGAATTGCATCGATTGTGACATGGTCAAGAACTGGCTGACTGCCAAGGGACTTCGTTTTGAAGTCCGAGATGTGATGACCAGCCGGGCGTATCAGGAAGAGGTCGAACGCTTTGGTTTCATGGGGGTTCCCGTGACGGTTGTCGGTGAAAAGGCCGTCAAGGGCTTCCAGCCTGTCGAATTGGAACAGCTGGTTGCCGGGCTTGGCACTAAATAAACAGCCGAATAAACAACCAAAAAACAAGACAGATAAGCTCCGCCAGTTGGATTGGCGGAGCCTTTTTGTTAGGAAAGCTTTGCGGTTGCCAGCCAGAAGATTCTGGTGATTCAATCAAGTAAAGAGCACCGAATGTGCCCCATTCGCTGTTCGTCCTCAGCTCTCCTCTGCAACCGGGGCATGCATCATGGCCCGCTCCAGGGTGATGCGATTTTTCTCCGAGATTTCAATACGTCGAGGCATCGGCGGAAAGGCGGTATCAAACAGACGGTCAGGAAGCTTTTCTTCACTGAGCGGCTGCCACTGCGTCAGCCATTGTTCGGGCAGAGGGCCATCTGTCAGCGGTTGATCACTCATCTCACTCCAGAGCAACGTCCAGGCTCGAGGGACAACCCGCCAGATATCGTAGCCTCCGCCTCCCACCGCAATCCATTTTCCACCGCAGTACTGATGGGCCAACTGATGCGCTAGCCGAGGAATCTCCTGGTAGATTTTCATGGAGCAAGAAAGATGGGTAAGCGGATCAAAGGTGTGCGCATCACAGCCGTTTTGGGTCAAGATCACGTCCGGCTTGAAGCCCCGTGCCAATTTGGGAAGCAGCTCCTGGTAGATGTGCAAAAAGGAATCATCCTCCGTAAAAGGATCCAGAGGAACGTTAACCGAATAGCCGTAACCGCTTCCATCACCGCGTTCTGTTAAATTGCCGGTCCCGGGGAACAGGTATTTTCCCGTCTCATGGAGGGAGACCGTCAAGACCTCGGGATCGTCATAAAAAGCCCATTGCACCCCGTCGCCGTGGTGAGCATCCGTATCGATGTAAAGGACGCGGGCATTCCATTGCTTGCGCATGTAGGCGATCGCCACAGAACAGTCATTATAGATGCAAAAACCGGAGGCGCGTCCGCGGAAAGCGTGATGCAGGCCGCCAGCAGGGTTAAAGGCGTGGGCCGCTTGTCCCTTCATGACCGCGTCGACGGCCTGCAAGGTACCGCCGACAATCAAGGCTGCCGCTTCATGCATCTGGGGAAAGCAGGGCACATCCTCTGTTCCCAGGCCGTAACTGGCTGCTGCAGGAAGCTCCTGGCTGCTATGTCCTTGTTGGCGGACAAATTCGATGTAGCGCGGGTCGTGAACGAGCGCCAATTCATCATCCGTCGCCATCCGCGGCGGCAGGAGATCGGCTTCTGTCAAAAGCCCGTAGGCGCTCATCAGATCATGGGTCAACAGCAGGCGGCGTTGGTTGAAAGGGTGTTCATCGTGAAAATAATACTGGGTGTAGTCCGGCGAGTAGATCAGACGAGCGTTGCGGCTCAAGGGTGCATCCCTCCTTCACCGGGGGCTATGACAGTGAAGCCCTGTGTGCGAAGCTTCTGGACAAGTGGGCGGGGATCGATGGTTTGCGCTCGGAAAACCAGGCATTTTTTGGCCGGCTGTGAACCAGGGAAGACGACAATGCTGGATACGTTGACTTGGGCCTCGCGAAATACTTGGCTGACTTCTGCCAGCATTCCCACGCGATCATCCACTTCGACTTCGATATGACAGCTTGGCTTGTTGACCCCAAATAGCTCGATCAAACTGGTAAACAAGTCCGATTCGGTGATGATGCCGACCAGCCGATTTCCTTCGACCACGGGAAGAGAGCCGACTTTATGTTCATAGATCTGCATGGCGGCGTCTTCGATGAAGTCAAGGGGGTGAGCCGTCAGGACCTGCCGCTTCATGATGGCGGAAACCGGCTGGTTCAAAATCGCAAGGCCGTCGTCTTCACGCGGCAGCAGGACAGAGGGAAGGGCTTCGCCCAGATCACGATCAGAGATAATGCCCACAAGCCGTTCCTGCTCGACAACGGGCAGATGACGTATCCGGTTTTCCTTTAATAGTTGCAAAGCCTCACCGATGGTGGTGGAGGGAGTCGCGGTGACGACCCGCTTGCGCATGATATTTTCGATTCGCATGAATAATACCTCCCGATTTGTAGAGGGCTATAGACGTGCCTATGAGAATTGCCAGCGACCCGGTTGTTTTCAGTCTATGAGCCACTAGAATAAATAGCGGTTTTGAAAACGCATTGCATCAAAGGCGACAATACTGTCTGGAGGCACCCGTTTGCCGATTCTTGCCATGAGACAGTTTGCCGGGTGCGAACAAATTTCAGGATCATCAGTAGCCATCCACATCATGTCGGCACTTCCCATGACCTTCTCCATGACTTTGCGATACTCCCAGACGTCTAGTCCGGTTCCTTTCAAATCCCAATGCCAGTAATACTCTGTCGTGATGACAATGTAATCCTCCATGGCATCGTCGGAGAAAGAGACTTCCAAGAGTCCTTTGGCGACTCCGCCAGCCCGGATGCTGTGGCTGATCTCGATAGCGCCCAGCTCCAACAGATCGGGAAGCTGTGCCTGTGACCAGCGCTCCATAGGGTCCGGGTACAGGAGTGTGACGTACCCCAGGACGAGATCATCTTCGCGCGCAAGAATGATGCGGCCTTCAGGCAGTGCAGCGATTTCCACCAGGGCCTTCTGCTGTTCCTCCGGAATCCGAAATGCCTTCAACCCTTCGTCAAATCGCATGGCAGCCAGACGCTCTGCAGGCACGGGACCTTCCAGCAGCAATTTTCTTCCGTTCACAACCATCTGCTTGGAGTGGTACCTTTTGATGTGTTCCATACGGTCACCTCCCTTGGTAGAAAAACAGAGATGGCAAGCTCGTTACCATCTCTGTTGTATACCTCTATCTAGCAGTATTCAATTTAGTTTGCTTTTACACTGTTGGATTGTGGCGATTCTCCGTAATTATTCACGGCGGTGACGTAATACGTGCCAGCCACATCGCTTACCTTGTGAATATAGCTGGTTGCTGTAACCGTGTCGAGCAGGAGGTAGCCGCTTGCGGGATCAGGACTAAAGTAGATGTTGTACGCAAGCACTTGATCAGAGCTTCGGCCCGCTTTCCACTCCAGCTTAAATCCGCCGGATGCGCTGGATACCTTTAGTGATTGAGGAGCAGTTGGCGGTGTAGCGGACGGTTGTTCTGCTCCGCCGCCGCTCGTATTGCCACCAGAACCTTCTCCGATCGGCACCCATGGGTCTGGAAGCGGATCAGGCAGGCCGCCGCTGTTATCCGGGTAAGGCGGCAGCTCCCAGGTCCCTGCCGAAGAGCCGGCAGAGGCAACAGGGGAAGGTGCTGATTCATGACCGTCGATGTCGACGGCGGTTACGTAATAGCCGCTGTTGGCACCGCTTCCTCCGGTCTCTGTATGTGTGAGGACAGAGGGGTCCTTGACGGTCGCGATCTGGAGGAAACCAGCGTACGGATCGGTGCGATACACGCGATACCCGAGCAAATCCGCTTCTCCACCGGATTGCCAGCTAATCACCGTCTGGTTGCCGGAATTAGAGACCTTCACGTTGCTCGGAGCAGAGGGAGTTCCTTCTACAGAAGTCCGAGGGTCCTCTTTATTGGGCAAACGCTGCTCCCAGTCTGGCGGCTTGACAGAGGCCTTCTTGTTTTGTTCGGTGACTTCCAGCACCTGCTTTCCGTCGGGTGCTGGATCTGGCGAACGGTAGAAGATCCCCTCGGTTACGAAGTCGTCAGGTGTTCCATCCTTGGCCAAATAACGTTCATTGTTGTAGATGACGATGCGTGCCCGCGCATGGGCATCGTCCACTTTTGTCGGTACAAAGCGGCGATTGAAGATGTCTGTGATCAGATGACCCGCTTCCTTGGAAAGCTCGCTTGGCAGCATGCCTGATTTGCTGTCTACTGTAGCGCTGATGACACCGGCCGGCTTTTTAAAGGCAGCATCAGGTGCAGAGATTTCCGGATATTTTTCCCCAATCTCTTTCATCACCTTGCCCCATACGATCATCGGAACGTATTTGTCCTTGTCGGGCATGGGATAAGGCTCGTCATAGCCGACCCAGACGCCCATGGACACCTCAGGCGTATACCCGACGAACCACAGGTCATTGGAGCTGTTCGTCGTACCTGTCTTGCCGGCGACGTCCACTTTGCGCGGAACGTATTTTCGAACATGGTTACCCGTTCCGGCGTTGACGACGTCGCGGAGTGTATCGGTGATCAGGTAGGCCGTTTCCTCGCTGTAGACCTGTACCGGCTGCGCTTCGTGGCGGAAGACCACTTTGCCCTGACTGTCTTCAATCCGGTCGATCAGGTAGGCATCGACAAATGAACCATGGTTGGCAAATGTCGCATAGGCATTCGTAATCTCTTCGACGGTCAGGCCGTAGCTGAGACCGCCGATAACTCCTGTGGCAGCGTAATTATCATTGTCCACAAGGGTAGTTACGCCCGTTTTCTTGACGTATTCCAACGCGGTTGGGATCCCGACCTTGAGGTAGGTTTTAATCGCGGGGATATTCCACGATTGCCGCAAAGCTTCGCGGGCACTGACGATCCCCTGGAATTTGTTGTTCCAGTTCATCGGCGTATGCGACCCGTTGCGTCCGTCCGCCAGCACCAGTGGTGAGTCATCAATTGGAGATCCCGGCTGCAAAATGCCCAGCTCAAATGCGGGAGCGTAGGCTGCCAGCGGCTTCATAGCAGAACCTGGTTGTCGTGGTACGGTGGCGTGATTGGTCTGTTCTACAGTGAAGTCACGTCCGCCGATCATCCCCAGGATGGCGCCGGTTTTGTTTTGGATGAGCATCGCACCGACTTCTTCCAGTGCATTCTCAATTTTTTCTGTCTTTCCATTCGAACGGCGAATGGTATAAGTCGCATTTTTCCCGAAGTTTGCCGGGTCTGCTGCGATCTCCTGCATGAACTTGTAGATATTCTGATGAACTGTAGTGTGTACTTTGTAGCCTCGCGTCAGAATTTCGCGTCGCTTTTCTTCAATCAGTTGACGGTATTCATTGCGGCCGACTGTTTCCTTTTCGCGTCCTTTTGCCTTTAGTTCCGTATCGACGAGAGCCCGAGCTGCACGTTCTTCGATTTCCATCATCAGGAAAGGTACTTCTCTGTACGCCTGCTGAGTCGGTTTGGCCAAGCGAGGCTGTAAATCAGCTGCGAACGCTTCATCGTATTGGGTCTGGTTTATGTAGCCGTTCTCCTGCATGCGATCGAGAACCATTTTTTGCCGATCTTTTCCCCGTTGATACCCTTCCGACGAAAAAGGTGCATACATGCCCGGATTCTGAATCATCCCTGCCAGATAGGAGGCTTCTGCCAAATCAAGGTCTTTTACATCTTTGCCGAAAATCCCTTTGGCAGCGGCTTGTACACCGTAGACCACCGAACCGTTTATGTTTTTTCCGAGATAAATTTCGTTGAGATACGCTTCCAGGATTTGATCCTTGGAGAAAATGCGCTCGATTCGGATGGCGTTAAAGATTTCCCGCACTTTACGAGAGTGGCTTACTTCCTGGGACAGGATCGTGTTTTTGACCAACTGCTGGGTCAAAGTGCTTCCGCCCGTTACAACTGGCTGATTGGTGAAATCCTGGTAAGCTCCCCGCAGTGTGGACTGCAAGACCACTCCTTTGTGTTGTAAGAAATTTTTGTCTTCCGTCGCGATGATGGCATTGATTAGATAAGGTGATACCTCTGATTTTTTCACCAGTCGCCGGTCACCCTCGGCTGCGCGAAGTGGACCGATCAGCGTGCCGTCGTTGTAGTAGGCAAAGCCGGTCAGGTAGTTAGTAAAGATCTTCTCTGCCAGCTCTTCCTTGCTACGAATAGGCTCGTCCTTTACGAGGGCGGCCACGTAACCTGCCAGAATTCCTCCTGCCAAAAAGCCGCCCATCAGCCCCAAAACAAGAAGGCCCGAGGCAATCAGCGTAAACAGGCGTCTGCGGCCTCGACGGCGCTTTTTCTTTGTCGACTCAGAGGAAGAAGTTTGGTTGTTCGACATGATCTAAGACCCCCTAGCATCCTGATTATACCATAGGAAAAACCGCGTTCATAGCAGACGTGTTGACAGCATGTGACTGTTGTGCAACAATAGCTCTATATTGCTTGATTCGCACATACGCAAAGGAGCGTTGAACGGCGACAGTAGCATGTGACAAGCGGAACTGCGATTTCGACAAATCCTCCCTGGTTTTGAGGAGGAGCGCGAAAATCGTCTTGCAGAGAGCTGATGGTTGGTGAGAATCAGCCCCTTCCACATCGCGAAGTACACGTCGGGAGCTAGCCGGATATCCGGACGGTGCAGGCCGTTATCCTGTATTCGAGTGGAAAAAATGCCTGTCATTTTTTCAACTAGGGTGGTACCGCGGGTTCAATCTCGTCCCTACAGAGGGGCGAGATTTTTTATGTTTTCCAAAAGTTTCGCTACCCTTTCACGGCTAACGTAGAAAAGGCGAGGAAAGCACCATTTGTATTCTGAAGAAAAAGAGGAGTTGGCAGAGCCATGAGCACGGAACAAAACACGCAAACATTCACACTGAACGAAGCGCAAAAGCAGGAGGTTGAACGTCAACTGGCGATCATTCGCCGCGGTGTGATGGAGATTATTCCAGAAGAGGACTTGCGCCGCAAGCTGGAGAGATTCGTCGTCACCGGCCAGCCGCTGAAGGTGAAACTGGGTCTGGACCCATCCGCCCCGGATATTCACGTCGGCCATACGGTTGTGCTGCAAAAAATGCGCCAATTTCAGGAGCTGGGACATACTGTGCAGCTGCTGATTGGTGATTTTACCGGACGGATCGGGGACCCCACCGGAAAATCAGAGACGCGCAAGCCGTTGACGGAAGAGCAAGTCAAAGAAAATGCAAAAAGCTATGTGGAACAATTTGGAAAGGTATTGGATGCGAGCCGTATCGAAATCCATTACAACTCTGCGTGGCTCTCTCCCTTGACCTTCGCCGATATCGTGGAACTGGCCGCCAAGACGACGGTGGCGCGCATGCTGGAGCGTGACGATTTCGAGAAGCGCTACAAAAGTGAGCAGCCTATCTCCCTGCATGAGTTTTTCTACCCTTTGATGCAAGGCTACGATTCCGTCGCTCTGCAGTGTGATGTGGAGCTGGGGGGAACAGACCAGAAGTTCAACCTGTTGATGGGGCGCAACTTGCAAAAGGAATACGGGCAGGAGCAGCAGGTGATTATTACCATGCCGCTGTTGGAAGGTCTCGATGGCGTGCAGAAGATGTCCAAAAGCCTGGGCAACTATATCGGCGTCAATGAGCCGGCGAATGAAATTTACGGCAAAGCCATGTCCGTCCCAGATGAGCTGATGGTTCGCTACTGGGAACTGGCTACCGATATTTCCAATGAAGAGCTGGAAGCACTCCGCGCGGGACTTGCGGATGGCAGCATCCACCCGCGTGATGCCAAAATGAATCTGGCGAAAACCTTCGTACGGATGTACCACGGCGAAGAAGCAGCTGAAGCGGCCGAGAACTACTTTAAAACCGTCTTCCAGCAACGTGCATTGCCAACGGATATTCCTGAGGTCGCGGTGGATCTCTCCGCCTACGAAAACGGAGAAGCCAATATTGTCAACCTGGTATTTGACCTGAAGCTGGCAGACTCAAAAGGCGAGGCGCGCCGGATGGTGCAGCAGGGAGCGGTCAAAATCAATGAGGAAAAAGTAAGTGACATTAACCAGCAGGTAGCACTTGCTGACGAGATGGTGGTTCAGGTGGGCAAGCGCAAGTTTGCCAAACTGAAGCTGGGATAAATCGCACGGAAACAGTAAAAAACAGGAACCACAGCAGAGGCTCCAGCGCTAGGATACAGCTTAGCGCTGGGCCTTTTTTCCTGTTTTCGAAACTTTTCCAGCTCTGTTGAGTCAAATTGTAGGAAGGCTCATATAGAAACGGAGTGGAAGCAGATGATAACACTGGCCCAAGCCATTCCTTTACGCAGGTCGATTGAACGACAAATCGATGAGCTGAGGGAAGAGCGGATGGAGTTTTCTGCGGTCATCATTGCAAAAGGTGAAACACCGGAATTCCCTGAGCGCACAGTTGAGATGATTACAGCGGAACTGAATCAGGCGCGCACCGATTATCTTCGTTTGAACAGATTGATCGCAGAGGCTAATTTGAAAGAGGTCGTAGAGTGGGATGGCCGTTTCATCTCCTTGATCGAAGCGATTGAGCTCGCCAAACAAATGAGGCAAGAAGCAGGGGAGTTTAAAAGTCTGGGGGTACGCAAAAAGATTGAACGCGCTTCTTCCTCCCCTTACCACGGACGGCCCCGCTTTCATGAAGGGGGGAGCGATCTGATCAGCGTCGCTACCTACGATCCCGATACATATCGAGAATCAGGAAAGAAGCTGGAGCGTCGAGCCAACCTCTTGTCCAGTAAGATTGAGACGGCAAACCATTCTCTGACACTTGATTTTGACGCTGCCAGCTACATGGGAGAATAGCCGGACAGTCCGGCTTTGGGGAGAAAAGGGGACTTTTCTTTCGAAAGCTGGCTTGTCCAGCAAAGCAGGAGAGTGTGAGCGCCGCAGCTTCAGGCGTATTGAAGCACTTTTTTACAAAAGAGAACTGGTGATGAAAGTCAAACGGATCACGACTGACAACTGACTCTTGACGAGCTTACCTCTCACGGACTTTTGATGATACAATCCTGCTCCGTCTCCTGCCTTTTCCCAAGTGATGGGCCTCCACTTTTCAGAAGGGGGCCTTTTTGATTGCTCAGTGTTTGTGGAAGGCGGCGTAAGAAATTCATCTGGTTCATAACAGCAAAAAAGAGCAGGCCGATGAACGGCGCTGCTCTTTTTTATAAACCGAGAGATTAACGGCTGTAGAACTCAACGATCAGAACTTCGTTGATTTCAGCAGGCATTTCTTCGCGGTCTGGGAGGCGGTTGAATGTACCTTCCAGTTTGCTGTCGTTGAACGTGATGTAGTTCGGCAGGAAGTTGCGTGCTTCCACAGCATCCTTGATGATTTGCAGGCTGCTGGATTTTTCACGAACGGAGATCACGTCACCTGGTTGTACGCGGTAGGAAGGAATGTTCACTTTTTTACCGTTTACCAGGAAATGACCGTGGTTTACAAGCTGACGAGCTGCAGGGCGAGTAGGTGCGAAGCCCATGCGGTATACTACGTTATCCAAACGGGATTCCAGCAGCTTCATGAAGTTTTCACCCAAAACGCCAGCCATTTTGCCAGCTTGATCGAATGTGCGACGGAATTGCTTCTCGTTTACACCGAACATGTGGCGCAGCTTTTGTTTTTCTTGCAACTGGAGACCGTATTCGCTCAGCTTGCGACGGTTGTTGTGACCGTGTTGGCCTGGCGGGAAATTACGTTTAATGTCTTTGCCTGTACCGTCCAGGGAGATACCCAGACGACGGGCCAGTTTGTGACGAGGTCCTGTGTAACGCATGTATTCATTCTCCTTTAAGTTGGATTCGCAGGTGTTTACTTCCGTGAGGCTAGTTTCATCTTTATCTACACGAACTTCGGACGGTAGCGTTTCCGCATCGTGCTCCTGGGCAGGAGTTCAGCCGCTGCCTGCAAAGGGACGAAACTAAGAGGGCTAACCTCCCGTTTTTACCTACAATCAATGCTACCCTGTACACATACAATCAATATTATAGGTTTTGCAAGGAGAATGTCAAGAAAAAATGGGGAGCAGCATACTTGGCAGCACGCGGCTTAAGCTCTCTTGTTTCTCTATCAGCTACGAGCTTTCTTATCCGTTAAAACTGTAGGGAAGGCGGTGCTTCCAGTTGGCTGCGCTTCTCCAAGAATCGGACAAATGCGACGGCGGCGTCTGCCCGTGTAACGCTTTCGTCAGGCTGGAATTCCTTGTTGGCAGGCATGATGCCCAGCCCATTTACGATGATGATCGCGCCGCGATGCTTGGCTCCGGAAATATCAGTCAAATCCGATTGGAACATCTCCGAGTATTCGGCCAGCTTCCGGTAGCCGAGTGCGCGAACCAGCATGTCAGCCAGTTCTTCACGGGTGATCTTTTCGTCAGGCTTCAGCGAGGCAGCATTCCGGTCCAAAAGTCCCCGGTCTACCGCTGCTTCCACGGCAGCGAAGAAGCGGGAGGTGTTGGCCACATCGGCAAAGCTCGCCTTGCGCTCTCCTGCAACCGGATAAAGACGGCCCTGGTTCAGGCTGAGCATCAGCATCTCAATCATTTCTCCGCGGGTAATCTCTTTATTTGGCATGATCTTGCCGTCTGTCAGTGACAGAGCATCGTATTCGTACATCAGCAGCAGTTCCTTCTCTGCTTTGTGTCCCTCCAGATCAGCGGGCGGTGTACGGTGCAACTCGACAGTCTTTCCGTTTGCCTGACTCCGCCATTCACCGGTGACAGCATCAAGCACATATGGAGCCTCGTAGGGAGTGATCGACATCCGGTAAACCAGCTTCGCCTCTCGTTTGGTCAGGGGCATTACAGCAATCTCGCCTTGGCTTTCCCGCTCCAGCGGTCTTGCGGGCAGCCGCTCCAGCATATAGACGGCTTCCGGCTTTGCTTCCTTCAGCCAGGCCTCTGTTGCTTTTTCTGCTGACAAATGGGCGGGCAGTTGAGACGGATAGCTTTCCCGTCCGATATCAACGTTAAAAGAGAGCAACTCGTTGCTGACCGTGTTATACGTGAGGTGTGCTGAGCCGGTTGCAGCACGGACGCCGTTTTCCAAGCGGATGAAGCTGACCGTCACCTCTTTCCCTGTTTGCTCATCCTCTTCTTGCGCAGAATCAAGCAGATAAAGCTTGTCGGCCAGAGTCGGAGCGTATTTCTTCAAATCTTCAACGGCGCGCTTTTGAAAAGCTTTCCTGTCGATCGCTTTGACGGTTTCTTTTTCCGAAGGATCAATTCGGTAGCTGTTGTAGTTGTAAATATCTCCGTTCAAGGCATCTACGGCAACGGAAGTATTTTGTTTCTTTGCGCCATTTTCAAAGTCGAGGTACCAGACGGCTTTTCCGCCGCGATAATCCTTGTCACTATAGTTGGCAGAGCGCAGGGTGTAGCCCGAGAGGTCAAACATCTTCTGAACGGCAGAGACAGCCTCATCCTGGCTAAGTGCTCCCCCGCGATGGCGCGGCGCAAGCGATGTCTTGCTCACAGGGACTGGTTCTGCGAGCTTCTTTTGAGGTTTCAGGGAAGGCGTCAGGACAGATCCATCTTTTCCATCCAGATAGAAAGAAAAGGGATTGGCATAGACGAGAAGCGGCTTTTCCCTGTTATCGCCCATCGACTCCCACGGGAGGGTATAGGCCATGTCAGGCTTTACTTCTTCGCGAAAGCGCTGTTCGGCCTCCTCGAGGGTCAGCCCTTTCTGCTCTTTGTCAAAAATTACAGAGTCATTCCAGGAAACGGAGAAATTGCTTACCGCTCCGGAAGGATTGATCGTAATTTCAACGCCGTTGTCAGGGAAGGGAATGTCATCCACCAGGCGAACAAAGTGAAACGTATAAGACGCATCGGCATTCAAAGGTGTTTTTTGTACGGGCATGTCCTGTGTGTACAGACGTGTCTGCTTTCGCTTTCCTGGGACATTGGCAGCGAAGAACTGCTCGGCTTTCGCTTGTGCATCCTGATAGGAGATGCGATTGGCATAATCAGGGGAGGAAGCTTTCTGATCGTAGGAGGAGAAAGCCGTCAGTTCACCCGTATCCGCATGAATGCCAACGGTATAGGAACGCTCAATCTCCTTTTGATTCTTTCCTCTGCTCACCCAGAAAAACGTCCATTCCGGAAATGCTCGCCAGTCATCGGCGGAGCGGAAGGAAACATTGCTTAGCTCCAGATTGTCTGTTGACACAAAGGAACTGGCGATTTTTAAAGCAGCTTCCTTGGAAAGCTTTACTTTGCCGACAGCCGGTGAAGAACTGTTGCCGGCAGGTCTTGCCGAAGAGGCCGGTGTGCTAGGTGACGAAGAAGTAGAAGAATCAGCCGAGGATGAGGCGGCAGGGAAAGAAGCAGCCATCGCATCACCGTACGCCAAGGCGCCGGGAGCCAGCAGACTGGCAGTCAAAACAATCGATCCAGAGCGGATCAATAGCTTTTTCATAGATATCCCTCCAAGATGTCTGGTAACTTGCTTTCATCACATCTGACGCTGGCAGGGAAAGTAACGTTTCAGTCATTTTGGAAGAAGAAAGATAACAGAGGAGGAAAATGGGGATTTTGTCCCGGTTTATACCGAATCGTTATGGAATTGGGAACATTCATCTTATATAATAAATGTGAGTTCACCAAAGAATCACGGCTGAGGAGGAAACATATTTGCATACGGTCATCTACCTCATTCGCCATGGAGAAACCGATTGGAATCTGGCTCGCCGGATTCAAGGCCATAGTGATATCGAATTAAATCAAGAGGGCGTCAGCCAGGCACAAAAAGTGGCTGCCCGTTTTCAAGGGGAGCCTATTTCGGCGGTGTATGCCAGCGATTTGATCCGTGCCAAGAAGACTGCAGAGTGCATCGCGGAAGCAATCGGTTCCGATACTGTTTTCACCTTGCCCACCCTGCGCGAACGATGCTACGGGGATTGGGAAGGCCTCACTTATGAGGAAATTCGGGCCCGTTTCAAAGATATGGACGAGACGGCTTGCGGCATCGAGACCATGGGGGAAATGCAAAAGCGCGCATCAGAAGCGCTGACCGAGATCGCTGTCAAGCACGCGGGTCAATCCGTTGTCGTGGTTTCCCACGGGGGCCTGATCAACAGCTTTCTGTTGGATGTGACCAAAGGTGAGCAGGGAACGGGAATTACCAGAATAGATAATACAGGAATCAACCGGCTCCATTACACTGAGGAACAGTGGGAAGTCGTTGCCATCAACGATACTGCGCATTTGGAAGGCTGATTCGAAACAACACGGCTTCGCACGAAACAACACGGCTTCGCATAGACATTGGCGAAGCCTTCGTTGCACTTGGACTTACAACCTATTCATAATAGCTAACCCAATCATGCCGAAAGTTAAAAAAAGCTGAGAGAGGGAGTATTGTGTGTCAAGTAAAATGTTGGGAAAGTTAGAGACGGTCTTTTCCTACATGGCCCACTTCATGCTGCTATCCTGGCCGGAAAAGCGCCCGGGCATTCTTTTCTTGACAGATTCAGCCGGCAAAGTGGTTACGATCATGGAAATGCAAGTTGGCCAATCTTGGAATCCCAACAGACTTGACTTCCAGACCGGTCGTCAACTTTGTACGGATACCCACTCTTCCGTCTTCCAGGCGCTGCGTACGGGGGAGATTGCTGTCCATACATCCCAGGACGGAGATGTGGTTTTTGGGGCATTCCCGCTCAAAGAGCATGACGGACGCATTCGGGCTGTCATCGGGATGGCCGCGCCGCAAAAGGAGATCGCATTTGATCTGGCGTCCTACATACGGGGACTTGATTCGCTGATCCGTATGGGATATGACGCCTATATCCAGCACGCGACCACAGAGATCATCATGAAGCTGAACCGTCATGACAACACCAAAGATCTGCTGAACAGCTTGATTCACCAAATCGCCGACATCATTCAAAAGGGATATTGTTCCGCTATTAAGCTGAGTGAGCAAGGGATGCTGATTCTACCAGAGTATCACACGACAGAAAAAGCAGAAGATCCCGAGCGCCCATATGAGATCACTCGGTTGGCAGCCCGTTTTGCTGGTGAGCCGTTAACGCCGTCTGTAGAAGATGATTATCGCACTGTCATTCTGCCGATTACCTGCGAAGGAAAGCCCCTCTACGTCCTGTTTCTGCACTTGTCTGCAGAGGATGCCCATCGCTATGATGAGCGGGATGTTGCTTTTCTGCAGGAGGTTGGTGAAAAAGCAAGCTATGCTCTTTTGCGGACCATAGTCGCAGACGATTTACGAAGGGATGCAAGCAAGAAAGACCTGCTCTACCAGCTGATGACCAAGATCCAGGCATCGATTGACGTCAATGACGTGTTGCAAGAGATTATCAACAGCATCCGGTTTTTGTATCCGCACGCATCGGTAGACTTGTTTCTCACAGTGGAAACGAATGCCACAATACCGGTCAAGCCGCTTTCCTTCCACGATGATGACGCTTCGACAAGTACGAGGGCTTATCTGGAAGGCAATCTTGTGATGGACTATGAAGAGAGGGACGGAGCGACTGTCGCCGTACTTGCGGCTCCGCTTCTCGGCAAACAAGGCATATACGGAGTATTGCAGTTGATAACGGATCGGACGGTCTTTCTCAGCCCGCATGAAACCGAATATATTTCCATCCTGGCAGAGACAGCAGGAAAAGCTTTTGAAAATGCTCAGCTGTATCAACAATCGCGCAATCTCATCAGGGAGCTGCGACTGATCAACGAGATGGCCAGACAATTGAATCGAAGCCTGAATCTGCAAGAGATTCTCGATTTTGTCATCGACATGCTGCTGGAGACCTTCTCTACCGAGTATTGCGCCATTTTGCAAAAGCAGCCTGGACAGGAGACATTTCGGGTCATTTCCTCTTCGTTGCCTGAGTGTCAGGGGCGGATGATCCGGGCAGAGGATAGTCCAGTCGCAGAGATATTATCGAGCAAACAGGCCTTGTTGCTTGTGCCGCCTGGCTCAGAGCCGATTTCCTTTTCCCTGTTTCCATGTGTCTCCCAAATGTCGTTTTCTTCCTTGATGGGGGTTCCTCTGGTCGTAGAGGGGGAACTGGGGGGTGTCTTGATCGTTGGAGATTCACGCCATCATTTTTTCAGTTTTGATGATTATAAGCTTTTGGAGATTTTCGGGCAGCACGCCAGCTTGGCGATGACCAATGCCATGCTTCATAACGAAGTGGAACGTATGGTTATCACAGATAATCTGACGGGTCTGTATACGAGACGGTACCTGAATGAGCGTGTGCAGGCTTCCCTGGAAAAGGACAGCTTTGGTTCCTTGATCCTGATCGACATCGACTACTTTAAAAAAGTAAACGACACCTACGGACATCAGGTAGGGGACGAGGTGCTGATACAAGTCGCCAATTCGATCAAGCGTCATATTCGGGAAACGGATATTCCGGCACGCTGGGGCGGAGAGGAGCTGGCCGTATACCTGCCGCGAGTAGACAAGGCTACGGCTCATGGAATCGCGGAGCGGATACGCAGCTATGTAGAAAAAGAGACGTCTCCATCTGTTACGATCTCGTGCGGTCTTGCCAAATGGAACCGGGAACTGACCGGAGATATCAGTGTCGAATCCCTGTTTTACCATGCGGATATCGCTTTGTACGAAGCGAAGAATAAAGGCAGAAACCAAGTTATCTTAGCGTAGGAGCCGTGTTGGCTCTTTTCTTTTTCAAAAGTGGGAGGATAACAAATGTCGAAACAACAACCGTTCAAAAAAGCAGTGGAAGTGGCGCCAGGAATCTACCAGATCGAAATCCCGACGCCTTTTTCCGTCGGCCCGGTCAATCTCTATCTGTTGCAAGGGGAAAAGCTTACACTGGTCGATGCTGGTCCGTTGACAGAAGGAGCGTGGAGCGCGCTGATGGCTGGTCTGGAGTCCATTCAGATCCGCCCTGAAGAGATTGAGCAGATTGTGCTGACTCATCATCATGTCGATCATTGCGGCCAATTGGAGCGAATCCGCCGCATCTCCGGTGCAACCACTTTTGCACATCCTCTGGCAGTTCCGTACGTCGAAATCGATCAGGATTTTCTGGACTTCCATGATCGCTTTTTCTATGAATTGTACAGGGAAAGCGGAGTGCCCGATGAGAAACTGATCATCATCGAAAAATACCACAAGCTGATCACCACCTTTGCCGAGCGCAGCCAGATTGATGTGACGCTCAAGCATGATCAGACGATTCCCGGACTTGCGGAATGGAAAGTTCTTTACACGCCGGGACATTCGCAAAGCCATTTGTCCCTGTACAGAGAGAAAGACCGCGTCATGATCGCCGGCGACCACATTATCAAGCGGATCTCGTCCAACGCCTTCATCGAGCCGCCGCGTGATCAGTCGCAAGCACGTCCACTGACGCTCGTCCAATACCGCACTGCGCTGCAGATGTGTGCAGACATGGAGATTGATTTGGCTTTGTCCGGCCATGGAGAGCCGGTCGTCGGTCATCGCGAGCTGATTTTGCAGCGTCTGCAGAAAAATTGGGAGCGGACAGATCGTCTCAGACAGCTGCTTCAGGATGGGGAAAAGACGGCGTATGAACTGAATGCGCTGCTGTTCCCCTTGTTGTATGAACAGGAATTGCCTTTGACTCTTTCGGAAACGCTGGGTCATATCGATTTGTTGAAAATCCTGCATCAACTGGAATCCAGAGAGGTCGAAGGCGTCCTTTATTACTCCTTGTAAATAGCCGTTCAAATCCCTTTCATGGCCGCGCATCTTCTAACACAGAATAAGCCTATTCTTCCTCGGAAACCCTAATCGTGATGAAGAGGAGGGACGAAAATGCGCAAAGCATGGAGCATCGTGCTTTTTAGCCTGTGGTGTACAGCTCTTGCCGGTTGCAACCAGATGGGTGTGAAACAAAATCCGGAATCCGCTTTTGAACAGGTACGCGACCGTTTTATGGAACAGCAGACGTTTTCCTTCCATGGCAGGACCAAGCTGATGGCCGGACAATCAGCGAACGGCAATCTCGTCAATTTTACCGGACAAAAACAGGGGGCCGATATCGCGATGAAGGTGGATTTCTCTGTGCCGGAGCAAAATCAGGCGAAGAGCCTGTCACTGTTAAAGAAGGATCAGCAATTATACGTCATGACTGAAGGTACGCAGGGCTGGCAGAGCGCTGCGGGAAGGGATGCGGTTTTTCGCCAGGAACTGAACAACTGGGACCCGGTATTTGCCATGGAGCAAATGAATGAAATGAAAAAAAGCGTAATCCCGCTAAATAATCGCCATGCCAATAATGATCTGACTGCCGTTCGAGTCGTTCTGGATTCGGCGAAATTGAAAAGCTGGCTGGCCGAGCAGATGAAGGAACAGACCAGTGCCACCGCGCAATCAGAGGGCATGGGCGTGATGCAGCAGGGTGAGGCGATCCACCAGCCTCGTGTGAAATATGCGCTCTCCCTTTCAGAGGGAACCTGGAATCGGTCGAGAAAAGGCGCGATGATCCAGCAAGCAGACCCGCGTGTGGATGAGCTGATCAATCAGATGGAGCTAGAAGCGGAGTACACAATTTACTACAACAGGCATACGATGCTTCCTGCCAATATGACGATGTCAATCCGCTCGGTATACACTGCCAATGATCAGCGGATTCGCGAGTATTCGCAGGTGGAAACGGTTCTGCAAAATTACGGGCAGCCGATGACATTACCGCAGCCATAGAGCGGTGCGGGAGCAGGAAGGAGTCGCCCGATATAGCTGGAGCCATCTACTAACGTTCACTCTCGTGTAAAGTATGAGTGAACGTTTTTTCTTGAATAAAACCGGGTACAGTATTGGGAAGAGCGGTTTTCTCTTCATTCTGCTTGGCATCGGCAGGGGCGAGCAGCGTTGTAAACAGTACGGGATAATGATCAGAATGTCCGATTCGTGGCGCCTCGGCAGTTTGAAAAAGGAGACGGGGCGAGAGCAGGATATGATCAATCCCTCTTCCCTTGCCTGTTTTTCCAGGCAGTGTGATCAGCTCCAGTTTTTGCTCATAGAGAGGATCATGAAAAAGCGTGCGAATATCTTTGAAAATCTTGTCATGAGATGAGGCGTTAAAGTCTCCGGCAAGTACGGCAGGGTTACCTGAATTTTTGCGCAAGTAGGCCGATAAAAACAGGCTTTGTCTGCCTCTTTCGGCTGCACCTAGCCCAAGGTGCGTGGTATACACATCGAAGGGAGAACCATTTATGTTGAGTGTTACCTTCAGGACGCTTCTTGACTCGAGGCCCGAAGGAAGCGGCAGTAAATCGGCTGATTGAATCGGAAAGACGCTGAGCACGGCATTTCCATAGGTGCCTACCAGCAGGTGAAGGGATGGACCATAGGCATAGTTCATGCCGAGGATTTGGGCAATTCGTTCCACCTGATTTTGAAAACGGGATCGAGGCAAGCCGTTGTCCACCTCCTGCAGCGTGATCACATCGGCCTGCAGGCTTGCCAGCTCGCTGGCCACGGCAGCAGGATCAGCAAAACCGGCGTCATTTCGACAACCGCGGATATTATATGTAACGATTCGCAGGAGTTGATCGTTATTCCTATGGAAGAGACTTCCCGCATTCCCGTAGCGATTGGATACTTCGATGCCGCTTGGGGACAGGGAAAACAAAACAATGAGAATCGTCAGACATATCCATGCTCGCTTCATGCAGTTCCCCCTCCATCGTACTTTTATCATACCTTGTACGAGTTTAGGAGGAATACTGGAAAACTTTGTCGAACTACATACAGGACTATCTTTTCATGCGATATGGTCTGTAAAATGAAGGACGATACTTCCTCAGCCGGCTCATCGAGAAAAGGCGAAAATGAGGAAAGGAGTAGGACGGATGGACCAGACCAAACAGCGCATTTTGTCCGCTGCCGCCATTCTTTTTGACAGAAATGGATTTCACGGCACCAGTGTCAGGCAAATTGCCGAACAGGCTGATGTCAATGTTGCCCTGATCTCTTATTATTTCAAAGGGAAGCAGGGTGTGCTGGAGAGACTGATTTCCTCCTACTTTGAGACTTTGTTTGAGCAGCTGGGGGAATTGGAGCAACACATGGCAGCTCGTCCACCCCTGGAGCGGCTGGAAGAAGTCATCCGATTGTATCTCACCTTTCAATGTGAACACGCCTCTACCACCAGATTGATTCAACGGGAACTTAGCGTGGAATCCATTCTGGCCCGCGAAGTGATGACGCTGTATATGAGTCGGTGGAAACACGGGATCGCAAGGCCGATCGAGGAAGGAATCGCCAGCGGTGATTTTCTTCCGGTATCCGTCGATCATGTCCTATTGATGACCGCCAGTCAGTTGATATATCCTTTTTTACATCCGCAATCTGTGCGGGAAGTGTACTATCAGGAACCCGCTTCAGCCGAATTTGCCGATTGGCTGTTCACTGAAGTCATGCGTTCTTTGCATAACAGGCTTTGTTTGCCTTACAATCAGGATTGATCAAAAAACTCACCTATAGGGAATTTTACGCTAAGGGGATGTCCTAACCGTGAAGAAAAAATGGGTCCTGCTCTGCCTTGCAGGAATGATGTTATATAGCCAACCGGCGATGGCTACGCCTTTTCCGGACAAAACCGATGAAGTGATTCAGGATACAGGCAATTATACGCAAAAAAATGATCGTCAAAAGATCACAGAAGCTCTCAAGCAATTGCCTGGCTCTTACAAAATTATTGTTGTGGAAAGCACGCAGCCAGAGGCGGAAAGTCCCGACGAATACGCCCAAAGGCTCTTTGACAATTACAACCTGCCTGATGAGTACTTGATGGTCGTACTCGACATCACGCGTGAGCAGCTCGGTGTCTATCCAGGACCTGAGCTCCAGTCTCAAGGAGCCGATTTGACGATGCTCCATGATAAAATAACCGCTTATTTTGACCCGTTCAAAAATCAAAGAGAGTATTTGGCCGGGATTCAAACCTTCCTGGGAGAGGTGGAAGCAGAGCTCCACAGGAAGCAGACTTCAGGCAAGCCGGCAGATACGCCAAAAGCGGAAGATCCTGCCAAGGAGGAATTGCAATCAACCTCTGGCTTGCCTCAGCTACCCTGGTGGCTGTATGCTGCTGGCGCTGGGTTTGCGGCGCTTGCGGGAGCTTTGATCTACGCGATGATTCGCCGCCGCGCGATTTTTCACCAAGTGGATGATGTGGAAGATTGGAAAGACGAGCTAATCGAAAAGATCAATGTGATCGAAGTCGATAAACAGCTTCGACGCTCCACCGGCAAAACAGAGGAAAATTACCTGATGCTGGCCGACCGCAAAGAGAATTTGCTGCGTAATCGCATGCCTGACGTGGACATGATGATTTTGGATGCAGAAGAGGCGTGCGACCGCTTCCGATTCAAACTGGCACTGGGCTTGCTTGAGGAGGCCAGGGAAAGTCTGACGGCGATTGAACAGGAGCTGCATGAGTTAAAATCAGATACCACCAAAGTCGTTGCCAAGAAAAAAGAGAGTAAGCTGGCCATACCAGAAATTGGGAAACAATTGGAACAGGTGGAACGCAGACTCTCTGATCTTCGCCTCGAATACGGTCTGACCTTTCATGAGTTGAAAGCGGGTCTGGATGAGGTCGAAGTGATGCGCAGCAAAATCAAGGAATTGCGGGCAGCAGGAGACGATAACACGGCTTACGATATGACCCTGAAGGCGCAAAAGATTCTAGGCGATATTTCAATGGCCATCGAAAAAACCCCGCAATGGCGGGACCGCGTCCTGAAGGAAATCCCGGAGGAGCTCCGTCAGTTGGAGGAAGGAATTTCCCAGGTTGTGGGTGACGGGTACGATCGGGATCAGCACACCTGGTCAAATGCTCTTTTGCAGGCCAAACAGCTGATGCTTGCAGCCAAGGCTGCGCTGGAGGAAGGCAATCTGAAGATGCTGGAAACCCATGTCCAGGCTTTCGAGGTACTGATCGATTCTACCTATCAAAGCATGGAAGAGATGGTCCTGGCTCAGCGGGAGGCGGCTGGGTCTGCCGAACCGGCGACGGCAGTAAACGAATCTCCAGATAAGACCACAGGCTCCGAGACGGATTCGGTAGAGTCGTTTTCTACGGGGGCGCTCGAGCGAATGGAAACGGTTGACGATGCTCCGATGCAAGGGCTGTCTGAAGAGAGTGCAGCCGCGCATCCGACCGGCATCGAGGCAGATGACGCAGAGAAGCTGGAAACAGAAAGACTCGAAACCGGAGTATTCGAAACAGAAAGACGCGAAGCCGAAAGACTCAGAACAGAAAGGCTGGGACTCGCGCGGATGGAAGCGCCGGGTGCTATGACCACGGCGACAGTGGTCGCTTCTTCTCTCCAGGAAGAAGATGTGATGGCGGCAGCCGGATGGAAGCGAGACAGCAGCATCAGCCTTCAGGAGCGCGAGGAGCTTTTGCAAACGAATGGGAAGGCGAAGACAGTGGCGGAAAGTCCAGCCCCTGTTCCTGCCTCTGCATATGACCAGGAGGCAGAGGAGGATGACGAATACGAGCTGGTCATTCCCAAAATCAATCGGGGTCAGGAAGAGCCGGAAGAGGAAGAAATACAGCAAGCAGAGCGGCTGGACATTCGTACCGAAGATGAAGCTTTGGACGAGCTGGAGCGCATTTCTCAGACCTTGGTGCGGGTTCGCCAGCAAATCAAGCGAAGCTATCTGCCCGGTTTGCCTGATCAACTGAAATATTTGTTTGAAGATATCGTCCAAACGCTGGGACAAATCAAAGCTGTCATGGAATCTTATCGGTATGACATCGAAGAGGTTGCCATGCTGATCAATGATGCCAACGATCTGTTAATCGAGACAGAGCAACTGGCGGAGAGGACCATTTCAGCTTGCCAGCTTGCTGAAGGTGCCATCCAGTATACGAATCGCTATCGCAGGCAGAACCGTCAGGTGAACGAATTGCTGACTCGTGCGGAACAATCTTTCCGCCAACTGATGTTTTCCGAGGCTTACCAGTTGGCAGAGGAAGCGCGGTTGATGATCGAGGACGCCCCAGAAGAACCAGAGACGGGTTGGCTCTTGCGGCGCAAGAAAAAGGGGTGAGGACCCAATGTTCCTCCCTCTCTTTCTACTCGCTGTCGGGGGTCTGCTGATGGCTCAGCCTCGTACCAAACGCTGGAGGGAGCGTTTGCTTACCCATTTCAAAGGGGATGAGCAAAAAGTCAAACAGCGGGCGAATACGTTTTTTTTGCTAGGCTTCGCGTTTATCATGGCGGGACTTGCTTATTTGTACCGGTTGACGGCAATGTAAAAAAATGAACGTCGACTGTTGGATCGACGTTCCTGTATATAGGAAGATATAGGGAGTTGGGGTGTGTTAGAGAACCCCACTTTCTATATTTCCCGTTGAAACGAAGCGTAAACCTCTCCATCCGATAAGGAGAGGTTTTTTTACGATTTTTTCGTTCTCTATTGCAGAGTGGCCATGGCGAGCTGCGCGCTGTGGGTTCCCGCGACGAAGCCGGTCGTAAAAGCGATCGTGATGTTATACCCGCCGGTGTGAGCGTGGACATCCATCACTTCTCCTGCAAAAAAGAGGCCAGGCATCAGCTTGGATTGCATCGTTTTGGGATCAATCTCCTTGACACTGACTCCGCCGCCGGTAATAAAGGCTTCTTCCAAGGAAAGCGTGCCAGTGATCGTGAGCGGAAAGGCTTTGATCAATTGAGCGAATTTTCTCCATTGCTGCTTGCGCATGTGACTGAGCGTGGTCTCCTCGGAAATGTCTGCTTTGGACAGCAAAATCGGGATCAGCCGATCAGGCAAATAGCCCTTGATCACATTTTTGACCGCTTTTTTGGGATTCTCCTCCAGGAGCTGCCAGCTCTCTGCCATCACCTCGTCCAGATGCTTTTGCGGCATCAGATCGATGGTCAAGGAAAGCGGGGTTGGCCCATGCTTTTTTTGCGTGACCGAGACATAGTGGCCCTGTCTGAGGACGGCTGGACCGGAGAGGCCAAAATGGGTAAAAATCATGTCGCCTTCCTGGGTGCTTACCTTTTTCCCTTTCGGGTCGTACAAGGTCAGCTCCACGTCGCGCAGGGACAAGCCTTGCAGTGACTTGTCACGAATAAAAGAATCATTGGCTGTCAGCGGAACTTCCGTGGGATACAGATCGGTTATCGTGTGCCCTGCGGCTTTTGCCCATGCGTAGCCGTCCCCGGTAGAGCCTGTCTGGGGAACAGAGCACCCGCCTACGGCGATGACCACACAGGGGGCACTCAGCCGCTCACCCGTTTTCAAAAGTACTCCTGCTGTATGCCCCTCTTCATAGAGAATCTGCTCGACCGGGCTGGTCAGACGCACCTCAACCCCTTGTCGCTTCATGCGATTGATCAGGGCATTGGCGACGGTTACCGCCTTGTCCGTAACCGGAAACATCCGTCCCCGGTCTTCTTCCTTAAGAGCAACACCCAGCTCTTCAAAAAAGTGAATAATGTCCCGATTGTTAAATTGAGAAAAAACGCTAAACAGAAAACGGCCGTTTCCAGGCATCTGCTTAATTAGCTCATCCTGTTCCTTGGCATTGGTCACATTACAGCGTCCGCCACCGGAAATAATCAGCTTGCGTCCCAGCTTGGAGCCTTTCTCCAACAGACAGACGCGCGCGCCTTCAGCCGAAGCTGCAATCGAAGTCATCAGTCCGGCAGGACCGCCGCCGATGACAATGACATCATAGTGAGTTGCCTTCATTCGTTCTTCGTCCCTTTTTACAAAATGGCATGTGGTTTGCCTACACATTGTACCACAGACGGAAAAGGGTTCCTATTTTACTCCCCGGTCAGCGAGCCGCCGAGGACATCGTGGAGGGAGCGTTTCTCCAAGATATAGGAAACAATGGACGACTGGCGCTCCAGACTGGTGACGATATAGCCTTGTGCAAAGTAATGTGTAAACAGTTGGCGAGTCGCTTCTCTCCAGGTGCGTGCCGCCTCCATATCCGCCGTTTTCACCTGCTGAAAATGGGCAGGGACCGGGAGTAAAAAGCGCTCGTCTGATCGCCCCAGGTCGATATCCTGTGGCCGTACAAGTCCGTCTTTTTCGTTCCAGGTCAGTACCGCTGGCAGCCCTTTGTCGCTCCAAACGTTCTCAGCGGGAGGATGGGTCGTGCCAGGCTGGTATCGGTTCACCCGCTGGCTGGCAATATGCCAATCAAGCAAAAAGCGATCGGTCGGCAGCCCTTTGTTCATCTCGTCAACCAGTTCCCCGTAACAGTTGGGGATGTAGCGATGCACCACGCCGCCCAGTTTGGCGATATTCAGATAGGCATTGACAGTCTCCAGCGGGTCGTACGTCCAGGTGATCCGCTTGTAACCGGCAGCCAGTGCCTCCGTGCGCTGCATCCACTTCATCTGGACACCCAATCCCTGCTTCCGGTACTCGGGCAAAAATCCAAGCATGTGAGAGCAGAGATGCAGCTCCTGATCCGTATAGCCGGGAAAGCTGTAGAGAAAACCGATCATCCGGTCACCGTCGAAGGCACCGAGAAACAATCCGCCAAACTTGGCGATGGTCAACGTCATATGTAGGGGAACGATGGAGGATTCACTCCAGACGGCTCCCTCCAGTTCCTCCAGTTTTTCTAACTCACTCTTTTCTACCAATTTACGGAAAGTGATCGTCATCGCTGTTTCCTTCCTTTCTTGCCGTAACATGCATTCTGCCCATAACCATTCGTTACGAGAAAATCAGATTCCTGCCTGCTGGTTGCATAAGGTCCCGCCCTGATCAATAATAAAGAGGATGGAAAGAGGAGGGATTTTCGTGATGGAGAATCAATTTCAATGGGATTTGTGGAAGCGCTTGACTGAAGCGCCAGGAGTATCTGGCTTTGAAGGACCCGTACGTACGATCATGCGGGACTATATAGAGAAATACACCGATGAAATCGTTTACGATCGATTGGGCAGCATGTTTGGAGTCATGCGCGGAGATGAAGCGGGACCGCGGATCATGGTTGCCGGTCATATGGATGAAGTCGGTTTCATGGTGACCGGGGTTTCCGAGAAAGGCTTTTTATCCTTCCAGACTGTAGGGGGATGGTGGGGACAGGTTCTGCTTGCACAGCGGGTTCATGTCATCACGCCAGCAGGTGCTGTGGAAGGCGTCATCAGTTCCATTCCGCCGCATGTTCTCAGTGATGATCAGCGCAATCGACCGATGGATGTGCGCAATATGTACATTGATATCGGCGCGGATTCACGTCATGAGGTGGAGCAAGCCGGCATCCGTCCGGGACAGCAGATCGTACCGGTCTGTCCGCTTACACCGCTGGTCAATCCGCGCAGATTGATGGCCAAAGCCTGGGATAACCGCTATGGATGCAGTCTTGCGATTGAATTGGCAAAAGAACTGAAGGAGCGCCCGAATCATCCCAACGTGGTCTATGTAGGAGCCACCGTACAGGAGGAGGTTGCCGGGACTCGCGGTGCAAAAACGGCTGCCGGCCTGATTGACCCCGATCTGTTCTTTGCTCTTGACGCCAGTCCCGCCGGAGATATTCCGGGTGTTCAGGGTGGCGGAGGCAAGCTGGGGGGCGGCGTCTTGATGCGCTTGTACGACCCCATGTACATGATGCCAACCCAGCTTCGCGATTTCCTGATTGGAATCTGTGAAGAAGAAAACATCCCGTATCAGATATACGTGGCCAAGGGTGGCACGGACGCCGGCGTGGTCCAATACCACGGGGCAGGGGTGCCGTCTGCTGTGATCGGGATTCCGTCGCGCTACATTCACAGTCATGCGGCAATCATGGATCGAGATGATTACGAGGCAGCCAAACGACTGTTGTTTGCAGCTACCCGAAAGCTGGATCGGGCGACCTTTGAAAGCATCTTGCCGCGATAGGAGGAATACTGCCACATGCAGGCTATCACGCTGTACAGGAGACAGTCGGGAGAAGACGTCTCTTTTGAATACAATATCTTTGACAATCAATTTTCTCCGAGCAATCTCGCGGTTCGAAAAGTGCTGATGGCGATGCTGGAAAGTGTTCACGGGCGCCTGTCCCATCTGGAAGTAGAGTACAATGACCAGATGCTCGCCGATAAATGGGGGGCGAAGCGCTCAGCAGAATGGCTGGTGTTCCTGGGGGCGGCAAAGGAGAACAGGCGGGACAACCGGAGCGGCGACATTGTCGTCAGCCGGACGTTTCGTGCGCCCTTGACACAGGAGCGTTATGCGTTCTTTTACAACCTGCAGGATATCTCGGTGTTTCCCCATTACCGCCTGCAAGAAGAGGAGCAGGAGCGGATTGTCTTTTATTTCTCCCGCTATTTGCAGCTGCTCGCCCCTTTGAAAGAGGCTGAGCGGTTCCTTGCCCGTCTGGATGGGTTTCAACTTCCCTATAAAATCGTGGAGCTGCGTTCCTGAATAAGAAAAAAAGAGTCATTTGGCCGCACAAGCATGCGGAAAATGGCTCTTTTTTCTAACTGCTGATCGGATGGGTAAGGCTGACCTCGTTTTTTTCCTGGAACCGGTCCAACAGTTCATTGGCACGTGAAATATGATGGGCTTGCAGAAAGACTTCTTCCGTGACGCATTGGAAAAAGACATCTACGACAGTGGGACAAAATTGGGTTCCCGAGTTTCGAACCAGCTCATCACAGGCTTTCGAATAGGAAAGCCCCTTGCGATAGGCCCGGGAAGACGTCATGGCGTCAAAAGCATCCGCCACAGCAGTCACCCGTGCCAGTAGAGGTATCTCTTCTCCTACCAACTGGTCTGGATACCCTCTGCCATCAAAGCGTTCGTGGTGATGACGAGTAATCACCATGATTTTTTGTATCTCATCAGAATCATGTCTGCCCGATTCCGCGTACAGCCGTTTCAGCAAGGCTTCGCCCCGGATGGGATGGGACCTGATAATCTCATATTCTTCGTCTGTCAGGCGTCCAGGTTTGAGCAGGATGCTGTCTTCAATCCCGATTTTTCCAATATCATGGAGCAGTCCGCCGGTATACATCGTCTCCAGCGTCTTGTTGTCAAAGTTCATGTTCTTTCCCATGATTCGCATGTAAAAGGCTACGCGTTGGGAGTGACCCGAGGTGTAGGAATCCCGCTCTTCCAATGCAACGGCCAAGGTCTTTAAAATACTCTGGTTGGTTTCGATCAGTTGTTCGCCGCGAAGCTTTGAGCTGAGTAAGGCCTTTTCTTTCCTCTGGGTGTTGTACAGGAGTACTGCGGTAATGAGATAGCTGCCAAAAACCAGAATGACCAGCAGTGTTTTGAGATCGGACAGTTGTTTGTAGAAATACGTTTCTGTGGTGATGAGGCTTACATACCAGTCCCATTGAGGAAAATACCGGACGATTGCGATTTTGTTTTCACTTTTCTGAGAACCCGGGACCAGCGAAGGATAGGTGATGACGGATTTTCCCTCGCGAAGCACCTCCTGGGCGAGGGTCTGTCCCTCTGAAGCCGAGAGGTGAAATAAATTTCGTCCCTCCAACTGCGGGTGAACGACGAGAATACCTTGTGAATTAAAGACTAAAAATGATTCTCCCGATTGCATGGTTAGATCCACAGCATCTGAGTTGCGCGTTCCGTCAGGGCGTTTGGGGCCGGCCAGCAAATTCCTCGCTTCATATTCAGCCTCGGACAGTGAAAGGGAATCCTCCTTTACCCTTTCATCGTAGAGTGTCAAAATCTGGAAGGTGGAATTTAATTGTCGATTCATCTTCTCGATTTCATTCTGGTAATAAAATTGCTTGGCCTGCGAATAACCGAAGAACACGATGATGGAAAAGATGATAGGAAGCAATAGGAGGAACACTGGAAAAAGGCGGGTTTTGATCGTCTTCTTCTGTAATAGGAGAGGCAAGACGCTACGTCCTTTCCGCATTTTGGAATTCTTCTTTTCTTCATAATAGGATAAATAGCAAATTGCATCAATAAAATCAAAGGATTCTGTCGAAAAATCGCTAAAAAGGGACGGCATGGCCATCCCTTCTCTTTAGGTGGAAGGACGGTTGGGTCCCTCCAGTTTTTTATCGCCATACCCCGGGGCATCATTTTGCACCGAGCGGGGTTGACGGTTTGATTCTGTTCGGTCTTTTGGAGTGGCAGCGGTCTTCTGATTTGCCTGGTCCAATGGATTCCCTCCCTTTTCCTCTGTTACTTGGCGGGTTCTTTTCTCCGCCCGGGTTGTGTTGGGTACACGGCGCTTGCGGGTGTGCCACGTTTGTGACGGGGCATGGCATACATGGCAAACAGTCCCATAACGATCGCCAGGACCACTGTTGCAAGAGCGTACACGATCCACGGGTATGTGCTGCCAACTCCGCCCAGCCGCTCCAGCATGGTGCCGCCGATACTGGTCCCCAGTGCCGTGCCAATCCCCGAGACAAAATTGGCCATGCCAAAGTAGGCTCCTAGCCATTCCTCCCGGGCAAAGTGACCGACGAGGCTGTCTGTGACCGGCATCAGCAGCATTTCTCCGATAATAAACAGCACGGCCGCTGTGCTCAGCGTGGCGAACCGGTCGGCGAACCCGATGCCGAACAAACCGGCTCCCACCATCAGAATCCCTCCGATCAGCGAGAGATAGGGATTGATGCGGAACAGCACGTATCGGGAAATCAGCCCTTGCAGCAATACGACACTGACGGAGTTGATTGTCCAGATCAGTCCAATCAGATGGGCAGATTTCAGTACATATTCCCCGCGCAGCGGCAGGACGAGAGCGAATTGGGCATAAAACGCCCAGATCAACAGAGAGATCGCGGAAAACAGCAAAAAGCTGCGGTGGCGCAGGATGTGACGGTACTCCGACAGCGGGGTTTTCTTGCAGTCATCACCGGTGCAGCGGTCATTGGGCAAAATGAAACGAATGGCTGTAGCCAAAAGTAGAAAGACCATCGCCGACAGTAAAAACGGATACAGGTTTCTGGCAGTCATCCAGGTAATGGTCAGCCCGGCGATGATAATACCCGAATGCGCAAAGATGCCGCGCCAGGAAAAGGCGGCCGTTCGCTGGTCGGCTCGAACCTTGTCCGCAATCATCGCTTTGATCGTGGGGGAGAGCAGCCCCACACCCAATCCGTTGAGTCCGGAGAAAAATAAAAAGAGCGGGTAGCTCTCACTGAAGTGATAACCCAGCATGGCTCCAGCTTGAAGCAAGGCACCTGTGATCATGATAAAGCGGCGGCCGAGACGGTCTGACAGCGGTCCCCCCAACAGACTGCCCGCCTGATAGGTCAGACTTCCAATCCCCAGTACAAGCCCTACCTGTCCAAGGGAGAGGGCACGGGCTTTTTTGAGAAAAACCGGAAAGACAGGAATGATCAGATAGGAGGCCAGGTGCATGAAAAATACCAGGACAAGCAACAGGGAGTAAGTCTTGTTCCGCCAAAGCTGCTCTGTTGCAACGGTCATGTGCTGCCTCCTCTCTTTGGGCAATCTCTCCCTAGTATGCTTGTTGCCGCAGGGAAACTATGCACACGATCTGGGCGGATGCACAATTTCGCAGGGAGGAGGCAATCGTCCAATCCAACCGTTGATCCCTGTCATATACCTATTACTGTAAAAAAGTTGTGGGCATACATGGTGCAAGGTTGCGTCAAGCGACAAGGAGGGACAAACATGAGGGGTTTTTTTGCAAATCACGAAGGATTTGAAGTAGTGATTTGGATCCTGGTGATCATCTTTCTCCTCTCCATTTTCTTCGACGAAGGGATCGATTAAAGGTGAGCGCATACCGTCCGATTCGCCGGCTAAACCGCTATTACAAGAGCAATGAGGGTTTTCGGTCCTGGGTTATGGCAAATGAACAATGGTTTCGTGAAAATCCGGAAGTGTTCCGTCAGATGCTGAGCGATCCCCATATGGTCAATTTGTTTATGGACCTGATGGTGATGGACTCGTCGCGGATCCAAAGGAGGCTTCGCCGAACCGGAAAAAAAGGAAAGTGATTTTAGAAAGCGGCTGGTCCAAAAGGGCTTGCCGTTTTCTACGTGAAGCCGGATCTTTTCTTGTTCTCATATTTGTCCACTTCTCTGCGTAGGGATTAACATACGTGGAATGAGCCGGAGGGATAGAGATGGGACAGGTCATATTAACCTTTTTTGTTGCGTACGGGATCGTTGTCGGTGGAGCGCTGTCCGGGGGACTGGGCGTTTTCCTGAATGAAAAACCGCCGTTGTGGTCGATCGCCCAATTGGCGGACCAATTAAAAATTTGGGGCCTGGTAGGCGCCCTCGGCGGAACGTTTGATTCTTTTTTACAGATAGAAAAAATTCTCGCAGGCAATTTTTCACCTGTCTTTAAACAACTGGTCATGATCGTCGTTGCCTTTTTGGGTGCGCATATGGGGACGATCTCCATTCATTGGCTGGTACAGGTGCGTTCATGAGCATCAAGCTGTGGAAGCGCTACATTGCTTTGCTGGTAATAGGCGGGATTCTGGGCGGCTCGACGATTTTGTTCATGTACGGCCGGGAAATGGAGCAAATGATGCTGGTCAAGCGAAGTCTGGAAGTATTGAATGAAAAGCTGATGGATGAAAATCAACGGCTGAAGCAATCGGAAAAAGTGGCAAGAAGAAAACAAGAGGTTCTGATCGAAGAGATCCGGGTCACGGTACTAGATACCAAGCTGCATGAGACGATCGAGCTGCAGGTCGCCCGACAGCTGGAAAAAGACCTGGCTTCCCTGAAAGGAAAAAAAGTGGAGCAGGTAGCGGAGGTTCAGGAGATGCTGCATGAGATGCTGCGCAGACGCGAGTACATTATCGAAGGGACGATGGTGGAGGTGCGGGTGAAGACGGTAGCGATCAGCCGGATTCTCCATCTGTTTGTGACCGCAGAAGTAAAGCGGGAGGAACCGTGAAACTTTTTCGAGGAGCGCTCCGTATAACAGATACGAAAATCATTGCGCCAGCTTATTGGCGCAGGGTATGCGGAGTGAGGAGAGTCGTCATGTCGCTGTTTAAAAAATTGATGGCAAGTGTCGGAATAGGAGCTGCGCAGGTAGATGCCCGTTTGCAGAAGGACACATTGTTGCCGGGAGAGATTGTCAGCGGAGAAGTGTATATCAAAGGCGGTGACGTTTCGCAGACGATCGATGACATCTATATGTACGTCGTGACGCACTATGAGCGCGAAACGAATGACAAAACAATAAAAGAAGAATATATTTTAGCCAAGCACCAGCTCGCAGAAAAGTTTGGCCTTTGTCCCCGGGAAGAAAAGGTGATCCCGTTTACCTTCCAACTGCCATATGAGACTCCGCTTACGATGGGGCGGCAGCCCGTTTATTTGCGGACGGGTCTGGATATCAGGAACGCCGTCGATCCCGGTGATTCGGACTTTATCGAGGTTCGGCCGCACCCCTTGATGGAGAAGGTGCTCCAAGCTCTGCAATTGCTCGGTTTTCAATTGTGCAAAGTGGACTGTGAATACAATCGTCTACTTGGCCGCTCCCATCCATTCGTTCAGACGTTTCAGTTTCGGCCGACAGACGAATACAGGAATCGCGTGGAAGAGCTGGAACTGGTTTTTTACCTGAAAGAGCATGAATTGGAGGTCTTGCTGGAGCTGGATAAGCGAGCCCGCGGTTACTTTGGCGGACTCGGGCTGTACGAAGCGCTGAATCTGGACGAGCGCTATGCCCGACTTTGCTTGTCAGAAGCAGAGCGGAATTGCTCTGTTGAAGAGTGTGCCGCACAGATGGAAGAGCTGATCCGCCAGCGCATTCGCTAGTTGGAAACCCCCTCCAGCTCCTCGCCAACAGGGGGGCTTTCCCATCGTTTTGGTCGCATGTAGAAACGGTGTAAAAACTCCCAGCCCCATTTTTTCATTGGAGTCAAAATTTTTTAGAATAACGTATAATTGGTGTTCTATTCGAAATATTGTTGACAATGCTGAAGACATTGACGTATGATTCGAAGTAATTGCATACAGCGGATGACGTTTGTGGGAGAGACCGTGACGCATGAGCCGGCACCGAAGGAGCAAGTCCCAAAAATCCTTGGGAAAGAATCTCTCAGGTAAAAAGTACCACAATCGGACGCACCTCTGGAGAGAGCGGACAGCCACCCAAGGGGAAGACTCCCTCACAGGAGTTAAACTCTCAGGTAAAAAGGACAGAGGAAAGGTAGATTAATCACAATCTATCTTTCCCCTGTTCTTTTTTTTGTGAAAACCGTCCAGATGTTTTTCATGAAAAGGGATGTGATCCCTCGCAGTCATCACTTTTGTCACTCGAAGAGAGGGGACACGGTCATGACTGTTTTGACTCGGGAAAGATGGAGCCAAGGGAGGATTATCGGATGAGTTTGCGAGAGCACGATCGGGACATCTTCGAAGCTATCGAGGCCGAACATCAACGTCAGTTGGGGACGCTGGAGCTGATCGCTTCCGAAAACTTTGTCAGTCAGGACGTACTGGACGCCATGGGATCGGTCTTGACCAACAAGTATGCGGAGGGTTACCCCGGTAAGCGGTACTACGGAGGGTGTGAACATGTAGATGTCGTAGAGCGCTTGGCCATCGACCGGGTGACGAAGCTGTTCGGTGCCGCCTATGCCAACGTTCAGCCGCATTCAGGCGCACAGGCGAATACGGCCGTATTTTTCTCGCTCCTGCAGCCGGGAGATACCTTTATGGGCATGAACCTTTCCCACGGTGGCCATTTGACTCACGGCAGTCCAGTCAGTCTCTCGGGAAAATGGTTTAACGTCGTTGCCTACGGTGTCCGCGAAGAAGATCATTTGATCGATTACGATGAAGTGGAAGCGGTTGCACGGCGCGAGCGGCCAAAGGTGATCATTGCTGGCGGCAGCGCGTATGCCCGGACCATTGACTTTGCGCGTTTCCGGGAAATCGCGGATCAGATTGGAGCCAAGCTGATGGTGGATATGGCCCATATTGCCGGATTGGTAGCAGCCGATGTCCATCCCTCCCCGGTACCGCATGCACATGTCGTGACGAGTACGACGCACAAAACCTTGCGCGGTCCGCGCGGCGGCATTATCCTGACCAACGACGAAGAGATCGCCAAGGGGGTAAACAAAGCGATCTTCCCCGGGATTCAGGGCGGGCCTCTGATGCACATCATTGCGGCCAAGGCTGTCGCCTTCCGAGAAGCATTGGAGCCTGACTTCCGCCAGTATGCAGAGCAGGTGGTCAAAAATGCAAAAGCGCTGGCTGACACGCTCCTGGAGGAAGGAGCAAGACTGGTGTCAGGTGGCACGGACAATCATCTGATCCTTTTGGATACCCGTGTGTTTGGCCTGACGGGCAAGGAAGCGGAGCATCTCTTGGAAGAGGCGGGGATCACGGCAAACAAAAACACCATCCCGTTTGATCCGGAAAGTCCATTTGTCACCAGTGGCATTCGCATTGGCACAGCTGCTGCAACGACCCGGGGCATGAAGGAAGACGAGATGAAGACGATTGGCCGCTCGATTGCCGCTGTACTGAAAGGAAAAGGTGATCCTTCCGTGCGGTCGGTGATCAGCCAGCTCTGCTCCGCCTACCCGCTCTATCAAAGAGTGCAGCAGGTTCGCTGACGGAGGCCCCCATATGATCTACAACAGTTGCTTTGACATCATCGGGCCGATTATGGTTGGACCGTCCAGCTCACATACAGCAGGAGTGGTATCGATCGGAAAGTTTGTCTACGAGCTGCTGGGAGCCTCTCCTGAGCGAGCCGAGATCATTTTGTATGATTCTTTTGCCCAGACCTATAAAGGACATGGGACCGACAAAGCGATTGTAGGCGGACTGATCGGTCTGGACACGGATGATTTGCGGATACGTGAAGCGCTTGGGCTGGCAGAATCCCAAAATGTGTCGATTTCTTTTTCATTGGAAGAACAGTGCCCGTTGTACGATCATCCCAATACTCTACAAGTAATAGCGGAGACGGGGACGGATATATTTCGCGTCTGCGGTGTCTCGCTCGGAGGCGGTATATCCAAAATCGTATGGATCAATGGAGAGTTCGTCGATATTCTCTTGAGTCAGCCTTATGATGCCGGGCACATCAAAAGGGAGCTGAAGCAGCGGGAGTACAGCCAGATAAGGAGCGAGGAATCATGGATTTTCGTTCGATGACGGAGTTGATCGAGCAGTGTGAGCAGCAGAACAAAAGCATTGCCGAGATCATGATCGAGGTGGAGGAACGCAAATCAAAGCGGAGCAAAGAGATGATCATCGGGATGATGAAAGAACGCCTGATCAAGATGAAAGAGGCCATCGATCAGGGAAGCTCTGATCCCACCTCGGCTCCAAGCGGCATCTCCGGCGGTGATGCCTATCTGATGGAAAGGTACAGAGAAAAAGCGAAGCCGTTGACCGGTTCTCTGGTTTCAGATGCGATGCGCTTTGCTTTTGCCACATCGGAAACCAATGCGCGAATGGGCGTAATTGTGGCTACACCCACCGCCGGTTCAGCGGGAATCCTGCCAGGCTGTCTCTTTGCTTTGCATGAAAATGAAAAGTTTACGTATGAACATCTCGTCATGGGACTGTTTACGGCGAGTGCCATCGGGTACGTGATCGCCAACCGCTCTTTTATTTCCGGTGCGGCGGGAGGATGTCAGGCGGAGGTCGGTTCCGCTACCGCTATGGCTGCAGCTGGAATTGTTGAAATCAGACAGGGGACTCCCAAACAGGCTGTTATGGCAGCAGCCATGGCGCTGAAGTCGATGCTGGGCCTGGTTTGCGATCCGGTAGCAGGTCTGGTGGAGGTACCCTGCATCAAGCGAAATGTCATCGGGACCTCGATTGCATTTGCTGCTGCAGACATGGCGCTTGCGGGGATTGAGAGCCGGATACCCTGCGATGAAGTCATCACCACGATGTACGAGATCGGCAGAAGCATGCCGCGTGCCTTGCGCGAGACTGCGCTTGGCGGACTGGCTGTCACACCGACAGGACAAGAGATGAAAAAAAGAATTATGGGATAGCAGGGGGAGCAATCAATGAGCGACGTACGTGAGGGATTGGTATACAGCCGGGAGCATGAGTGGGTGGAAAGACTGAGTGAAACGCGGGTACGTGTAGGCATTTCGGGTTTTGCCCAGGAGCAGCTGGGGGACCTGGTTTTTGTTGATCTGCCTGCAGTAGGAGCCACGGTAACGATGGATGAGAGTCTGGGTTCCGTTGAATCTGTGAAGGCTGTTTCCGATATTTTTTCTCCGGTCTCCGGGACAATCGTCGAAGTGAATGGAAATCTGGAAAGCGATCCGGAGACGATCAACCAAGATCCATACGGGGAAGGCTGGCTGGTGATCATCGAGCTGAGCAAGCCGGAAGAAATGCAGGAACTGCTTACTGCGGCCCAGTACGCGGCGTTTGTCGCAGAAGAATAAGGGCGCCGCCAGCGGATAATTAGAAACGGACAGGTCTTTTATGGCACACACCATAAAGGGCCTGTTTTTTTTATTATTGTCTCATTTGGTTGTATAAGCAGGGATTTTTCTGACAATACTGTAAGTATACATAACCTGAAGGAGGAAAAAATGGAATGAATTTACTGGAAAAAACTAGAAGGATCAACGTTATGCTGCAAAAAACCATGGGAGGGAGCGGTGTCGGGTACCATGATCTGGCTCGTCTGCTTGCAGATGTGATCGGCGCCAATGTCTATATCGTCACAGCGGATGGAACCATTCTGGGTAACGGCGTACGTGAAGAGTACGGGATTGGTGCTGCTCCAGATGGAAACGGGGCAGGAATGCTGCCGTTTGGCTACAATCAAAAGCTGCTGGAAATTAACCAGTCTTTGGCCAATGAAGTAGCTCAAAGCCCGTACAGCATGGTGCCGGAGGAGCTCTTGCCGCTCTTCCCGCAGATGATGACCACGATTGTCCCGATTAATGCAGGCGGGAGTCGGCTGGGCACACTGGTATTGCTCCGTGCCTTCGGCAACTTTGAGACGGAGGATCTCATCCTGGCGGAGATCGGCGCTACGGTGATCGGCATGAAAATTGTCCGTCAACGCACAGAGCAGATCGAGAACGAGGTGCGTGACAAAACGTTTGCCAAGATCGCTCTTTCCTCTCTGTCCTACAGCGAACAGATCGCGATTGAAAAAATCATGGAACAGCTGGATGCGAAAGAAGGGTTGCTGGTGGCAAGCCAGCTGGCCGATCAAGCCGGCCTGACCCGTTCGGTAATCGTCAACGCCCTGCGCAAGCTGGCCAGTGCTGGCGTTCTGGAATCTCGCTCGCTGGGCATGAAAGGAACCTACATCAAGGTATTGAACGACAAGTTTCCGTCCGAACTGGCAAAATGGAAAACGTCTTAAAGGAAAAAGCCTGATCCGCAGAGGATCAGGCTCTCTTTTTATACAGAAAGTGACGTTTGCTCTGCTTCCTGGCGAGGTTCGTCTCTCGCCCATAGCGGGTGCTGTTCAGCCTGGCGGAAGTGGCGAAAGAGGATCAGACTCAGTCCAATCAAGCCGACAGCCGTTCCCCCTACCATCAGCAAGGAGCTGGCTGCCAACAGCTTTTTGTTGAGCAAAAATGAACAAAGGGCATAGCTGACCGGTCCCAGCCCCACGGACATAAAGGTAAGCAGGGACATCACGCGGCCCAGCATGTGAACAGGAACGATCGTCTGGATATAGGTAATCAAGGGAATATTGGTCATCGTCATCATCATCCCGACGATCAGCATCATCAACAGACCGAAGGGGAGGGCGTGCATGAAGGAAACGGCGGCAATCCCTGCGCCCATGAAACCGACAAAGAGCGGGATGAGGAGGAAGCGGCCGCGAAAGCCTTTGCACAGCCCGGTAATAATCCCGCCCGAGATCGTGCCTACCCCGAGTGCCGTGTTCAGTGTGCTATAGGCATTGCTGTCCCAGCCGAGCTGTTTGACAAGGAGCGGCAGCCCCATGTTGACGGGACCGGAAAACATCATGTTGAGAACCAGAGAGGTACCGAAAATAATCATCAAGATCGGAATCGCTTTGCTGAAGCGAATGCCCTCGAATACTTGTCGGAAGAAGGAGGGCGCTGCAGCAGGGGAGGATTCGGCTGCTGCATTTTCAGAGAGGTTGCCGGAGATGCTTTCCTTCTCCGTCGGCTGCAAGCGAAGTGTCCAAATGATCAGGGTACCGAGAAAAAAAGCGGCGGACATGATCAAAAAGGTCAAACCATAGCTGGTGCTTCGCATTAACACAGCGGCCACCAGCGGACCGCCAACCAGGCTGACCTGTTGAGCGATTTCCATCAGGCTATTGGCGGGTGCAAGCTGTTCCCGGCTGACCACAGAGGGTAGTATACTGCTTCTCGCCGGCCAGAAAAAAGCGTCGACTGTTCCAAATAAAAAGGCCGTCACATACACAGAGTAGGTAAAATAGGGATTCGTCTCTTGAAACAGCAGGGAGCCGAATCCGGCCAGCACGATGCCCCGGGCCAGAATGGAAGCAAACATGATCCACTTCCGGTTGTATTTGTCCGCGGCCACTCCCCCTACCAGCATAAAGATCAAGCGGGGAATGGACATGCACATCAGCGTTGTTCCCAGGATGGATTCAGACCCGGTGACATCGACAATAAACCAGGACAGCGCAATAAAAAAGGCTCCGTCTGCCAAAGCAGAGATGAGGTTTCCCGTCCAAAGGCGCAGAAACTGCCTGTTCTTCCAGAGTGCAGCTTTATTGGCGGGTGGGGTCATTGCCTGCGTCATCGCTTTTAATCCTCCTGCATATTTTTCTAACGGTCGCATCACGGATGAATTCATAGCCCTCTGGCAGTGATTCATCCTCAGCGACATAAATCTGTTCGTCTGTCATAAATCCGACGTTTACAAAATAAAATACCTCATTTGTATCCTCGACTTCTCCTGCTGCAATCCGTTTCAGATGCCGCTCTTCCATCTCACCCAGTTCGTCTAACAAGGCATAATACTTGTCGAGCCAGGCTTTAATCTCCTCACGCGGTGCCTTGATCTCGCCGTTTCCGGCAAACATCGGCGGACGCTTGGCTTCCTCTGCAAATAACAGAAAGGACTCCTGCGGTGCATTGTACAGACGATTGATACTGGTCCGCAGGTGATT
Organism: Brevibacillus ruminantium; assembly: GCF_023746555.1. Lineage (NCBI taxonomy): Bacteria > Bacillati > Bacillota > Bacilli > Caryophanales > Paenibacillaceae > Brevibacillus > Brevibacillus ruminantium. The sequence continues at coordinate 1,669,508 of NZ_CP098755.1, forward strand.
GATCATGGCCTCCTGCATCAGCAGGGTGTCCTCCTGGATGGAAGGGAGAAGGACGTCGCTGACTTTGAAATCATAAGCCACTGAGCGGAAAAACTTTTGCACGATTCCGTTTTTTTCTTCCGTTCGTACTACGTGGACAAAACCATAATGCTCCAGTTCCTTGAGGTGGTAGTGAACCTTTGAGGGAGACAAAGACAGCTTGGTAGCGAGCTGCTTGCCTGTCTGTTCTTCCTTGACCAAAAGGGTCACGATTTCCATTCGCAGAGAATCACTGATTGCTTTCAGCTGTTCCAAGCTTTCGATCACCATATACCGTCGCAAAATAAACCCACCTCGATCACAAGAATTTGATTCGATACATTTTTTAAACGTTCAAATAATCTTGAACGTATTGTAACAATAGATCGTCATCTTGATCAAGAGAAATCTGCTTTTTTCGTGCAAATAGTGTTACAATACGGAAAAAACGGTGAAAGGACATGGTATGTATGCCCGCCATTCTCAAGCATCCCGTCTTTCGCCGTCTCTACGCGGCTCACATTATACACATCGTCGGGAATGAATTTACGTTTATTGCCGTCGTGGGTCTTCTGCATGACCTGAGTGGTTCCGGTCTATCTTTTGCTGCTGGAACCGTTTTTCGTTTGCTTCCCTACGTGATTACGAGCTTGTTCTCTGGCGCTTTGCTGGAAAACTGGGATAAGCGAAAGGTTATGATTAACGTAAACCTGCTGCGGGGCATTTTGGTCAGCCTCTTTTTTTGGATCACGACTCCCGCCTATCTGTGGGTTGCCTTTTTGCTGCTCATCCTGGTCAACGTCTGCAGTGCGTTTTTTCAGCCGGCGATGCAGGTAGCGATTGTCTCCTCGGTGGAGTCTGAGGATCGGCTGCAAGCCAATTCACTGCTCCAGGGAACGACTTCTTTTTTGATCATCGTCTGCCAGGGGATTGCAGCATTCTTGGTCTATTATTTTTCCTACCGGTTCAACTTTTTACTGGATGCTGCCTGCTATTTTGTCTCCTTGTTCATTTTGCTGAAAATGCCGTCTATGCGCGCAGCAGGAGAGAAAGCGAGTGTCAGCTTTCTGACTCGGTTCCGTGAGGGCTTCCAATACATTCGGAAGGCTCCGCAAATCAAGTCGGTTTTGGTCTACCAGATGGCAGAGCGAATCTTGGGTGCCTATTACATCATGCTCATGTTTCATATTTTGCAAGAGCGAAAAGAGGGCCTGCATATTTTCGGATTGCTTGATATTCCGCTTGGGCTGGGAGGCGTGTTGGCCGGAATCGTAGTCAGCAAATGGGCGGACAGGGCCGGTGAAAAGCGGGTGAATGCCGCGTTGGGCTGGGTCTTGATCGCGATGGGTCTCTCCATTTACGCGATGTTCCATGCCGGGCCGATCATGATATTAGCCGGTGCTACCCTGTTTTGTGCGTTTGCTTCGTTCAGCGCTACCATTATGGCAGTGACCCGCTTGCAGCGTTTGACGGATGCGGATTATCTGGCACGCGTGTTCTCGATAAGAGAAATGGGAACGATGGGCAGCTTTGCAATTGGTTGCCTGATCGTCGGATACGGGGCTGAAGAGGTAGGAAGTGCGGTGATTTCCAGCGGCTTGGCTATTTTTGGCTTCATTGCCGGAGTGCTTTGGCTGTTCGCAGCACGAGCCGGGAAAACAGTGGAGTCTGCAACAGAAAATGCCGCATCATAAAGAAGAGGAACACCTTTTTGCAAACTAACGGGTGCAAAGAAGGTGTTTTTTTGTGGTTATTTAATAAACATAGTGATTGAATATGTATAAGATATGGAGTAAAATGAAAATAAGCTTGGAAAATAGAGGGAGACACATATGAAACAACTCTGGAAACATTCTGCTTTTCGCTGGTACTGGCTCGGACTGTTTTTATCTTCATTGGGGAATTCATTTGGCTGGGTCGCACTGTCCTGGTTTGTCATGAAACGAACAGGATCTCCCATCGCCATGGGGGGAGTCGTTCTCGCCTTTATGCTTTCGGCGGTGGCCGCAGGTCTAGTGGTCGGAGTCCTTCTCGATCGCTTTCCAAGGCGCAAGCTGATCATCTGGGACAACATTTTACGCGGGATTATCTTCGTGGCGCTGGTCATCGTCTTGCAGACAGAAGCACTGCCGCTGTGGGTCATGTATGTGCTGATCGTACTGGCAGGTCTTCTCTCGCCGCTCAGCAGCGCAGGGGCTCAGGCGCTGTTGCCTCGTCTGGTTCCTGACAAAAACCTGCTTGTGAAAGCAAACGGGGTAATGGAAAGCCAGTGGCAGATTACGAATTTGTTTGGGCCCGCTCTGGCCGGTGTGCTCATCGCTCTGATCGGTGAAGCCATGGTCCTATTGGTGGATGCCGGTGCCATGTTCTTATGCGCGTATTGTTTCGTGCGGATTCCGGCAGCTTCCTTGGAGGAGCCTGTCGAACCGGGCAGCGCTCAGCAAGCCGGAGCCTTTTTTCGTACACTGGGCAGCGATATTTTAACCGGGTATCGTTTTCTCTGGAAGCGGTCGCAGCTTCTTTGGCTGCTGTTTTTCACCTTCTTTTTTAATATGGCGTATGGTCCCTTGGAGATCGCTCTGCCGCTGTACGCCAACGAATTTCTCGGAGGAGAAGCCATCGCCATGGGCTTCCTGTGGTCCGCGCTCGCGGGAGGAGCATTGCTTGGATCGCTCTTGTTTTCCACGATTAACTGGAAAGTTTCGACCGGGATCACACTGTCATCGATCATCATCCTGTGGGGCATAACCACACTTCCCTTTGCTTTTTTCACGAGGACTGATGTGGCGATCGCGTCGATGGCACTTGCAGGGATGAGCTTTACCCCTTACAACATCTTGTACCGAAGCTATTTGCAGAAGCAGATTCCCTCCCACTTGCTGGGACGTGTGCTGACGAGCGTGCGAACGATTACGGGCACCGGAATGCCTGCTGGGGCCGGTTTGGCCGGGCTGCTGATTCCTTTGACCGGGCTGCAAGGAATGTTTCTGGCCTCGTCCGTAGCGTGCATGGTGATCGGGCTTGTCGCGCTTCCGCTTCTTCGCGGACTGGACGCAGCGCAGCTACTTGCGGTTGAGCAAGGGAGCCAGGAGACGCTTCAAGCCAGCGGGCAGGAGCAGGTAAAACAGGGAGAGCAGGTGTAGGCGGCGAGGCAGGGCAAGCTCGTCCTGCTTTTTTTCTACCGCATGCAGTATACGCCTGGCGGTCTTCTCCGGAGTAAGCAGATAGCGCTGTACCTTTCCTCTGTATGCCCCTGTCCGGTCGGCATGGTCCAGGAAAGGCGTGTCGATCGGGCCGGGCATGACGCACGTCACCTGTATGCCTGTTTTCGCCAATTCATGTCTGAGACCCTCGCTGAACCGGATCACAGCGGCTTTGCTCCCTGCGTATACGGCCGCCTTGGCAGTGGCCACTTGCCCAGCCAGCGAGGCAATATTGACAATGTGTCCTGTCTTTGTCGCGAGCATCATCGGCAGAAACGCATGGGTGATATAGAGAAGTCCATTCACATTGGTGTCAATCGTCTGTTTGATGTCGGTCAGGTTCATTTCTGCGAAGGGTTCAAACGAAGCCGTTCCGGCGTTGTTGTAAAGCAGGCTGCATTGCCCGAAATGTTCCTGGACCCATTCTGCCAGCTGCTTGCATTTGGCCGCGTCGGTGACTTCAAGGGCAAAGCAAAACAGATGGGCCGGGTTTCCCATACTTTGGGCGAGCGCCTCCAAACGTGATTCCGAGCGCGCCGCAGCAATGACCGTGTCCCCTCGCTCCAAATGCAAGCGCACCAAGGCAGAACCGAGTCCACCGGTAGCCCCGGTAACGACGACAACCTGTTGTTTTTGCATACTTACCCTTCTTTCTTGCTTCGGTTTAGGCAATTGTTGATGCTGGATATGGAAAGTATAAGCCGTTCACATGTGGTGAAGGATAGCCCCTAGGGGGTGAATCAACATGCCAGAAGTAAAGTGCAGCGTAGCCAACTGTGCGTACTGGGGCGAAGGAAACAACTGTAATGCCGACATGATTATGGTGGAAATCGACGCCCATGCAGGTGCAAACTTTAAAGAAGAGTTCGCCGGCGAGTACGGCTACGACTCTACCCACAAGGATCGGGCAGGCTCTTCCTCCCAGACCTGTTGTCACACCTTCAAACCAAAAAAGCAGTAAGGTAGTAAGGAAAAAGACGTATCCCGTTTGTGGTGATACGTCTTTTCCTTTCATGCTTCTATGCGTTCTTTATCGCAGAATATGCTTGATCGGCCACGATTTTACCAAAGTATCGACCTGCTCCCAGGAGTACACTCTGTGAACGAGCTCGGGAAGCGTCCCCTGGTTGTAGGGTGTATCGAAGAGCAGGATCGGAATTTCCAGGTCTTCTGATAACTGCAAGGCATTTTCCAATCGATCCTCAAGAAACAGGTCAACCCGCCATTTCCGTGCGGCAGCCAGCTTGTCGTGGGAACCGATCAGGTCCAGCTCATGATAAGGGATTTGGTAGCGGGAGAACCAGTTCAGGGTAACATCCCTGTGCCGGGCTTCCCTGGCGCTGATGTAGACGAGTCGATGCTGATGGTACCAATTCCGTAAAACCGCGTCGGCTGTTCCGTGCACCGGTGCTTCATCGTATAACCGCTCTCCATTTTTGTCCAGCCAATCGGCAAAAGCTTCCTCGGTTATATTGTAGACAGTCGCCAGATTGTACGCAAAACAGTCTTCGTATCGCAAATGTTTACCAAAGCTTTCGTTCATCAACGGCACGATACTGCTTGGTTCCGTGACCGTCCCGTCAATATCGATGCCAATTATTAGGGTTCTCTCTGGTTTCATCCTCTCGCCTCCAGTTTAAATTGTACACCGAAGGCAGAGAATAAGGCTACTTCCTTCACCATAATCCTTGTGCAAAGGGGCTGAGCATCCCATGGCGTACGACAAAGACGAACGTATGAATGCTGAGCAGAAGGAAGCAGACAACGGGCTCGCTGAAATGGTGGATCAGCGGGACACGGAGTTTGCTGCTGACAGTTGGATGGGGGCTGTATTCACCCCGGACACCAGCAAGACCAAACGAATCATCGACTACGATCCACAGACGCAGACAGAGCGCTACGAGGGAGAATCGACAGAGACCCCCTTTGGTAATCTGGCCGGAGCCGATGTGGAACGGGTACCCTCTCGTACAACGGCTGAACGTACGCGGGATTACGATGTAGAGAGTGCCGCAGAAATCGCGGAGCCTGTCCGTGGAGTCCGACGTTCCAACCAGACAGAGTCAGAGCCTGAAAATGGAGCAAGCGGCCTGGGAATGACAGGGCTTGGCCTGTCCATCCTGTCCCTCTTTTTGCTGCCGTACCTGATCGCTCCAGTCGGAATGATCCTGGGTTACATGGCGTTTCGTCGAAATGCCCGTACCCTTGGCACGTGGGCAATGATCGTAGGTGCTGTTGCGCTGATTGGCGCACTGGTGATCTACCCATACTACGTCGCCCGATAGTGCTCATCAGCCTCTCCTTTCAGGGGAGGCTTTTTTCATTTTAGGTCGTCTCCCGGTAAAAGGGTGAAACGAACGGAGCAAGAGCGGCAATCACTGCATCCCGGAAAACCTCTGCTCGCTGGATACGCCCGCCGGTAATCAAGCCATAAGCGCCTCCCCGGTGGTTGCTCCCTGTTGTGCCGCTCCATTCATCAATGACGGTCCGCAGTTCAACATCCTCGCGCTTGATCCGCTCAACTGCTTCATTCGGCATCGGAAACGCCAGGCCTTTTCCCAGGGACAACTGCGTCCCATCCCAGGCAGCGCACACGGAAACCAGGTACCATTGCTGGGTGAAGAGGTCGTCGTAAGCCAGACCGCCTTCGAGTCCGAGTCCAATGTAGCCTTCGCCGGCTTCCGTGAGGGCGGCCTTGGCCCGATTCACTGCACCGCGAATCGTCTCCTCTTCCGAGAGGGGTTGGTCGGAGATACCGGAGGGGACGGACATACAAAGAGGATCAGCCCCTGTTGCCAGCCGAACAGCTTTTACTTTTGCTTCATTTTTTGTGCCGAGAACATATTTGAGTGTGGAGAAATCCATCGCTATCCTCCTCGCTGTTGCATGCTAGGGGTAGTATACCACGACTGTCCAAGGTGATGTTCTGTGTTAAAATAATGGATAACAGAACGCCGAACACAGAGAGGAACCGACGATGAAATTCACCAAAATGCATGGGTTGGGAAATGATTATGTCTACGTCAACTGTTTTGAAGAGCGGCTGGAGGGCGTCAATCTGCCGGAGCTGGCGAGAAGAGTCAGTGATCGTCATTTTGGCATAGGCGGAGATGGATTAATTCTGATTATGCCGTCCGATTCAGCTGATTTCCGCATGAGAGTCTTCAATAATGATGGCAGCGAAGCAAAAAACTGCGGAAACGGACTGCGCTGTGTCAGTAAATACGTGGTGGATCATGGCTTGACGAAGAAAACCTCTTTTACGGTAGAGACGCTGGGGGGAATCGTCACTCCGGAAGTCAGCCTCGGTCCTGATGGAAAAGTGGATGTGGTGACGATAGACATGGGCGAGCCCCGATTCAAACGCTCTGCGATTCCAATGACGGGCGAGCCGGATGAGCAGGTGGTGGAGCATCCATTGACGGTGGAGGGGCGTACCTTTCCCCTGACGGCTGTCTCGATGGGCAACCCCCACGCCATATTGTTTGTGGAAAAGCTGGAGGAGGAAGATGTCACCGCTTACGGTCCTCACATCGAGCGGCATGAGTGGTTTCCCGAACGCACCAATGTGGAATTTATCCAGGTGTTAAACCGGCAGGAACTGCTGTTTCGTGTGTGGGAGAGAGGTTCGGGAGTGACGCTCGCCTGTGGAACCGGGGCTTGTGCGGCAGCGGTTGCGGCCTGCCTGAGCGGAAAGACGGAGAGAACCGTTACTGTCCATCTGGCAGGAGGTGACCTGCTGATCGAGTGGCGGGAAACAGACAATCACGTCTATATGACCGGGCCGGCCACGGAGGTCTTTCAGGGAGTGTATGCTGGAGAATTGCCTGTGGCCGACAGGAGGTAGGAAAAGGAAATGTAAATGTAAATCCGCCCTTTGGCCAGTTTGCCATGCCGGGGCGGATTTTTTGTTCGCTATTTGGAAAGTCCTGCGGCGATCTTGATGGCTGCCTGGTGATCGGGATCGATCAGATTATCCATGTGACGGAGACTGCCGGGAAAGTGAATGTCAAAATGTCCGTCAAAGCTATTGTCGGTGATGTACTCGATACTGTGCGGCATAGACGTCATCGAAGCAGCCAGTTTTCTGCCGTTCACTTCTACGAGGACCGGGCGCACCTTCCAGGAATAACTGCCCCCCCAGATATCTTTGATGATCGCCGCATCTGCTGCTGTCAGCGGCTCGGTGTCCGAGTGAAAAGAGCCGATCGTCCGCTTAACCTTAAATTTTCGTTTTGTTTCGAAATCGGTTACGACTGCAACCGTGTTGATCGGGAAGAGGTACTGGGCTGCTTCAAACCAATCCAGATACTCGCCATAGGCAGCCCCCGGAGTCGAGGTGAGCGGGATATGATGCACCGGAATTTTTACGGTCTGTCCAATTTGCAGGTAATCCTTTTCCGTTAGTTTATTTGCCTGTAAAAACTCCTCCTGCGGAATGCCGTGTGCGATGGAAATGGTCCAGGGTGTATCTCCTTGGGAAACGGTGTACGTGGACATCGTCACCCAGGGCTTGTCTGCTTTTACGGATTGGGTAGCCTCCCCCAAGCGAACAGTATAGACCTGAGAATCTGGCGGTATGTAGAGGTTTTGACCTATCAAGAGCATGTCCGACTGAAGCTGGTTGGCTGCCTTCAGTTGTTCGACAGTCACGCCATACCTGTAAGCGATTTTTCCGAGCGTGTCTCCTGATTGGACGGAAATGGATTCTGCCGATGCCTGAGCGAGCGGAAGCATGGCAAGAGCGAGCAATGTACTGACAGTCGTGCGTTTCCAAGATGCGTTGAACATAGATGTCTGTCCCCCTTGGTCGTTTACTCATGTTGTGCATACTGCGCAAGAATATTGTAAACGGAGGAAACAGCTGCTTTCATTGGATAAATGCTTCCTTCATTGGCAAACGGATCCAGCGCCTGGAAACAAAAAATGCGTGGGATTCAGCACGTCCTGTGTGCATCCTTCCACGCTAATCAAAAGGGTTAAAATGGATCAACCGTTGTACACCTCATTTAGATAGGCTGTTTCTGCTTTATCGATCTGGGTATGATTCATTTTTTTCAGCTCAGCCTGGAGCCGTTTCAGTTCCGCTTCCATCTTGCGGATTTTCTCTTGCATCGCTTGTGCAGTCATGGTGATTCTCTCCTCTTCGTTGTCTTTTATCTAAATTTACAGACTATTTTAACGAATGGGCAAACTGTTGTAAAGAGCAGTTTGGCAATGTAAGCGTTTGTATCTGTGAAGGATTGATGAACGTTTTAGAGGCTTGTGAGAAAAAAGATAGTGACTCGTCCAAAAGTGGGAGAAAATAGAGGAAATCGAAAGCTCCGCTCTATGTGCAAGGAAAGAACTCGTGTTATGATGAAAGGTAGACTTTGGGCCAATGCCCACGTGGAAGGTGTGGACCTGTGATTTATTTTGATAATAGTGCCACGACCCGGCCTTATCCTCAGGTAATTGAGGTGGTGAAGCGGGCGATGGAGTCCTATTATGGAAATCCCTCTTCGCTCCATCAGAAAGGACTGGAGGCCGAAAATGTATTGAAACAGGCGCGCGCGGTAGCCGCTCAGTATCTCGGCTGCAAACCGTCCGAAATCCTGTTTACTTCCGGAGGAACTGAAAGCAACAACGCCGCCCTTAAAGGAGTGGCCTTTCAATATCGGGGTAGGGGCAAGCATATTGTGACGACCAGCGTAGAGCATCCTGCCGTATACGATGTATGCAAACAACTGGAGTCTTTTGGCTTCTCTACAACCTTCTTGCCGGTCGATCGCTCAGGGCGCGTCTCGGTGGAGGCTGTTAAACAGGCAGTGAAAGACGATACGATTCTAGTATCCGTCATGCATGTGAATAACGAGTTGGGGACGATCCAGCCGATTGCGGAAATCGGTCAGTGGCTGAAGCAATTTCCAAAAACCCTGTTTCATGTCGATGCTGTCCAGAGCTTTGGAAAGCTGCCGATTCGACTCAAAGAGTGGGGAATTGATTTGGCGAGCATCTCTGCTCATAAATTTCACGGTCCCCGGGGCATTGGCATCCTGTACAAGCGGGAGGGCTTGATCATTCAGCCCTTGCTCACAGGCGGTGGTCAGGAGGGCGGTCTTCGCTCCGGCACGGAAAATATCCCTGCGATCGCCGGGATGGCCAAAGCCATTCGCATATTGACAGAAGAGGGAGCACGGGATGCAGCAAACATGATTGCGCTGACGCAGCGGCTCCGGGACGGACTTTCGCAGATCCCGGGTGTTGCGCTCAATTCTCCCGAGGAAGGAAGCGCACCGCATATTACCAATATCTCCTTCCCTGGCATGAAGGCAGAGGTTATCCTCCATGCATTGGAGGAGCGGGGATATCTCGTATCCACCAAATCAGCCTGTTCCTCCAAGCGGGATGAGCCAAGCCGCGTCTTGATGGCGACCGGGATGGACAAGGAGCGTGCGTTGTCTGCTATCCGGATCAGCCTGAGCAGAGAAAATACCGAGCAAGAAGTGGAACAGTTTCTTGCTGCTGTAGCGGAAGTAAGTGGGATGTCTTCATTTAAAAAAGCAAAAGTGTAAGGATGCAAAGGAGCCTGTTATGAACTACGATGTCATCTTGATTCGATACGGCGAACTGGCCTTAAAAGGAAAAAATCGCGATCAGTTTGAAGAAGCACTGGCGCGCAGCGTCAAAAGTGTGCTGCGTTCCTTTTTCAAAATCAAAGTGCGGCGCAGCTACGGACGCATGTATGTTGAATTGCACGGGGAAGATGCGGAAGCTGTAATGGAGCGGCTGAAGCGTGTATTTGGCATTTCCTCGTTCAGCCCTACCATTCAGGTGGAACAGGATGCCGAAGTGATCAAAGAGAAGTCACTCGAGATGATCCGCCAGATTCAGCCGGAGCCCAAAACCTTCCGCGTGGAAACGCGACGGGCTGACAAGCGTTTTCCAACTCCCTCCATGGAAATGAACCGATTGGTAGGAACACATATCCTGCGCAATTTGCCGGCGATCAAAGTGGACGTTCACCAGCCGGAGGCGGTTGTCCATATCGAAATTCGTGCAGAGGGTACGTATATCAGTTGTCAGACGATTCCGGGACCGGGCGGTTTGCCGGTAGGCTCCGGCGGCAAAGTCATGCTTCTGCTCTCGGGCGGGATTGACAGCCCTGTGGCTGGTTGGATGATGATGAAGCGCGGGGTTACGCTGGAGGCAATTCACTTCCACAGTCCTCCGTTTACCAGTGAGCGTTCATTGGAAAAAGTCCGTGATCTGGCACATAAGTTAACCAAGTGG